>JBEILC010000187.1:0-5940 GCA_040379425.1 Hyphomicrobiales bacterium
CCAGGTGTGCACCGGCCACATCGGCATCTTCACCGCGAAGGACGCAAAGAAGGCAAGCCAAAGCCATTTCTGCGCTTCCGGCGTGAAGTTGGGGTTGGCCAGCAGCGCCTGGATGTCCGTCGTGCCGCTCGTCCAGTACATGTAGATGATGGCGAGCAGCATGAACACCGAGCCCAAGAGCGTGTAGAGGAAGAACTTGAAGCTCGCATAGACGCGGCGCGGACCGCCCCAGATGCCGATGATGAGGAACATCGGGATGAGGCCCGCCTCGAAGAACAGGTAGAAGAGCACCATGTCCAGCGCACAGAACACGCCGATCATCAGCGTTTCGAGCACCAGGAAGGCGATCATGTACTCCTTCACCCGCTTGGTGACATGCCAGGAGGCGAGGATGCAGATCGGCATCAGGAAGGTGGTGAGGATGACGAAGGGCATCGAGATACCATCGACGCCAAGCTTGTAGGATGCGGCGCCGCCAAGCCAGGAATACTGCTCCACGAACTGGAAGCCCTGGGCATTGGGATCGAAGCCCGCCCAGATAAACAGCGACAGGAGGAAGGTGACAGCCGTCGTCCACAGCGCCGTCCAGCGGATGGTGCGCAGCGCGCCCGGATCCTCGCCCTTCACCATCAGAAGGAAGAGCACGCCGGCCAGCGGCAGGAAGATAACGACCGAAAGAATGGGCCAGCCGGACATCAGTGTGCGCCCCCGAACATGAACCAGGAAATCAAGGCGGCGACACCGATCATCATGGCGAAGGCATAGTGATAGAGGTAACCCGTCTGCAGCCGCATCGCGCCGCGCGTGACATCGGTGACTACGGAGGCCACGCCATCAGGCCCGAAGCCATCGATAACCATGCCGTCGCCCTTCTTCCACAGGAAGCGTCCGAGCCACATGGCGGGGCGCACGAAGATCAGGTCATAGAGCTCATCGAAGTACCACTTGTTGAGCAGGAACTTGTAGAGCGGCTCGTGACGCTCCGCGAGGCGCTTGGGGATCGAGGTATCGCGGATGTAGAAGAGCCAGGCCAGAACGAAGCCCAGGACCATGGCCACGAAGGGCGACCAGACCACCCACTTCGGCACCTCGTGGAAGAGATGCATGATCTCATTGTCGGCCACCGCACCCGCCCAGAATTCCTTGTAGTCGTGGCCGATGAAATACTCCTTGAACACGAAGCCCGCCGCGATGGCGCCGGCCGCCAGAACATAGAGCGGGATCAGCATCACGTTGGAGCTTTCATGCACGTGTTCCATGGTCTTGGCGTCGGCCCGCGGCGCACCGTGGAAGGTCATGAAGGCAAGCCGCCATGAATAGAAGGACGTGCATACCGCGGCGAGGATCAGGAGCCAGAAGGCGAAGCCCCAGTTGGCGGCATATGCGCTCTCGATGACCGCATCCTTCGAGAAGTAGCCAGCCGTGAGGGGGAAGCCGGTGAGCGCCAAATTGCCGATGATCATCATGATCCAGGTGATGCGGATGCTGGGCGCCAAGCCGCCCATCTTGCGCATGTCCTGTTCGCCCGACATGGCATGGATCACCGAGCCCGAGCCTAAGAACAGCAGCGCCTTGAAGAAGGCATGCGTAAAGAGGTGGAACACCGCCACGCCATAGGCGCCAACGCCCAGTGCGACGAACATGAAGCCCAGCTGCGAGCAGGTCGAATAGGCAATCACGCGCTTGATGTCATTCTGCACGAGACCGACGGTGGCCGCGAAGATGGCGGTGATGGCGCCGATGATGACAACCACGTTCTTGGCATCAGGCGCCAATTCGAACATGGGCGAAAGCCTCGCTACCAGGAACACGCCCGCCGTCACCATGGTGGCGGCATGGATGAGGGCGGACACCGGCGTCGGGCCCTCCATGGCGTCAGGCAGCCAGGTGTGCAGCAGGAACTGCGCGGACTTGCCCATGGCACCCATGAACAGCAGGAGGCAGAGCACGGTGAGTGTGTCGAATTCCCATGACAGGAGCTGCATGGGTTTTCCGGCAACGCCGGGTGCTGCGGCGAAGATCGTGTCGAAATCGACCGACTGGAAGACCATGAAGCAGCCGAAAATGCCAAGCGCGAAGCCGAAGTCACCGACACGGTTGACGATGAAGGCCTTCATCGCCGCAGCATTGGCGGTATCCCGGTTGTACCAGAAGCCGATGAGGAGATATGAGGCGAGGCCCACGCCCTCCCAGCCGAAGAACATCTGGATCAGGTTGTCGGCCGTCACCAGCATCAGCATGGCGAAGGTGAAGAGCGAGAGATAGGCGAAGAAGCGCGGCTGGTGCTCGTCATGACCCATGTAGCCCAGCGAATAGATGTGGACGAGGGCCGACACGGTGTTCACCACCACCAGCATCACTGCGGTGAGCGTATCGACACGGATCGTCCAGTTCGCCGCCAGCGTGCCGGAGTTGATCCAGCGCAGCAGCTCCACCTTCTGTGTCTGCGGCTCATGCATGAAGCCGACGAAGACATACCAGGAAAGAAGTGCGGCGATGACGAGCAGAGCCGTCGTCAGATACATCGGCCAGGCTGGGCCATCGTAATGGCCGTGGTGGCCGTGATCGTCATGCCCTTGGTGGTCATCCCCGTGGCCCGCATGGGCATGGGCGTGATGCTCGCCGTAGACATCGGCGTCGCGGCCCAGGCCCTTGAAGACCTTGGTGCCCGCAAGCCCGGCGATGAGCGCGCCCAGGAGCGGCAGGAGGACGATGGCGGTTAAGACGGCATGCATGATTTCCGTCAGCCCTTCATGAGATTGATGTCTTCAACCGCGATGGACCCGCGGTTGCGGAAGTAGGTGACGAGAATGGCAAGCCCGATCGCCGCTTCGCCAGCGGCAACCGTGAGGACGAGCAGCGCAAAGACCTGGCCCACGAGATCGCCAAGGAAGCTCGAGAAGGCGACGAGATTGATGTTGACGGAGAGCAGGATCAGCTCCACCGACATCAGGATGATGATGACGTTCTTGCGGTTCAGGAAGATGCCGAAGATGCCAACGGTGAACAGGATCGCCGCGACAGTGAGGTAATGCGAGAGGCCGATTTCCATGGCTCAGATCCCCTGCCCCGGCTTGACCTTGATGACCTCGATCGCGGTGGCAGGGCTGCGCGCCACCTGATCCGAGATGTTCTGGCGCTTGACGCCTTCCTTGTGGCGGAGCGTCAGCACGATGGCGCCGACCATTGCGACCAGCAGCACGAGGCCCGCCGCCTGGAAGTAGAAGATGAAGTCCGTGTAGAGGACGCGGCCCAAGGCTTCCGTGTTGGTGATGTCCGTGGGCGTGGGCGAGCCCCGCGCCTGCACGGTCGCCGGGTCGATGACCCAGCTTCCGACCACCAGCGCCAGCTCCACCAGCACGATGAAGCCGATTGTGGCGCCTACGGGCAGGTAGTTCAAAATGCCTTCGCGCAGCTGGACGAAGTCCACGTCCAGCATCATGACCACGAAGAGGAACAGCACGGCGACCGCGCCGACATAGACCACGACGAGGATCATGGCGAGGAACTCAGCCCCCAGCAGCACGAAGAGGCCGGCTGCATTGAAAAAGCAGAGGATGAGGAACAGCACCGAGTGAACGGGGTTCCGCGCCGTGACCACCATGACCGCGGAGGCCACGGTAATCGCGGCGAAGAGGTAGAAGAACAATGCGGCGACCATGTCGGCTCCTTCAGCGGTAGTCCGCGTCCATCGCGGTGTTCTTCGCGATTTCACGCTCCCAGCGGTCACCGTTGGCCAGGAGCCTCTCCTTGTTGAAGAGCAGCTCCTCGCGGGTTTCGGTGGCGAACTCGAAATTGGGGCCAAGCACAATGGCATCGACCGGGCAGGCCTCCTGGCAGAAGCCGCAATAGATGCACTTCACCATGTCGATGTCATAGCGCGTGGTGCGGCGCGTGCCGTCATTCCTTCGCGGGCCCGCCTCAATGGTGATGCAGACGGCGGGGCAGACGGCCTCGCACAGCTTGCAGGCGATGCAGCGTTCCTCGCCGTTGGGATAGCGGCGCAGCGCATGTTCGCCGCGGAAGCGGGGCGACTGCGGCCCCTTCTCAGTGGGGTAGTTGATCGTCGCCTTGGGCGCGAAGAAATATCGCATCGCCAGGATCGTGGCGTCCACGAACTCCTTCAGGAACAGCGAGCGGGCAGCTTGTGCAACTCTCATTGGTTTCACCCGGAGATGGAAGCGAGGCCGTTGCCGAGCATGAACCCGGCGAGCGGCAGGAGGATGAGGCTCTGGACTTTCACCAGCGCCATGATGGCGGCTGGCGAAAGCCCATGTGTCTGCGTGGTCTTGGCCTTCTCGTAGCGCCAGCGCAGCGAGGGGTAGACGGAACGGTTCACGAAGGCCAGTTCGGCAACGCCGAGGCCCGTGAACAGCAGCGCTCCGGTGATCCCCTCGATGCTCATGGCGCCCACCCGAAGGTGACGAGCACGCCGGCTGTCAGCGCCACCCAGAACAGCGAGATCGGCAGGAACACCTTCCATCCAAGACGCATCAACTGGTCATAGCGGTAGCGCGGCACGATGGCCTTCACAATGGCGAACATGAAGAAGACGAAGATCAGCTTGACGAGGAACCAGACGATGCCGGGCACCCAGTTGAGCGGCGGAATGTCGATGATGGGCAGCCAGCCTCCGAGGAAGAGGATGACCGTCATCGCGCACATCAGCACGATGGCCACGTATTCACCGAGCATGAAGAGGAGGTAGGGTGTGGAGGAGTATTCCACCATGAAGCCGGCGACGAGCTCCGATTCCGCCTCGACGAGGTCGAAGGGCGGACGGTTGGTTTCCGCCAGCGCCGAGACAAAGAAGATCACGAACATCGGCAGCAGCGGCAGGAAGTACCAGTCGAGGAAGGAGCCCGGAAGCCCCAGCATGGTGCCGGGCCCTGTGGACTGCGAGCGCACGATCTCCGTGAGGTTCATCGAGCCCGCGCAGAGCAGCACGGTGACGATGACGAAGCCGATCGACACCTCGTACGATACCATCTGCGCGGCGGAGCGCAGGGCCGAGAGGAACGGATATTTCGAGTTCGACGCCCAGCCGCCCATGATCACGCCATAGACGCCGAGCGAGGAGAGCGCGAAGAGATAGAGGATGCCGACATTGATGTCGGCGATCACCCACTTGCCCTCGACGAGGCCGAAGAAGGAACCCTCCGACACCGGCACCACCGCCCAGGCCGCAAGCGCCAGGGTTGCGGTCACCAGCGGCGCGATGATGAAGACGCCCTTGTTGGCGCCATCGGGGATGACCACTTCCTTCAGCGCGAACTTGATCAAGTCAGCGAAGGACTGGAACAGGCCCCAGGGGCCCACGACGTTCGGGCCGCGCCGCATCTGCACGGCGGCCCAGATCTTGCGGTCAGCCCACAACAGATAGGCCACGATGATCAGCAGCCCCGACATGAAGCCGAAGCTGACGACCACGAAGAACAGGAGGGTGAGGAGGGCCTCGGTCATGTTTTACTCCGCAGCCTCCAGGTTCCGCACATTCTTGAGGGCCGAGCATTCGGCCATGGTCTTCGATGCGCGGGCGATCGGGTTGGTCATGTAGAAGTCCGTGATGGGCGAGCGGAAGGCCTCGGCCGACATGGCGCCCTTGGCCTTTGCAAGATCGGCAAGCTCGCCCGTTGAAGCAGGTGTCCGCTGGTCGATCCGCATCAGCTGCGGGGCGACCTTGTACATCTGGGCGCGAAGCTCATCGAGCGTGTTCCACGGCAGGGTGGAGCCCAGCGTCTCCGACAGGGCGCGGAAGATCGCCCAGTCCTCGCGCGCGTCACCCGGTGGGAAGGAGGCACGCTGCGTCAACTGCGGGCGGCCTTCGGTGTTGACGTAAGTGACCTGCTTCTCGACGTAGGCCGCACCGGCGAGGATGACGTCCGCGCGGTGCGCGCCCGCGTCGCCATGCGTTCCCACATAGACGACGAAGGTGGAACC
>JBEILC010000188.1:0-5878 GCA_040379425.1 Hyphomicrobiales bacterium
ACCAACGCAATCGTGCTGGGGCTTCTGGCCGGAACCCTGTGGCGCACGACGGGCCTGGGCCTTCACCCCATCTTCGGCACCATGCTGGACATGCTGGCCGATGCCTCCGTGCCGACCGCACTCTTCGCGCTGGGCGTGTCGCTGGCGGGCTATTCGCTCAAAGGTTCGTGGAGCGGCATGTTCGTGGTGATCGCGCTCAAGATGGTGCTGATGCCGGTTCTGGTCTTCGTGATGGTGCGTTACGTCGTTTCGATCCCCCCGCTCTGGGCGCAGGTGGCGGTGCTGTTCGCCGCCATGCCCACGGGCGCCAATGCCTTTCTGTTCTCGCAGCGGAACGAGGAGGCGGTAGCCGCCGTCTCGGGCGCCATTGCGCTGGGAACGGCCCTTGCGGCAATCAGCGCCTCGATCCTGCTCTATCTGATGGATGCCGGAATGATCTAGCCCAAAGGCTTGATTTTGAACCCCAACAGGTCCATTTTCCGCGCAACTTTGCGAACCCCTGTCTCAAGGAGCCACATGGCCAAGGAAGAACTGCTCGAATTCGAAGGTACCGTGACCGAACTTCTGCCCAACGCGACGTTCCGCGTGAAGCTCGACAACAATCACGAGATCATCGCCCACACCGCCGGCAAGATGCGCAAGAACCGCATCCGCGTGCTGGCCGGCGACCGCGTGATGGTCGAAATGACGCCCTATGACCTGACGAAGGGCCGCATCAATTATCGCTTCAAGTAAAAACAAGGGCGCTGGCGCCCCGGTGAAACTGGTGCTGGCCAGCGCCTCGCCGCGCCGGCTGCAACTCCTCGAGCGCGTGGGGCTCACCCCCGACCTGCTCAACCCCTCCGACATTGATGAAATCCCGATGAAGCGCGAGACGCCGCGCGCGCTGTCCATCCGGCTGGCGCGCGGCAAGGCGGAGCGCGCGCTCGAAATGCCGCTGGTGCGCGCCCAGGGGCCCAATGCCTTCGTACTCGCCGCCGATACGGTCGTGGGGCTTGGCCGCCGCGTGCTGCCAAAGGCCGAAACGGTCGATGAAGCGCTCGATTGCCTGTCGCTCCTCTCCGGCCGTTCGCACTGGGTCTACTCCACCATTCACCTGATCGCGCCGGGCAACAGGGTGTCCAGCCGCTGCGTTGAAACCAAGGTGCGCTTCAAGCGCCTCTCACGCGAGGACATCGACAGCTACATCGCGTCCGGCGAATGGCGCGGCAAGGCGGGGGGCTATGCCATCCAGGGCCGGGCCGAGGCTTTCGTCCGCATGCTGACGGGTTCGTACTCGGGCGTCATCGGCCTGCCGCTCTACGAAACCGTGCACCTCCTTGAAGGTGCGGGCTACCCGGTGTTCCACAGCTGGATGACGGCGCCGCAATCCGAGGTCTGAGATGACCGAGCCAGTCCGACTGCGCCCCCGGCGCCCCTGCCCCATCTGTTCGAAGCCCTCACAGCAGAAGTTCCACCCCTTCTGTTCTTCGCGCTGCGCGCAGGTCGACCTCAACCGCTGGCTCGGCGGCAACTATGCCATACCGGCGGAAGAGGAAGAGCCAGGCGGTGAGGAGGGGAAGGACTGATCCTTCCCTTCACTCCGCTGCCTGCGGCTTCGCCAGCGGCCGCACGTTCTTCGGCCGCCAGCCCATCACAGCATAGACGCAGGGCACCACGAACAGCGTGAGCAGCGTGCCGAGGCTCATGCCGCCGACGATGACCCAGCCGATCTGCTGGCGGCTCTCGGCACCGGCGCCTGAGGCGATCGCCAGCGGGATGGCGCCGAGGATCATCGCCGCCGTCGTCATCAGGATGGGCCGGAGCCTGAGGCGGGAAGCTTCGATGATGGCGGCCATGCGCTCCACGCCTTCCTGCTGCTGCCTGTTGGCGAAGTCGACGATTAGGATGCCATGCTTGGTGATGAGGCCGATGAGCGTCACCAGCCCAATTTGGGAATAGACATTGAGCGTGCCCCCTGTGAGCCACAGGGCCAGCAGCGCCCCCGTCATCGAGAGGGGCACCGAGACCATGATCATGAGCGGATCGCGGAAGCTTTCGAACTGTGCCGCGAGCACCAGATAGATGAAGGCCAGCGCCATGAGGAAGATCAGCGCCAGGTTGGAGCTCGCATCGCGGAGCTCGCGCGCCTGGCCCGTCAGGTCGGTGATGGTGCCCTGCGGCAGCACCTCGGATGCCGCCTGGTTCACCGCGCCAATCGCCTCGCCCAGCGTATAGCCGGGCGCGAGATTGGCCTGGATGGTGATGGCGCGGAGCTGGTTGAAGCGGCGAAGATCACGCGGCGCCACCGTCACCTTGGCGGTGACGATGTTGGAGAGCTGCACCATCTGCCCGTCCTTGCCCTTGACGAAGATGCGGTTCAGCGTGTCGGGCGAGGTGCGCTCCTCCGGCGGCAGGGCAACGGTCACGTCATACTGCTCGGAGCCGATCTGGAAGGTCGAGACATTGCGCCCGCCCAGCAGCGTTTCGAGCGTGCGGCCGATGACGGAGATGTCGAGGCCCAGATCCGCCACGCGGTTGCGGTCGATCTCGACCTCGACCTCCGGCTTGTTGAGGCGCATGTCGGTGTCGATGTCGGTGAGGCCTGGATTGTCCTTCAGCTTCTCGACAAGCTGGTTGGCGAGTGCGTTGATCTCCTCATAGGAGGCGGAGGACTGGATGACGAACTGGAAGGGCTTGCCGAAGCCGCGCGTGCCAAGCGAGGCGGGATTGGTGGCGAAGGCCTGCACACCGGCGATCTTGCGGAGCTGCGGGGCAAGTTTCTGCGTCACCTGCTGCTGCGAGACGTCGCGCTCGGACCAGTCCTTGAGCCTGGCGAAGGACAGGAAGCGCGTCACCTCGCCCGGTCCCACGATCATCAGATAGGACCGGAGTTCCGGAACTTCCGCGAGAAGCTCCTCGACCTGGCCTGCGTAGCGCTGGGTATAGCCAAAGCTCGCACCCTCGGGCGCATTGCCGTTGACGATGATGGTGCCGCGGTCTTCGGTGGGCGAGAGTTCGGACTTCATTTCGCTGAACAGCCAGCCGCCCGCGGCCCCCACACCGAGCCCCGCCGCCAGCACCAGCCAGCGCAGGCGAAGTGCTGCCGACAGGCTGGCACGATAGCCACGCTCGAGCCCGTCGAGAGCGCCCTCGATGACGCGCACGAAGATGTTGCGGCGTTCCTGGTGCTTGAGGAGCCTGGAGCACATCATGGGCGTCAGGGTCAGCGCCACGAAGCCTGAGATGATCACCGCACCCGCCAGCGTCACCGCGAATTCGAGGAACAGCCTTCCCGTGCGGCCCGGCGTGAAGGCGATGGGCGCATAGACGGCGGCAAGCGTCAGCGTCATGGCGATGACGGCAAAGCCGATCTCGCGGGACCCCTTGATGGCCGCCGCGAAGGGCTCCATCCCCTCCTCGATGTGGCGGTAGATGTTCTCGAGCACCACGATGGCGTCGTCCACCACGAGGCCGATGGCCAGCACCATGGCAAGGAGCGTCAGCGTGTTCACGGTGAGGCCCGTCGCATACATGATGGCGAAGGTGGCGATCAGCGACACGGGGATCGTCACGATCGGGATCAGCGCCGCGCGGAAGGAATGCAGGAACAGGAATATGATGACCAGCACCAGGCCGATGGCCTCGAGGATGGTCTTGAATACATTCTCGATGGAGCGGTCGATGAACACCGTCTGGTCGAAGCCCACCGACATCGACGTGCCTTCGGGAAGCTCCGCGTTGAGGCGCGGCAGGAGCCCGTTCACCGCGCGCGCCACGTCGAGCGGATTGGCCACCGCCGTCTTGACGATGCCGACGGAAATCGCGGTCGTGCCGTTGTAGCGGCTCTCGCGCCGGACATCCGCGGTGCCGAGTTCAACGCGCGCCACGTCACCAAGGCGCACCTGAAGGCCACCCGCTTCCTTCAGCGCGATCCGTGAGAACTCCTCCGCCGTGCCGAGTGCGGTGCGCGACAGCACGGTGAATTCGCGCTCGACGCTTTCGATGCGGCCTGCGGGAATGTCGGCATTCTGGTTGCGGATGGCGCTTTCGACGTCCTGAACCGTGAGGCCCTGGCCCGCAAGCCGCGCCGCATCGATCCACACCCGCATGGCATAGCGCCGCTCGCCGTTGATGGTGACGTCGGCAACGCCGTCAAGGTTCTTGAAGCGGTTGACGACGAAGCGGTCGACATAATCAGTGAGTTCCGCCGAATCCATGCTCTCCGATTGCATGACGAGGAACATGATGGGCTGCGCATCCGCCTCCACCTTGGAGATGGTGGGCTCGGTGATCTCGCCCGGCAGCTGGCGGCGCACGCGGCTCACCCGGTCGCGCACGTCGCTCGTCGCGGCGTCGATGTTGACGGTGGAGCGGAAGCGGATGGTGATGCGGCTCTGCTCCGCACTCGAACTCGATTCGATGGTGTCGATGCCCTCGATGCCCGCGAGCGAGCCCTCGAGCACCTGTGTGACCTGCGATTCGATGATCTCGGCGGAAGCACCCGGATAGTTGGTCTGGACGGTGACCTGCGGCTCGTCGATGTTCGGGAATTCCCGGATGGTGAGGCGCTGGTAGGACATGAGCCCCGCCAGCACCAGGATGAGGCTCAGCACCGTTGCGAAGACCGGGCGGCGGATGCAGAATTCGGTGAATGCCATGGGCCTTACTCTGCCGCGGCGGCGGCGCGGACGACCTCCACCTCCCCGCCATCGCTGAGGCGGCTGTTGCCGGCAGTGACCACCTCATCGCCCGCGCTGATGCCGTCCTTCACCTCCACCTGTCCGTCGAGGCGCTTGCCGAGGCTGACGCGCGCCTCGCGCACCTTGTTGTCGGCCACCACATAGACCAGCGCACCCTGCCCGCGCTGCACGATGGCAGATTCGGGGATCAGCACGGCCTGGCGCTGAGGCCCCTTGACCGTGACACGCACGAGAAGGCCCGGGCGGAGCTTCATGTCCCTGTTGTGGAGTTCGCCCCTCACCTGAAGGGCCCGGCCATTGACGTCGATTGAAGGGTTGAGGGCGGAGATGCTGGCCGCAAGACGCTCGCCCGGCACGGCATCGGCGGTGAGTTCCACCGCGCTGGCGGCTGCGACCGCCGCCTGCTGCAGTTCGGGAACCGAGAAGCTCACCTGCAGCCTGTCCACCTTGTCGAGCTGCACGAGTGGCGTTCCCGCCGTCACATAGGCGCCTTCCGATACGTTGCGGAAGCCGAGCTGGCCGAAGAAGGGAGCCGAGATCGTCAGCTTGGCGAGCCGGACCTCGGCGGTTTCGACCGCGACGCGGGCGACATCGCGCCCCGAGAGTGCTTCCTCATAGGCGCTCACCGCCACATTGCCGGACTGGCGAAGCTTCTCGTTCCTGGCATAGTTGGCCTCCGCCAGCTTGAGCCGGGCGCGCGCCTCCGCGAGTTCGCTTTGAGCGAGGTCCGTGTCGAACTGGAAGAGCGGCGTTCCCGCCTCGACCGACTGGCCGTCCCGGAACAGGATCTTCGCCACCCGGCCGCTGGTCTCAGGTGCGATGGCAACGCTCTCGTCGGCGAGCAGCGTGCCGATGGCGGAAATGTCATCACTCAGTTGTGCGGAGACGGCGCGGGCCGTTTCGACCGGGGAGGGGCCACGGTTGCCGCGCTGGACGCCCGGGCGTTGCGGCGCTTCACCCTTCGCCATGCCCTGGCCAAGCCCGGTTACCGCCGCAAGGTCAATCCCGTAATGACGGAAACCAAAGGCGGCAGCAGCCACAAGCACCAAGCCGGCCAGCAGAAATGCCCAGATCCGCATGAATTCCCTACCTTTCGTAAGCCTGAGCCTAGGGCCGAAACCCGCCGAGCACCATACGCAAGGCCGGGCCCGCCGGACCGAAGACTGGTTTTGACGTCAGCGCCGTGATATGTGCAG
>JBEILC010000189.1:0-5855 GCA_040379425.1 Hyphomicrobiales bacterium
GATCGGCTTTTCCCATGAGGTGATCTCGCGCAGCTCGTGGATCTTGATTTCGAGATCGTCCGGGCCCGTCCAGTCCGGATGCCTACAGGCGGAGCGCTGGTCGATGCCCTTGGGCAGGCAGCGCATCTGGGCCACGCGATCGGAAATCTTCTGGCCCAGCAGCATGCCGCCGCCACCGGGCTTCGCACCCTGGCCGACGACGACTTCAATCGCATCGGCCTTGCGCAGATCATCCGGGTTCATGCCATAGCGCGAGGGGAGATACTGATAGACCAGATGCTTCGACTGACCGCGCTCTTCCGGCGTCATTCCGCCGTCACCCGTGGTCGTCGAGGTGCCCGCCATCGAGGCGCCGCGGCCCAGCGCTTCCTTGGCTTGCGCGGAGAGCGAACCGAAGCTCATGCCCGCGATGGTAATGGGAATCTTGAGCTCCAGCGGCTTCTTCGCAAAGCGCGTGCCCAGCACCACGTCGGTGCCGCATTTCTCGCGGTAGCCTTCGAGCGGGTAGCGCGAGATCGATGCGCCGAGGAACAAGAGGTCATCGAAATGCGGCAGCTTGCGCTTGGCGCCGGCACCGCGGATGTCATAGATGCCGGTCGTCGCGGCGCGGCGGATTTCGGCCAGAGTATAGTCGTCGAAGGTCGCGGACTTGCGCGGCGGCGTGCGGGGCGTGTTGATGTCCATGTGCGGTCTGCCTCAGTATGCGTCGGCGTGGTCGACGTTGAAATTGTAGAGCTTGCGGGCCGAGCCATAGCGGCGGAAATCTTGCGGCCGATGCTTCATCTTCGCGCGCTCGAGCAGCCTTGCAAGATCTTCGAGGTGCTCACCCCGCATCTCCTTCTCGATGCAGTCGGCACCCAAGTTATCAGCACGGCCCCTCACAAAGAGGCGCGCTTCATAGATCGAATCGCCCAACGCCTCGCCTGCGTCGCCGCAGACCACGAGGTTGCCCTTCTGCGCCATGAAGGCGGACATGTGGCCGACGGAACCGCCCACCACGATATCGACACCCTTCATCGAGATGCCGCAGCGGGACGACGCATCGCCCTCGACGACGATGAGCCCGCCATTGGCCGTGGCGCCGGCGGATTCGGACGCATTGCCCTTCACCCATATGACGCCTGACATCATGTTCTCGGCGAGTCCGACACCGGCATGGCCGTGGATGGTGATCTCGGCTTCCTTGTTCATGCCGCCGCAATAGAAGCCGGCATGGCCCATGATGTCGACCTGCAACGGCCCGTCGAGGCCGCAGGCGATGGCGTGCTGGCCCATCGGATTCCTGATGATCCAGTGGCGCTCATTCGAGTCCTTCGGGACCTTGTAGAGTGTCTGGTTGATGGCCGTGACGCCGACGGCCTTGAGATCAAGCTCGTTCATGCGTTTCCGCCCCAGGTGTAAATGGTGGTGGGTTCCGGTTCCCAGATCTTCGCATCATCCGCACCCGGAAGATGGGCGATGGCGCGGTACTCGGTGGCCATGGCGACCCAGTCATCGGTCTCGGCCATCACCGCATGCTTGCAGGCGATGGGATCGCGCACCACGGCGAAGCCATCCGCCGTGCCGACGAGGAAGGTGTAAAAGCCGTCGAGGTCCTTGAGGCCGTCGGTCAGCGCCTGCTTGAGCGATGCGCCGTTGCGCAGCTTCCAGGTCATGTAGGCGGCCGCCACTTCCGTGTCGTTCTCGGTCTGGAATTCCATGCCCTCGCGCTTCAGGTTCTCGCGCAGGCGGTTGTGGTTGGAGAGCGAGCCATTGTGCACGAGGCAGAGATCGGCACCCGTGGCGAAGGGATGCGAGCCCGCCGTAGTCACGGCACTTTCAGTCGCCATGCGGGTATGGCCGATGATGTGCGTGCCCGAGGCACTGGCGAGATCGAACTTGCGATAGACGTTTTCGGGAAGACCCGTTTCCTTGAATATCTCGATCGTGTGGCCGGAGCCCACCACGCGCACGCCGGGCGCGTTCTTCTTCAGCCACTGCACCACATCGTCTTCCTTCGCGGTGGTCACGAGAATGCAGTGATTGCCGATCTGTGTGACCCGCGCATCGCAGGAGAGCGCCTCCTCGAGCCCGGCATCGACATGCTTCCAGTTATAGGCCGCATCGTCATGGGCGAGAGAGAACTTGATCTCATCCGCCTGCACCGGATTGCGGTAGATGGCGACGCCCGCCGAGTCCGGCCCGCGGTTGGTCATTTCGATAATCATGGGCTTGAACATGGCGCCAAGCTGCGGTTGCAGCCCGGGGTTCTTCAGATAAAGTCCGACAATGCCGCACATGGGCGCTGGTCCTCATTCCTGCTCGATAGCGGAATGCTTAACAGCACCCGCAGGCGCGTTCAACCATCAGGAATTAAATTTTCATACAGGGAACGGGGCTACTGCCGTCCTACCGCATCGACGATGCCGCCCGGGCAGCCGGGATCGGTGGGGCCCGAGGCGAAGAGGAGATCGGTGAAGGACGCACCCCCAGGAATATCGCCCTTGAGGCCGATGGTGAGTTCCGCGATCAGGCGGCGGCTGCCGTCATCCCGGCAGGCGACGCGCACCCGCTCACCCGCACCGTCGCCAAACGCCCCGTCGAACGCCGCACGGATCTGCCGGGCGCTCACCTCTTTGCCGATGCTGCGGGCCATCAGCGCCTGCACGGGCGAGGCGTTCACCGCATCGATGAGGCGGAGCGAGTCACGGTAATAGATTTCCGCTTCGCGCACCGGGTAGCAGGTGCCGTGCTTGATCCATTCATAGCGGTCGAGGAAGGACTGGCTGCCGGGCATGGCGCGCTCGATCCCGCCCTGCGTGGCAAGACTGAGGTCGAGCCGCGGCAGGTCACCCCAGCGGCCTTGCGTTGCGGCACGCCGCTCCGCCTCGCTCACGCCGCAATAGATGTTGGTGCCGGGCTGCGGCCAGAGGCCGTGGAGCGTGAAATGGCTGGCGTCGAACCGGCCACTCGTCTGAGACCGGCACTCGCGCTTGTTGGGGTTGCCCTCGCAGAAGGCCGGCTGCCAGCTGATGGCCAGCACATAGGCCTTGGCGGGGCCTTTGGAGGCGGGTTCCTGCTTCTTCGGGGGTGCAGCCACCACTTCGGTGCTGCCGCAGGAGGCCTCGACCCAGCGCGCGGAGGGTTCGGCGCCTGGAACCTCGATGCGGTAATGCGTCGGCTTCTTGCGGTTCTTGGAGATGATCTCATAGCTGGTGCCCGGCTCGGTCATCACATCGCCCGGGTTCTTCTCCTTCCGGATCGATTGCAGCGCCGGACAGGCCTTGGATGCGAGGAATGACCCCTCCGCCGGCACTTCAGCAAACGCCGGCGTTGCGGCAAGTCCAAGCAGAAGGGCTACGCCCCAGATCAAGCGGTTCGTGGCCAATTCAATCCTCGCGGCGGTAGCTGATGACGGAAAGATAGCGGATGGGGAGCGCCTTCAGTTCCTCCGGTCCGTGCGGCGCGTCAGCGTCGAAGAACAGCGCGTCACCCGGATGCATGTCATAGGTCTTGTCGCCGTGGCGGTACACGACATTGCCTTCGAGCATGTAGAGGAATTCGAGCCCCGCATGCTGGAAGGTGGGGAAGACGTCGGACTGGTGGGTGAGCGTGATCAGATAGGGCTCCACCATCACCGGGCCATGCGGGCTGTGGCCCAGGAGTTGGTACTGGTGCCCGGCCCTGGTGCCGCGCCGTTCGATGGTAAGGCCTTGGCCCGCCTTGACGAAGGTCGCGTCCCGCGTCTCCTCGAAGCCCTTGAACAGGGCCGTGACCGGCACCTGAAGCGCACGGCCCAAGGCCTGCAGCGAGGCGAGCGAAGGTGACGTTGCCCCATTCTCGATCTTGGAGAGCATGCCGGCAGACATGTCCGCGGCATTGGCCAGCTCGGCGATGGTGAGGCCCAGCTTTTCGCGGAAGCCTTTCACCTCGCGGCCGATGGCCTTCTCCAGCAGCTTGGCGTGAACCCCGCCGTCACCGTGGGGCTCCTGGTAGGGCATGGGCGATGGCTTGAGCTTGGCCAATCCTTTTTCCTCTCAGGAAAACCTTAGACGGCGGATCATAAGACCTCAAGCCCATGACGGCCAGGAAAAAATAGGCAATATACTATTACGAGCATTAACCATCCCATTTTTCGCTGTGCATTAGCGCCTTGATAGGATAAATCTGGCATCTTCGAAGTCTTGCAAGGTAAAATCCTATCATGGATACCATCGCACAATCCTTCCTGTCGGAAATCGAGCGTTTCCTGGGATCGGCCGGGATGGAGCCGACCGCACTCGGGAAACAGGCGCTTGGCGACCCCAACTTCGTCTTCGACTTGCGGAAGGGCCGCTCCCCCTCCACCCGTACGATGGACCGGGTCAGGGGCTGGATCGCCCAGCAGCAGGCGCCTGCCTCACCGCGGGCACCTGCCAACACGGCCGGCCAGAGCCTCACCCATCTTGAAAGGCTCGAAGCGGAATCGATCCACATCATCCGCGAGGTGGCGGCCGAGTGCGGGAAGCCGGTGATGCTCTATTCGATCGGCAAGGATTCGGCCGTGATGCTGCATCTTGCCATCAAGGCCTTCTACCCGTCGAAGCCGCCCTTCCCGCTGCTCCATGTCGATACTGGCTGGAAGTTCCGCGACATGTATGCGATGCGCGCGGCGACCGCGAAGAAGTATGACTGGGAACTGATCGTCCACAAGAACCTCGAAGGTGTCGCCAAGAACGTCAACCCCTTCGACCATGGCTCGGCCCTTCACACCCAGATCATGAAGACCGATGCGCTGAAGCAGGCGCTCGACAAATATGGTTTCGATGCGGCCTTCGGCGGTGCGCGCCGTGACGAGGAAAAGTCCCGTGCCAAGGAGCGCATCTTCTCCTTCCGCGATTCGCGCCACCGCTGGGACCCGAAGAACCAGCGCCCAGAACTCTGGGACCTCTACAACGCGCGCAAGAACAAGGGTGAATCGATCCGCGTCTTCCCGCTGTCGAACTGGACCGAGCTCGACATCTGGCAGTACATCCACCGCGAGAACATCGACATCGTGCCGCTCTACTTCGCCGCCGAGCGCCCCGTGGTGTGGCGTGACGGACAGTTGATCATGGTCGACGATGGCCGCATGCGGCTCAACCCCGGCGAGACACCGGAGATGCGGAAAATCCGCTTCCGGACACTCGGCTGCTATCCGCTGACCGGCGCCATCGAGTCCAGCGCCACCGCACTCCTCGACATCGTGGAAGAAATGCTGGTTGCAACATCCTCCGAGCGCCAGGGCCGCGTCATCGACAAGGACGCCTCCGCCTCGATGGAAAAGAAGAAGCAGGAAGGATATTTCTGAGATGACCCGTTTCATCGAATTCACCGGCGGCGACGTCGAGGCCTATCTCGCGGCACAGGAACAGAAGGACCTGCTGCGCTTCATCACCTGCGGCTCGGTCGACGACGGCAAGTCCACGCTGATCGGCCGGCTTCTTTACGAAGCGAAGATGCTGTTCGAGGATCAGCTCACCGCACTCGAAGCCGATTCGAAGAAGATGGGCACGCAGGGCGGCAACCTCGATTTCGCGCTGCTGGTCGACGGGCTCGCGGCCGAGCGCGAACAGGGCATCACCATCGACGTCGCCTACCGGGCGTTTACCACCGACAAGCGCAAGTTCATCGTGGCGGATACGCCGGGCCATGAGCAGTACACGCGCAACATGGCGACGGGTGCTTCGCCCGCTGACCTCGCTATCATCCTGATGGATGCGCGCAAAGGTGTCCTGACGCAAACCCGCCGCCACACCTTCATCTGCACGCTGCTGGGCATCAAGCATCTGGTCGTCGCGGTCAACAAGAAGGACCTGATGGTCTTCGACCAGGAGGTGTTCAGCCGCATCGAGAGC
>JBEILC010000190.1:0-5832 GCA_040379425.1 Hyphomicrobiales bacterium
GACTTCGAGCGGAACGGGCGCCTTGTCATGCGGCACGTTGGGCGCATCGCCGATCGAGGCCCAGGGCGTTGCAGGGTTGTAGGCCCAATGCGTGGCGTTGCGGATCACCTTCAACACATCATGATTATGATATGTGGGGTAGGCCTCATGGCCTGGGCGGAAATAGAAGATGCGGCCCGCGCCTTCATCGACTTCCTCAAGCTCCCGCTGACGCATGAGCTGTGGATGGCGCAGTCCGGCTTCGTGACGCCGCACAAGGGTGTCAACACCGCGGCCTATGCCAATGATGCGCTGAAGAAGCAGGGCGAGATCCTGTCCTCGGCATCGACCTTCCGCTTCGACGGATCGGACCTGATGCCCGGCAAGATCGGCGCCGGCGCATTCTGGACCGGCATGGTTGACTTCGTAGGCGGCAAGTCCGCGCAGGACACGGGTGCTGCCATCCAGAAGTCATGGGACGAAATCAAGTAAGCGTCAGCTTGTGAACTCACGCGCGGGCTTCCGGAGGGTATCATCGCCTCCGGGAGCCGTCTTCCCATTCCATCGGAGCGGCGGACATGCTTGAGCAACTGCTTTACGCCGTCGTCACGATCCTCGCCGGTGTCGGCGGGTGCCTCGCCTATTTCTACGGCTCCAACCTGCTGCTCGACCGGCTGTTCCCGGCGGATGCGCCGAAGCATCAGGACGCCATCCGCAACCTGAAGGTCCAGTCGATCGTGAGGCCCTGGCTGTTCCTCGGCCCAGCACTCATATTGCTCTTCGTCTATCTGATCTATCCGGTCTTCCAGACCATCTGGCTCTCCATCCATGACAAGGCGGGAACCTCCTTCGCCGGCCTCGACAACTATGCCTGGGCACTGAGGGACGAGCAGTTCCGCCAGTCCATCTTCAACAATTTCCTCTGGCTTCTCGTGGTGCCTGCCGCCTGCACGCTGGCGGGACTGGTGATCGCGGTCCTCACCGACCGCATCTGGTGGGGGCCGATCGCCAAGAGCCTGATCTTCCTGCCGCTCGCCATCTCCTTCGTCGGCGCCTCGGTGATCTGGAAATTCGTCTATGACTATCGCGGCGAGGGTCAGGAGCAGATCGGCATTCTCAACGCCATGGTCGAGTCCTTCGGGATGAGCCCTCAGGTGTGGATTTCCATGCCGTTCTGGAACAACTTCTTCCTGATGGTGATCCTGATCTGGATCCAGACGGGCTTCGCGACCGTGATCCTCGGCGCCGCGCTGCGCGGCGTGCCGGCGGATACGCTCGAGGCCGCCGTCATCGACGGGGCGGGGCCCTTCAAGATCTTTTACCGCATCATGGTGCCGCAGATCATGCCCACCATCATCGTGGTGTGGACGACGATCACGGTTCTCGTGCTCAAGGTCTTCGACATCGTGCTCACCATGACCAATGGCCAGTGGGACACGCAGGTGCTGGCCAACCTCATGTACAGCTGGATGTTCACCGGCGGCCGCGATTTCGGGCGCGGTGCGGCGATCGCCATCGTCATCATGCTCGCGGTGATGCCGATCATGATCTGGAACATTCGCCAGGCCAACAACGAGCGCAAGGGAGGGCACTGACATGCTGGCCCGCATGCGCCTGGAGCCGTCGCGCTTCTTCCTGCATCTCGCTGTCTTCGTCATCGTCGCGCTGTGGACGCTGCCCACCGCTGGCCTTCTCGTTTCCTCGCTCCGCGACAAGGACCAGATCGCGGCGTCGGGCTGGTGGACCGCACTCTCGACCTCGGAGCAGCGCTCGCAGGCGCGCACCGCCGGCAGGGCCGCGCAGGTGGAGAAGGACGGGCGCTTCGTCATCGCCGGTTCTCTCTTCGAGGAGGATGGCGGGCATCAGTTGCTCTCGGCCTGGGGCGCCAATGTGAACAAGCCGGACGCCAACGCGCCCGGCGCAACTGCCGGCCTCGGCGATGGACAGACGCTCACCGTCAATGCCGACGGCAGCTATGAATGGTCGAGCCCCACCGCCTTCGAGGATGAGCGCGGGCGGCGGGTGTTCTATGTCGCATCGGTTCCGCCGCGCTTCACCACCGAGAATTACGTGAACGTGCTGGCCTCTGAAGGCGTCGGCCGCGCCTTCGTCAATTCGCTCACCGTCACGATCCCTGCGACCATCATCCCGATCCTGATTGCAGCGTTTGCCGCCTATGCGCTGGCCTGGATGAAGCTGCCGGGCAGGGGCTTCCTGATCGCGGTGATCGCCGGGCTTCTCGTCGTGCCGCTTCAGATGTCGCTGATTCCTCTCTTGAAGCTCTACAATGCCAGCGGTTTCCTGTCGAAAACCTATCTCGGCATCTGGCTGGCGCATACAGGCTTCGGCCTGCCCTTCGCCATCTACCTGTTGCGGAGCTATATCGCCGGACTGCCGAAGGACCTGATCGAGTCGGCACAGGTCGATGGCGCGAGCGACTTCAAGATATTCCGGCGCATCGTGCTGCCGCTGTCCTTCCCTGCACTCGCCTCCTTCTCGATCTTCCAGTTCCTGTGGGTGTGGAACGATCTGCTCGTCGCCATGGTGTTCCTCGGCAGCGAGAAGGACAAGGTGGTGTTGACCTTCCAGCTCAATTCGCTGCTCGGTTCGCGCGGCGGCAACTGGGAGATCCTCACGGCGTCCGCCTTCATCACCATCATCGTGCCGCTCATCGTCTTCTTTTCGCTGCAACGCTTCTTCGTCCGCGGTCTTCTCGCGGGCTCCGTCAAGGGAGGCTGACGCCTGTGGCCGATATCAAGCTCACCAATCTCAACAAGTCCTTCGGCGCCATCCACATCCTGATGGACGTGAACCTCGACATTCGCTCGGGCGAGTTCGTCGTCTTCGTCGGCCCCTCGGGCTGCGGCAAGTCCACGCTGCTCAGAACGATCTGCGGCCTCGAGTCGATCTCATCAGGAACCCTTGAGATCGACCAGCAGGTGGTGAATGACGTGCCGCCCTCGAAGCGTGGGATTGCCATGGTGTTCCAGTCCTATGCGCTTTATCCGCATATGAGCGTCTATGAGAACATCGGCTTCGCACTTGAGAACCAGGGCCTGCCGCGTGCCGAAATCCGCCAGCGGGTGGAGAAGGTGGCGGAGATGCTGCAGCTCACCCCCTATCTCGCCAGGCTTCCCAAGGCGCTTTCCGGCGGCCAGCGCCAGCGCGTGGCCATCGGGCGCGCCATCGTGCGCGGTGCGAAGGTCTTCCTGTTCGACGAGCCGCTGTCGAACCTCGATGCAGCACTGCGCGTGCAGACCCGCATGGAAATCGCCAAGCTCAAGCGCTCCATGCCCAACACCACCATGATCTACGTGACGCATGACCAGGTCGAAGCGATGACGCTCGCCGGCCGCATCGTGGTGCTGCATGCGGGCCGCGTGGAGCAGGTGGGCACGCCCATGGAGCTCTACGAGAACCCCGCCAACACCTTCGTCGCGGGCTTCATCGGCTCGCCCAAGATGAACTTCATTACGGGCGCGCCCGCTACCGCCCACAAGGCGCATACCATCGGTGTGCGGCCTGAGCACTTCGCCATCTCGAACACGGCGGGCGAAATCGCGGGCACTGTTGAGTATACCGAAGTTCTGGGAAGTGATTCCTTCCTGTACATCACGACGCCGCACGGCCTCCTGACCGCGCGCGAAGAGGGCAAGACCGGCTTCGTGCCCGGCAGCAGCGCCTGGCTGACGCCAGCGTCAGGCCGTGTCCATCGCTTCGGTGAGGATGGCAAGCGGCTGGCGTAGCATCAGATCATCAACGCGCGCGCAGCCTCCGGCGGCAGCGGCTTCGGCCGTGAGCAGCTTGTCTTCAACTGCCGGAACTTTCCGTCTTCGCCCGAAGCGAGGATCGCCGTTATCCACCGCCTACCGCGCGGAAGGCGGTGGCGATGGCGTTGAGCCGTTTGGCGAAAGCCGTCCAGCCCCTTGCCGAGCCCGGCCTTTCGGCGGCATCGAGGTAAGGCATGACGAGCGTGTGCATGCCGATGGTGCGTGCCGTCTTGAGGACCTGCTTCGGCTTCGTCTCCATCTCGGTGACGGAGAAATGCCCGCTCGGCATCGCCAGGCCTGTCTCATCGAGGATGCCGCGCAGGGCAGCGGGTTCGCCATAAACGCCGCCATAGCCTTCAACCTCCCTGTAGCCATGGCGGGCAATCGCAGATGCCAAAGCCCGAGGGCCTTGGCCATTGTCACGGACCGGGGCTTCTCTTGAGCGCCTGACTCAGGGGATGAGAGTTTTTCAATCGAATGGTGAATCGCTCTCAATCGTGCCACCCTTGACTCGCGCAGGTGTGTATGATCGGCTTATGAATAAAACTGAATTGGAGGCTCGTGCTGTGAAATCATTTGCTGTTCTGCTCAAGGCCGCTGTCGTCGCGGGAGCCGTCCTCACTTTTTCGTCCAGCGCCATGGCGGCGGGTTCATGCGCCGCCGGCAAAACGCTGAAGGAGGGCGTTCTGACCATCGCCACGGGTGAGCCCGCCTATTTCCCCTGGGTGATCGACAATAAGCCGGAGGACGGCAAGGGCTTCGAAGCGGCGGTTGCGCTTGAGATCGCCTCCCGACTCGGTTTCACGCCGAACAAGGTCGTCTGGGTGCGCACCACCTTCGACCAGGCGATCCAGCCGGGCCCCAAGGGCTATGACTTCAATCTCCAGCAATACTCGATCACCGAGGATCGGGCGAAGGTCATCGACTTCTCGACCGCCTATTACAAGCCCGCGCAGGCCGTGCTGACCAGCAAGCCCGTCGTCGAGGCTGGCGCGAAGCCGACCGTGGAGTCGCTCAAGGAACTGCGCTGGGGCGCTGTCGAAGGCACGACGCAGCCCGTGCTGCTGAAGAAACTCGTCGATCCCAAGCAGGACCTGATGTTCTATTCCGACGTCGCCGACTCGGTCGAAGCGCTGAAGGCCAAGCAGATCGATGCGGTTCTGATGGACCTTCCTTCTGCCCTCTACACCGCTGCCGTCGTGCTGCCCGATGGGGTGGTGCTGGGCCAGTTCGAGCACAGCACGGAGGATTCCCAGGGCATTGGCCTCGTCTTCGAGAAGGGCAACGCGCTGCGCGATTGCGCCAATGAAGCGCTGGCCGCCATGACCGCCGACGGCAAGCTCCAGGCGATCGAGGCCGAATGGCTGCAGACCGCCACCGGCGCACCGCTGATCAAGTAGTGGACAAAGGTCAGGCAGGCATCGGCACGCCAGGACGCCCCGACCGCAAGACACGGAACCGCCGCCGCGCGCTGGAAGAACGCCAGCGCCGGCGCGGCCTTTTGATTGCCGGGGCCAGCACGGTTCTCGTGATTGTGGCGCTGGTCATCCTCATTCCGCTTGCGCCGGGGTGGGAACGGGTGCGCCTGGCCTTCTTCAACGGCGAAATCCTGGTCGAAACCTTTCCGCGCCTGCTCGAGGCCTTCCTGATCGACATTGCGGTCTTCCTCTGGTGCGCGCCGCTGATCGCCATCTGGGGGCTGGTGATCGCGCTTTGCCGGGACGCACGCTCGCCGGCACTTTATCCGCTGCGCCTCTTCGCCATTCTCTACAATGACCTGTTTCGCGGCGTGCCGATCATCCTGGTCATCTATCTCTTCGGCTTCGGCATTCCCGGCCTCGGCCTGCCGAGGCCCTGGAACAGCCCTTATATCTGGGGCTCGCTGGCGCTGATCCTGTCCTACTCAGCCTATATGGCGGAGGTATACCGGTCTGGGATCGAGTCCATCCATGAATCGCAGCGCTCCGCGGCGCGCTCGCTGGGCCTCTCGCATGGCGATGTCATGCGCTACGTGGTTCTTCCGCAGGCGATCCGCAGGGTGATCCCGGCGAGCATGAACAATCTCGTCTCGCTCCAGAAGGAC
>JBEILC010000191.1:0-5812 GCA_040379425.1 Hyphomicrobiales bacterium
TCCCCCTCGTGGGGAGGGGCAGGGGTGAGGGGCCGCGGGTCCGCTCTCTAGTGCCCCTCGAAGCTCACCAGCGTGTGGACCTTGACACCCTTGGCCTTCAGCTTCTCGGCACCGCCCAGCTCCGGCAGGTCGATCACGAAGGCCGCGGACACCACATCGCCGCCGGACTTGCGGATCAGGTCGATCGCGGCTCCCGCAGTACCTCCCGTGGCAATCAGGTCATCGATCAGCAGCACGCGGTCTCCCTTCTGGATCGCGTCGGCATGGATCTCGATCGTGTCCACGCCATACTCCAGCGCATAGTCCTGCCCGATGACGCGGGAGGGCAGCTTGCCCTTCTTGCGGATGGGGATGAAGCCGCGCCCCAGATTATGCGCAACCGCACCCCCTAGGATGAATCCCCGCGCCTCGATCCCCGCCACATAGTCGATCTCGCCCCTGAGGAAGGGCCAGGCCAGCTCATCCACCGCGGCGCGGAAGCCGTGCAGGTTGGAGAGCAGCGTGGTGATGTCCCGGAACATGATGCCGGGTTTCGGGTAATCCGGAATGGTGCGGATATAGCGCTTGATGTCGAAGCCGTTCCTGAGGTCCATCGCCATTGCTCCTTAAGGCCACTTCACCAGGGGCGGCATGGAGGAGAGGATCGATTCCACATTGCCTCCCGTCTTGAGGCCGAAGATCGTGCCGCGGTCATAGAGCAGATTGTACTCCACATAGCGGCCGCGGCGGATGAGCTGCTCCTCACGGTCTTCCTCCGTATACGGAACATCCATGTTCCGCCGCACCAGTGCAGGGTAGATCTTCAGGAAGGCGAGGCCCACGTCCTTGGTGAAGGCGAAGTCCTTCTCCCAGTCGCCGGAGTTGAAGTGATCATAGAAGATGCCGCCGATGCCGCGCGGCTCGTTCCGGTGCGGCAGGAAGAAGTAGTCGTCGCACCAGGCCTTGAACTTCCCGTAGTCCGCCACCGCATGGGCATCGCAGGCGGACTTCATGGCGGCGTGGAAGTCTTGGCTGTCCGGGTGGTCCTGCACGCGGCGCCGGTCCAGGACAGGCGTCAGGTCCGCGCCGCCGCCGAACCAGGTCTTGGTCGTCACGATGAAGCGGGTGTTCATGTGGACGGCGGGGACGAAGGGGTTCCAGGGGTGGATGATGAGGGAGATGCCGGACGCCCAGAAGCGCGGGTCTTCCTCGGCACCAGGGATCTGCTTCCTGAACTCGGGCGAGAACTCGCCATGCACGGTTGACGTGTGGACACCCGCCTTCTCGAAAACCTTGCCGTGCAGCATGGACATGACGCCGCCCCCGCCATCCTTCCGCTCCCACGGTTTCCGCTCGAAGCGGACCCCGCCCTCGATCTCCTCGAGGGCGGCGCAGATCCGGTCCCGGAGCTCCTCGAACCAGTGGCGGGCGGTGGTCTTCCGGGTGGAGAGCAGGTCAGTCATGGCGGTCCTGTAGCGATTCCTGTCGTCGTCAGGCTCCTCCTCTAGCACTCCCGCCCGGTCGGCGAACAGCACCCAGCGAAGAGGGGCGCTCACGCCAGTCCAAAACCAATGGTTGAGCATCAGGAAGTGGCATATCCTATGCAAGAAAAATCTGCGGACTCGCAAGGCTCTATCTGGACAGTCAACCAGATAGACATCTTTGATTGAAAACCCCATGACTATTGCGTCATTTTGTGTTATTGCGCCAACCTTGGTCTGAAATACGTGGTGTAGGACATGCTGCTCAAACTCCTCCGCTCCTTCCTGAAACGCGAAAACGGCAATGTGGCCATGATCATTGCGATTGCAATGATACCCATGGCGATTACCGCCGGCGTCTCGATCGACTTCGTGCGCGCCCACCTGGCCAAGACCTCGCTCCAGCAGGCCATTGACGCCGCAGGACTGGCGTCCGGGTCTGACGCCAATACGACCGATGACCAGGTGAAGAGCATGGCTCAGGCCTTCCTCTCCGCCAATGCGACGAGGCTCAATCTCAGAAGTACTAATGTCACCACCCAAGAGGTTGACGGCATCAAGTATGTGAGCATCATGGCCACGGCGGCGATGGATACCACGTTCATGAGGCTGGCCAACATTAATACGCTGAATGTGACCATCAACTCCGTGGTCCAGCGCAAGGAGTCAGGCATGCTGCACGTGGCCCTGGTGCTGGACACTACGGCATCGATGATGGCCGTGCCCAGGTCGGGCGGTGTTGAGTTAAAGATGACCGCATTGCGAGACGCCGCTACGAGTCTGGCAGAGGATATCCTGTCACCGGATGCTCCCAACACGAAAGTCGCTGTCGTGCCTTACGCTGGCTATGTGAGGCTGTACTCGCCAGCCGAAGCCACAAGCTTGGTGAATCAAAACAGGCTTCCGTCTTGGATCGTGGAAGTGCCCGCGTTTAGTTGTGCTGAGCGGTATAGGGTTTGCCCCGCAATAATACCACCCAATACCGTACCTACCTGCATCGGAGACGGCGGATTTTTGGTGAGGGGCGACGCGTGCTGCACTTGGCCGTGCGTGCCTGGAACGCCGATGATACGTTTTGGGTTCCAAGGTTGCATGGCAACGCGTGCAAGCGAAGATGACCTTACTCTTGACAGGCGTATCAGCAATCCCTCCGCTCCGCCCTTCCCCGGTTTCGTCGGTTCGGAACACTGCGCGGCTAAGGCCGTCCAACTGACCGCAAACGAGACAGCTGTCACCGATCTCACCAGGACTCTTTCGGGTCGCGGGCAAACGTATATTCCGTCAGGGTTGACATGGGGCTGGGCCATGCTCGCTTCGGAGCAGATGTTCGGCGTGGAGCCCATGCCATCTTTTAGGGCCAGAGGCGGCCGGAAGGCATTGGTCCTGATGACAGACGGGACGAATACCCTTGGCCGCCATAGTCCATCTAATCCCGCGTTGGTTCCGAGGAACCGATCAGTTGGTGATAGCATTACCGCGGGTCTGTGCACGAATATCAAAGATGATGGAATTGAGATATTCACGGTGGCCTTCGACGTGGACGATGTGGCAACGGAACAATTGCTCAGGAACTGCGCAAGCGACGGAGAAAGAAATTACTTCCTTGCCAGCGATAACGACGAGCTCCGAAGTGTCTTTCGCGCCATCGGTAAGCATCTGCGGTCGGTGAAGCTCCACCCAGTAGAGGCTGGACACTTCCCTTGTTTCTGCAAGCGTCGCTCCTCAATCGCATGATTGGGGGGCCGTCGTTTTTGGCACGTCTGGCTGCTCAGCGATACAATCTTAAATTTATTTTTGGTCGTTCTTAGCAAAGTCTCTACCAAAAGTAGAAGTCTTCAGGCCCACACCAGCCTCTGTTTCAGGCCGAGGAAAGCCAAACCGAAGCCGCTGTCGCTTGAAAAAATGTGCGAAAGAATCTGGACACTACCCAATGGCTTTCACTGCCAGCGATGGGACGGGGCTCAGGAATGCCTTCGGTGCAATCGGCAACCAGCTCAGGACGGTGCGGCTCACCCAATAGCCGTGTCCCGGCCAACTCCCGCCCTGGCCCTTTCGGGGGGTCTGGCGGGGCTCCCGCGGGCTGCGGAATTGCCTGCGAACTGCGACACTTGATGGCTAGACATCTCAGAACCGCAATGCCAAAAGGTCGCGGGTTTGAGCGCCGGGGCCAATCGCCCCGTAATGGGACCGGTGCGGCAACAAAAGGGAACAAGAGACGTGTCCACAGCGGAACATGCGGAAACCAACAGGCGCGATTTCCTCTTTATCGCGACGGGTGCTGCCGGCGCCGTCGGCGCTGCGCTGACGGCCTGGCCGTTCATCAACCAGATGAATCCGGACGCCTCGGTCCGGGCGCTGGCCTCGGTCGAGGTCGACCTGGCGCCCATCGCCGAGGGCCAGGAAATCACCATCAAGTGGCGCGGCAACCCGGTGTTCATCCGCCATCGCCGGCCCACCGAGATCGAGGCTGCAAACGCCGTTGCCGTCTCGGAGCTCCCCGATCCGCTGGCCCGCAACGCCAATGTGGGTGACGCCGACCAGGCCACCGACGTCAACCGCGTGGTCGCCGGCAAGGAACAGTATCTGGTGATGATGGGTGTGTGCACCCACCTCGGCTGCGTTCCCCTCCCCAACGATGGCGATTTCGCCGTGGTCGAAGGCTCGGCGAAGCACGGCGGCTGGTTCTGCCCTTGCCACGGCTCGCACTACGATACGGCGGGCCGCATCCGCAAAGGGCCCGCACCGCAGAACCTTCCGGTTCCGCTGTATGCCTATATCTCCGACACCTCGATCCGCATCGGCTAAGAAGGACATTCCTCAATGAGCGGACATTCGACCTATGAGCCCAAGTCGGCCTTCGGCAAGTGGTTCCATGAGCGGCTTCCCATCATGGGCCTCGTCAAGGGCCACGCGCTGGATTTCCCGACGCCGAAGAACCTGAATTATTTCTGGACGTTCGGCGGCATCCTCGCAGTCATGCTGGTGGTGCAAATCCTTACCGGCGTCGTGCTGGTCATGCACTACACGCCGCATGTCGACCATGCCTTCCAGTCGGTCGAGCACATCATGCGCGACGTGAATTCGGGCTGGCTCATCCGCTACATGCATATGAACGGCGCCTCGATGTTTTTCATCGCGGTCTATATCCACATCTTCCGCGGCATGTATTACGGCTCCTACAAGGCGCCGCGCGAGGTGCTGTGGATGATTGGCGTGCTGATCTATCTGGTGATGATGGCCACCGCCTTCATGGGCTACGTGCTGCCCTGGGGCCAGATGAGCTTCTGGGGTGCGAAGGTCATCACCAACCTGTTCTCGGCCATTCCCTTCGTGGGCGATTCGATCACCACGCTCTTGTGGGGCGGATACTCGGTCGACAACCCGACGCTCAACCGCTTCTTCTCGCTGCACTACCTGCTGCCCTTCGTGCTCGCCGCCCTCGTCGGCCTGCACATCTGGGCGCTGCACGTGCCGGGCAACAATAACCCGACGGGCGTTTCGGTGAAGGGTTCGCAGGACACGCTGCCCTTCCACCCCTATTACACGATGAAGGATGCCTTCGCGATCGTGGTGTTCTTCATGTTCTTCGCTTTCTGGATCTTCTTCGCGCCGAACTATCTGGGCCACGCCATCAATTATGAGCAGGCCAACCCGCTGGTGACGCCGGCGCATATCGTGCCCGAATGGTATTACCTGCCGTTCTACGCCATCCTGCGCGCCGTGCCGGACAAGCTAGGCGGCGTGATCGCCATGTTCGCCTCGATTCTGATCCTCTTTGCGCTGCCGTGGCTCGATACGTCCAAGGTTCGGTCGGGCAACTACCGCCCGCTGTTCAAGGGTTTCTTTTGGATCTTCGTGGCCAATTGTATCGTCTTGGGCTTCGCAGGATCGGGCTCTCCGGACTATTATTTCCTAACCCGCAACCCGGCTCCTCCGGGACAATGGGCGCTGACCTATACGTTGGTGGGTCAGATATCCACCTTCTATTACTTCGCGCATTTCCTGGTGATCCTGCCGCTCTTGGGCCTGCTCGAAACGCCAAAGCCCTTGCCCGCGTCAATCTCGGAGGATGTGCTTGCCAAGAAAAGGCCTGCCATGGCTGCCGTGCCTGCTGAGTGATCTGGAGAAAACGCACATGACATTGCTCAAGACACTGGCTGCTGCCGGACTGGGTCTGGTTTTGTCCTTCGGGGCGGCACACGCGGCGGGCGGCCAGAAGCCCGCCAGGGATGTGAGCTTCTCCTTTGAAGGGCCCTTCGGCACCTTTGACCGGGCGCAGCTGCAGCGCGGCTACAAGGTCTACAAGGAAGTCTGCGCGGCCTGCCATGCGATGAAATTCATGTCCTTCCGCA
>JBEILC010000192.1:0-5792 GCA_040379425.1 Hyphomicrobiales bacterium
GGAGGCGGCTTCCTGTCCAGGGAAGCCGGCCTCCGCGCCGAAAGGCACGCGGTGACGCGGAGCGGGGGTGGGGGGCGTTGTCCCGCATGCCCTTTTTCAGTCTCAGCCCTTGGCGGTGGGCAGCGCCAGGAAGCGCTGTCCGTCCTCGGTCTTGACCAGCATGAGCACGCGGCTGCGCTTGTTGTCCTTGAGCGCGTTGCGGATGTCGGACGGCTGGTTCACCTCCATGCCTGCAACCTCGAGGATCACGTCGCCGGGCTTGAGCCCGCGCTCGGCGGCCGGGCTGCCGGGCTCGACCTCGGTCACGGTCACGCCGGCGCCATCCTGGGCGGGCGCCACCTTCAGGCCGAAGTCGGAGAGCAACAGGCCGGGCTCAGCCTTGCCGCCGGGCTGGGCGGAGGCCATCTTCGGCTCATCCGGCATGGCGCCGATCTTGACGTCGATGTCCATGGTCTTGCCGTCACGCACCACCGTCACGGGGACGGACTGGCCGGGCTTCAGCTCAGCCACCTCGCGGGAGAGATCGCGCGAGTCTCTGATCTCCTTGCCGCCAACCTTCAGGATGGTGTCACCCTGGCTGATGCCTGCGGCAAGTGCGGGCGAGTCTTCCGTCACATCGGAGACGATGGCGCCCTTGGCGGCGGCAAGGCCGAGGCTTTCAGCGATATCCTCCGTCACCGGCTGGATCCTGACGCCAAGCCAGCCGCGCGTCACCGTACCGGTTTCCTTGAGGCTGGCGATTACGTTCTCCGCGGTCGACGCCGGGATGGCGAAGCCGATGCCGACGGAACCGCCCGACGGCGAGAAGATCGCCGTGTTGATGCCCACCACCTCGCCCTCGAGGTTGAAGGCGGGACCGCCCGAGTTGCCGCGGTTGATGGCGGCGTCGATCTGCAGGAAGTCGTCATAGGGACCCGCGCCGATCACCCGGCCGCTGGCCGAGATGATGCCGGTGGTCACCGTGCCGCCGAGGCCGAACGGGTTGCCGACCGCCATCACCCAGTCGCCGACGCGCGGCGTGTCATTGGTGAAGGAGACGAAGTCGAACTTCTCGTCCGAGTCGATCTTGATCAGCGCAAGGTCCGTCTTGGGATCGGTGCCGATCACCTCGGCCTTGTACTCGGCGCCATCATTCATGGTCACCGTCACCTCGTTGGCGTCCTTCACCACGTGATTGTTGGTGACGGCATAGCCGTCAGCCGAGATGATGAAGCCGGAGCCTTGCCCCATGCCGCCCTCGGGGCGCTGGCGCTCGCCAGGCACACCGTCACGGAACTGGGGGAACTGCCTGAAGAACTCGCCCCACGGGCCTTCGGGAAGGCCGGGGGTCATGCGCTGCGTGGACCCGCCATCAGCGGAGGCATTGGCGAACTTCACCTGAACGCTGACGACGGCGGGCATGACGCGCTCGACGAGGTCGGCGAAGCCCTTGGTGGGGTCGATGGCCTGGGCCTGGATCGGGTTCTGCGCGGTCGCGGGCGCCACCGGAACCACGGCAGTCACCGCCACCATGGCGGTTGCGCCGAGAAGGCCGGCAGCGAGGAGGCCGAGAACCTTGGGAGCCTTGCGGGTTGTGCTGGAAGACATTCACGTTTCTCCATCAAACAGGATCGTTGATGGATGGAAGATAGGAACCCTCCCCTTACCGTCACCTGTCCGGGGGGTGAAACTTCCGTAAGCCTTGCGTCAAACCCAAGGCTATTCCAAGGCCCTCTGAAGAGCCTGGCGTTCCTGCTCGCTGAGCGGCGTTTCGGGGGCGGATTCAACCCGCCTGCGCCGCAGCAGCAGTGCCGTTCCGGCAATCAGCAGCACGGCGAAGGGCGTGCCCCAGAGCAGCAGCGTTCCGGCCGTGAGGCGCGGCCTGAGCAGCACGAATTCGCCATAGCGCGCCACCACGAAATCCATGATCTCGTCGTCGCTCTTGCCTTGTACCAGTTGCTCGCGCACCAGCGTGCGCAGGTCCTTGGCGAGCGGCGCATCCGAATCGTCGATCGACTGGTTCTGGCACACGAGGCAGCGGAGCTGTGCGGAGATGGCGCGCGCGCGGCTCTCCATCGCGGGGTCCTTCAACAGCTCGCCGGGCGAGAGTGCGGCCGCGGGCGAAGCGAGCACGGCGGCAAGAGCCGCGATGGCGAGAAGCTTCCTCATTCGGCGGGCGCCGCATGCGCCGTCATCGCCCGCTTCGGCGCGCCCACGCGATAGCGCCGGTCGGAGAGCGAGAGCAGCCCGCCGAGGAACATGATGGCGGAGCCCAGCCAGATGAAGTTGACGAACGGGTTGTAGTAGAGCCTGACCGCGCGTGCGCCGTCGCCCGCGAGATCGCCCATCACCACATAGACATCGCCGAGGAAGGTCTGGTGCAGGCCCACTTCGGTCGTCGGCATGCTGGCGGGCCTGAACTCGCGCTTTTCGGAGGTGAGCGTGGTGATCTCGCGGTCCCCTTGCTTCAGGAGGAAGTTGCCCACGCGGCCCGTGAAGTTCGGTCCGGTCAGCGGCGCCTCGCCCGTGAAGGTCACGGTATAGCCCGCGACATTGGCGCTATCGCCGGGCTTCATCGCCACGATGATCTCTGTCTTCCACAGCGAGATGGCGATGATGCCTGCCGTCATGATGCCGAGGCCCGCATGCGCCAGTATGCCTCCGACCGCCGAGCGCGGCAGGCCGCGCAGCCGGTGCCAGCTCGTGGCAAGCGGCGCCTTGAACAGCGCGATGCGCTGGGCGAGGTCGAAGAGTGCCCCGAGCACCAGCCAGGCCGCCACCGCCATGCCGACAGGCGCCAGCCACGGCCCGCGCACATTCAGCGCAAGCACCAGAAGCCCCACGGCGAGCGCCAGGACCAGCGCCAGCCACAGGCGCTGCACGGCAACCGACACCTCACCGCGCTTCCAGGCAAGGAACGGCCCCAGCGGCACCGCCAGCAGCAAGGGCAGGATGATCGGCCCGAAGGTCAGGTTGAAATAGGGCGGACCCACGGAGATCTTCTCGCCTGTCAGCGTTTCGAGCGCCAACGGATAGAGTGTGCCCACGAACACCGCGAGGCAGGAGACGCAGAGCAGCAGGTTGTTGAGGACAAGGCTTCCCTCACGGCTCACCGGCGCAAACAGGCCGCCCGCCTTGAGCGAGGGTGCGCGCCAGGCGAACAGCGCCAGCGCGCCGCCGGAGAAGAAGCAGAGGATCATCAGGATGAACAGGCCCCGGTCCGGGTCGACGGCGAAGGCATGAACCGAAGTCAGCACGCCCGAACGCACGAGGAATGCGCCCATCAGGGAGAGCGAGAAGGCGAGGATCGAGAGCAGCACCGTCCAGATCTTCAGCGCATTGCGCTTCTCGACGACGATGGCCGAATGGATCAGCGCGGTGGCGACGAGCCACGGCATGAAGCTCGCATTCTCGACCGGGTCCCAGAACCACCAGCCGCCCCAGCCAAGTTCGTAGTAAGCCCACCAGGAGCCCATGGCGATGCCGACGGTCAGGAACATCCAGGCGGCCAAAGTCCAGGGCCGCACCCAGCGCGCCCAGGCGGCATCGACACGGCCTTCGATCAGTGCGGCCACGGCGAAGGCGAAGGCGATCGAGAGGCCGACATAGCCCGCATAGAGGAAGGGCGGGTGGAAGGCGAGTGCGGGATCCTGCAGGATCGGGTTCAGGCCATTGCCCTCGATGGGCGCCGGATCGATGCGCAGGAAGGGGTTCGACGTCAGCACGATGAACAGCAGGAAGGCGAGGCCAACGGCGCCCTGCACCGCGATCACGCGGGAGCGGATCTGCATCGGCAGGTTCTGCCCGAAGAGTGCGACCGCGCAGCCATAGAGCGCCAGGATCAGCACCCACAGCACCATCGAGCCCTCGTGGTTCCCCCACACGCCGCTGATCTTGTAGATCAAGGGCTTGGCCGAATGCGAATTCTCGAAGACGTTCTGCACCGAGAAGTCGGAGACGATATAGGCATGCGTCAGCGCCAGGAAGGCGAGCAGGATCAGCGCAAACTGCATGACCGCGGAGGTGATGCCCGTGCGCATCAGCGCGACATCGCCCTTCTGCGCGCCATAGAGCGGCACGAGCGTCTGGAACAGCGCCACGCCCACCGCGAGAATCAAAGCGAAATGACCGATCTCCGGAATCATGGATAGCCTCCCTCTTCCGCGCCCTTGCCGAGTTTGACGCCCTTTTCCTTCAGGCTGTCAGCCAGTTCGCGCGGCATGTAGTTCTCGTCATGCTTGGCGAGGACCGTGTCCGCCACGAAGCTGCCGTCCTCCTGCAATTTGCCTTCCGTCACCACGCCCTGCCCCTCGCGGAACAGATCCGGCAGGATGCCGTTGTAGGACACGGTGATCGCTGCGATCTGATCGGTTACCGAAAATGTGGTGACGGTGCCCGGCCCCTTCTTCACACTGCCATCCTCCACCATGCCGCCGAGCCTGATACGCTCGCCGGGCTTCACACCCGTCGCCTCGAGGTCGCTCGGCGTGTGGAAGAAGGTGATGGTGTCGGAGAGTGCGTAAAGCACCAGCGCCGCGGCAAGCCCGATGACGGAGAGGCCGCCGAGGATCATGGTGAGGCGCTTCTGCTTGCGTGTCATTGGATGTTCATGTCCCTGGCAAGGCCCTCGATCTGCGCGCGCGCACCGGCATTGCTGCTGTATTGCGCCAGCGCCTTGTCATACGCGGACTTGGCCTTCTCCGGTTCGCCCAGCACCGCGCGTGAGCGGATCAGCCGCAGCCAGCCGTCGAGATCGTCGGGATTGGCGGCGAGTTTCTCCTCCAGACCGTCGACCATGGAGCGGATCATCGCCTGCTGGTCCTCCGGCGCCATGGCTTGGGCATTGGCCATGGTCTCGCTGTCGAGTGCCGGCGGCCTCGCACCCATGTCCTGCATTTCGGCGAGCAGCATGGCGCGCCACGGCGCATCCTCCGGCGTATCCTTCAGGAAGGCCTCGAAGGCGGCCTTGGCCTGATCCGTCTTGCCCTCCTGCTTCAGCGCCAGCGCGTCATAGAACCGCGCCTTGGGAAGCTTCGGGTCAAGCGCCAGCGCCTTGCCGAACAGATCATGTGCCTCGGCGGAGACCATGCCCTCGCCCGCCATCACCATTGCCTCGGCATAATCCGCAAAGGCCAGCGCATCGGGCGGCGACAGCCGCACGATGTTGCGGTGCGCCTCAACCGCATCGGCGAAGCGTAATCCCCGGCGGTAGGCGGGGGCCAGCACCTTCCAGCCATCGAGATCGTCAGGGTTCTGGGCGAGGTGTCTTTCCACCTTCACGATCAGCGCCTCGTAATCGCCCTTGGCTTCCGCCTCTGCCATGCGCTGGTCGAGCGGCACGCCCGGAAGGCCAGGATTTCCCGCCTTGAAGTAGAGCGGCAGGGACACCACCGGAACGATGAGCACCGCGAGAACGGCCAGAACGGGGGCAACCCTCGCCTGCTTCGCCATGGGCTGCTCGGCGGCCGCGATCAGGCGGCGGGAGATTTCGTTGCGGGCGGCCTCAGCCTCGGCAGGCCCGATGACGCCGCGTTCGAGGTCGCGGTCAAGCTCCGCCAACTGGTCGCGGAACACCGCCCGGTCATAGGCATTGCGGTCGGACTCGCCCGCGCCCGCCCCGCGCCGCAGCATGGGCAGGGCGAGCGCTGCGGTCACCAGCGCGGTCATTGCCGTAAAAACGATCCAAATCATCATCAACTATGAGATATTCCCGTGGGCCCTATCAATGCAATTCATCATGCCGGCGGCTTTCCCGGTCGCATTGTCGCATGGCGGCATTGGGGCGTCGGAAAAGCCTTGGTTTCAGCATGACC
>JBEILC010000193.1:0-5736 GCA_040379425.1 Hyphomicrobiales bacterium
AGTCATCCAGAACATTCAGCAGCCGAAAGCACCGCGCGTCCTCCAGCCGGTCCGCCATGAAGTCGAGAGACCACATGACGTTTGGCTCGGCTGGCACTGCGAGCTCCTCTGGCTTTTCCCGCTTCAGGCGCTTGCGGGGCTGATCGCGTGCTCCCGGCAAAGGTCAGGGATCGGAACCCCGCCTCCGGCCTGGCGCAGAACCGCGATGATCTGTGCGTCCGTAAATCTACCCTTCTTCATTCGAACCTCCTCGTTGACGTTACCGAGAAAATTCTACTTCCGAACCCCCTCCAAAAAACGGGGGGATTACCCTCATCGCGGCCGCCGGCGCCGTCAGCCCGTCCGCGATGATGTTTCGAAATTGACACAAGGTGAACTATGGTGGGCGATGAGAGACTCGAACTCCCGACATCTTCGGTGTAAACGAAGCGCTCTACCAACTGAGCTAATCGCCCTCTGGGCTGTGGCTTAGCGCCGGCGCGTTCGGCAATCAAGCTGACAAAGAAGCCCCGTGCGGTTTCTGAGGGCGCACGGGGCTGATGTGATTTGAGTAGTCCCTGAACTATCTCTTTTCGATCACCGTCTCCCGCTGCCGTTGGCCCTGTCGTGCACGCGTAACACGGCCTATGTGTCAGTGATTCGAGGACAATTTCAAGTTCGCCGCAAAAAGAAAGGGCCGCCCTCGGGGGCGGCCCTGACCTCTTTGGCGCAAAGGCTCAGTGGGCCCGCGCGGGGCTCTCACCTGTCTTTCCGGCGGCCACCCGAGCGGCAGCTGCCGCCTCCTCGGCCTCCTCGTCCCACTGGATAGGCTCCGGCATGCGCACGAGGGTATGCTTCAGGACGTCATCCATGCGCGAGACGGGGATGATCTCAAGGCCCGACTTCACGTTCTCCGGGATCTCGGCGAGATCCTTGACGTTCTCCTCCGGGATCATGACCTTCTTGATCCCGGCCCGCAGCGCCGCCAGGAGCTTTTCCTTGAGCCCGCCAATCGGCAGCACACGGCCGCGGAGCGTGATCTCGCCCGTCATCGCCACGTCCTTCTTCACCGGGATGCCCGTCATCACCGAGACAATGGCAGTGACCATCGCGATGCCGGCGGACGGACCATCCTTCGGCGTTGCACCTTCCGGCACATGCACGTGGATGTCGCGCTTGTCGAACACCGGCGGCTTGACGCCGATGGTCGCCGCCCGCGAGCGAACATAGGAGGAGGCAGCCGAGATCGACTCCTTCATCACGTCGCGCAAATTGCCCGTCACCGTCATCTTGCCCTTGCCGGGCATCATCAGGGCTTCGATCGTCAGGATCTCGCCGCCGACTTCCGTCCATGCAAGGCCGGTGACGACGCCGACCTGGTCCTCGCGCTCAGCCTCGCCATAGCGATACTTCTGCACGCCCAGATACTGGTGCACCACCTCCGGCGTCACCTGGATCTTCTTCTTCTTCGACGAGATGATCTCCTTCACCGCCTTGCGGCAGAGCGAATTCATCTCACGCTCCAGGTTGCGCACGCCCGCTTCGCGGGTGTAGCGGCGGATAACCTCGTAGAGGGCCTCCTCCGTCACCTCGAACTCCTTGGGCTGCAGGCCGTGATGCTCCGTTGCCTTGGGGATCAGGTGGCGCTTGGCGATCTCAAGCTTCTCTTCTTCCGTGTAGCCCGCGATCCGGATGATCTCCATGCGGTCAATCAGGGCCGGCGGAATGTTGAGCGTGTTCGAGGTCGTCACGAACATCACATTCGAAAGGTCATATTCGACCTCGAGATAGTGGTCCATGAAGGTCGCGTTCTGCTCGGGATCGAGAACCTCAAGCAGCGCCGCGGACGGATCGCCGCGGAAGTCCATGCCCATCTTGTCGATCTCGTCCAGGAGGAAGAGCGGGTTGGACTTCTTCGCCTTCTTCATCGACTGGATAACCTTGCCGGGCATCGAGCCGATGTAGGTGCGGCGGTGGCCGCGGATTTCCGCTTCATCGCGAACACCACCAAGAGACATGCGGATGAACTCGCGGCCCGTCGCCTTGGCAATCGACTTGCCAAGCGAGGTCTTGCCGACGCCGGGAGGACCAACGAGGCACAGGATGGGGCCGCGCAGCTTGTTGGTGCGGCTCTGCACCGCGAGATATTCGAGGATGCGCTCCTTCACCTTGTCGAGGCCGAAGTGATCGGCATCGAGCACGTCTTCCGCGAACTTCAGGTCGTGCTTGACCTTGCTCTTCTGGCCCCAGGGGATGCCAAGCAGCCAGTCGAGGTAGTTGCGCACGACAGTGGCTTCCGCCGACATCGGGCTCATCTGGCGGAGCTTCTTGATCTCCGCATCCGCGCGCTCCTTGGCTTCCTTGGAGAGCTTGGTCTTCTTGATGCGCTGATCGAGTTCGTCGATCTCATTCTTCTCGTCGCCGTCGCCCAGCTCCTTCTGAATGGCCTTCATCTGCTCATTCAGATAATACTCGCGCTGGGTCTTCTCCATCTGGCGCTTGACTCTGCTGCGGATGCGCTTCTCGACCTGGAGAACCGAGATCTCGCCTTCCATCAGCGCATAGACCTTCTCGAGGCGCTGCGCGACGGAGGTCATTTCGAGAAGCTCCTGCTTCTCGGAGATCTTGATGGCGAGATGGGCGGCAATGGTGTCCGCGAGCTTCGAGTGATCGGCGATCTGCGCGATGGAGGCCAGAACCTCCTGCGGCACCTTCTTGTTGAGCTTCACATAGCTGTCGAACTGGGTGGCCGCTGTGCGTGCCAGCGCCTCCGTCTCCGAGGCTGTGCCGAAGTCGGATGCGATGACCTCGACCTCCGCCTCGAAGAAATCGATGCGGGACGAGAAGCCGTGCACGCGGGCACGGTCGGAGCCTTCGACCAGAACCTTCACCGTGCCGTCGGGCAGCTTGAGGAGCTGCAGCACCTGGGCGAGCGTTCCCACCTCATAGACGGCGTCCGAGGCCGGATCATCGTCAGCGGGGTTCTTCTGCGCCACCAGCAGGATGCGCTTGTCCTCGCGCATCACCTCCTCCAGCGCCTTGATGGACTTCTCGCGCCCGACGAAGAGCGGCACGATCATGTGCGGGAAGACCACGATGTCGCGGAGCGGCAGGACGGGGAGGGTCTCGATGCTGCCGGCGGGAGTGGCTGTCTTGCTCATTCTTCTTCCTTTCATGGGCCGCCTGTCTCCGTCTGGCGCAAGAGTGCCGCCAAACATGGGCGCCCGGTTTTGGGCCTTTCAGCCGCAAATCAGTGAATCAGGTGCATCTTACGCACAAAACCCCTCGAAGCGCAGCATCAGCGTCGGGATGAGATGTGGAGGGGCAGGTACAAGATTTCAATGTGGCCCGGGGAACCAGAACTGGAGATGGCCGGGCACCCTGCCCGGCCATTCCGAAAACGCGGTTCAGGTCTTCTCAGGCGGAAACGGTCGCCTTGCCGCCCTGCTTGTCGGCGTAGATCAGGAGCGGCTTGGCCGTTCCGTCCACCACGTCCTTGGAGATCACCACCTCTTCGACCCCGTTCATGGCGGGCAGGTCGAACATGGTTTCGAGCAGGATCGATTCCATGATGGAGCGGAGCCCGCGGGCGCCCGTCTTGCGCTCGATGGCGCGCCGCGCGATGGCGTGCAGCGCCTCGTCCGGGAAGGTGAGCTTGACGCCCTCCATCTCGAACAGCCTCTGGTACTGCTTGACGATGGCGTTCTTGGGCTCGACCAGGATCTGCATCAGGGCCGGCTCGTCGAGATCCTCGAGCGTTGCGACGACCGGCAGGCGGCCGACGAATTCGGGGATGAGGCCGAACTTGAGAAGATCCTCAGGCTCCAGTTCACGCAGCACCTGGCCGGTGCGGCGGTCTTCCGCCGAGCGGACTTCGGCGCCGAAACCGAGGCCCGAACCCTTGGAGCGCTGGTTGATGATGCGCTCAAGGCCGGCGAAGGCGCCGCCGCAGATGAACAGGATGTTGGTGGTGTCGACCTGCAGGAACTCCTGCTGCGGATGCTTGCGGCCGCCCTGCGGCGGCACGGAGGCAACCGTGCCTTCCATGATCTTGAGCAGCGCCTGCTGCACGCCCTCGCCCGAGACGTCACGGGTGATTGACGGATTGTCGGACTTGCGGCTGATCTTGTCGACCTCGTCGATGTAGACGATGCCGCGCTGTGCGCGCTCGACGTTGTAGTCAGCCGCCTGCAGGAGCTTCAGGATGATGTTCTCGACGTCCTCACCGACGTAACCGGCCTCGGTCAGCGTGGTGGCGTCTGCCATGGTGAAGGGCACGTCCAGGATGCGGGCCAGCGTCTGGGCCAGCAGCGTCTTGCCGGAGCCTGTGGGGCCGACGAGCAGGATGTTGGACTTCGCCAGTTCAACATCGTTGTTCTTCTGCGCGTGGTTCAGACGCTTGTAGTGGTTATGGACCGCCACCGAGAGCACCTTCTTAGCATGCTCCTGGCCGATGACGTAGTCGTCCAGCACCTTGCGGATCTCGTGCGGTGTCGGCACGCCGTCCTTGGACTTTGCCAGCGAGGTCTTGTTCTCCTCGCGGATGATGTCCATGCAGAGCTCCACGCATTCATCGCAGATGAACACGGTGGGCCCCGCAATCAGCTTGCGGACCTCATGCTGGCTCTTGCCGCAGAAGGAGCAGTACAAGGTGTTCTTGCTGTCGCTCCCCGTTGCCTTACTCATAAGCTCTCCTCGGACGAATGCTGCTTGTTACGCAAGCAGTCTTTCACGAGACGTCCCCGCCACCGCAGCAGTTCCGTCCATTGGAATCCGGCGCGCCGGATCACAACAGTAATTCAGCATGGGCGTAGATGATTAATCAAGGATTGATTACCAGTCGCCCCCCACCGGCGCAAAGTCCGGTGGAAAACCGTTGTTGTCACCTCGCCTCGGCCGGCACGGGCCGCTTCTCGATCACCTTGTCGATCAGGCCGAAAGCCAGTGCTGCTTCCGAGGTGAAGAAGTTGTCACGCTCGAGGGCGTCCTCGATGGTCTTGTAGTCACGCCCGGTGTGGTGGACGTAGATCTCGTTGAGACGGCGCTTCAGGCTCTCAACTTCCTTGGCATGGATGAGGATGTCGGTGACCTGGCCCTGGTAACCGCCCGAGGGCTGGTGAACCATGATGCGGGAGTTGGGAAGCGCGAACCGCAGGCCCTTCTCGCCCGCCGTCAGCAACAGCGAGCCCATGGAAGCGGCTTGGCCCATCACTGTGGTGGAAACGGGGCAGCGGATGAACTGCATGGTATCGTAGATCGACAGGCCGGAGGTGACGACACCGCCCGGGCTGTTGATATACATGGAGATTTCCTTCTTGGGGTTCTCCGCCTCAAGGAACAGCAGCTGCATGCAGATCGAGGCTGCGACATTGTCGTCAATCGGCCCCGTGATGAAGATGATGCGCTCCCGGAGCAGGCGGGAGGGAAGGTCATAGACGCGCTCGCCCCGGCTCTCCTGCTGGATGACGGACGGCCAGAAGGCTCCGGTGGTGAGGAATTCGACGGGATCGCGCATGGATATCCTTCAGGATGAATCGGTTTCGTAGATTAACATCTAGATAGGGTAGCCCGCGGGAGGATGGAAGGGGCTTCCCCCGGAGGGTTAACCCGGGCTTTCCCCAACCGCTCTAAGTGCACCATCGCACACAACACCTCCGCAGACGGCGGAAGGTTTCACAGGCCCGCCCGGCGGCCCAAAGCGAAACAGCCGGTCCCCAAGGGCCCGGCCGCCTCGAAATCCCTGTCGGAACCGGATCA
>JBEILC010000194.1:0-5717 GCA_040379425.1 Hyphomicrobiales bacterium
CGCCGGCAAACCCCGACAAGATGACCAAGGTGACCGTGCAATAATGGCTGATCTCGAAAACATCCTCTACCTCGACATTGCGGATTCCAAGAACGCGCCCAAGGGCCGTGTCACCATCACGCTCCGCCCCGACCTTGCGCCCAACCACGTGGCGCGCATCAAGGAACTGGCCCGCGAGGGCGCCTATGACGGCGTGGTGTTCCACCGCGTCATCGAGGGTTTCATGGCCCAGGGCGGCGACGTGCAGTTCGGCAACACGACGGCCTCCACCTTCGACCCTGGCCGTGCCGGCATGGGCGGCTCCAAGAAGGCAAACCTGAAGCAGGAATTCTCGCGTGAGCCGCATGTGCGCGGCATCTGCTCCATGGCACGCTCGCAAAGCCCGGACTCGGCCAACAGCCAGTTCTTCATCTGCTTCGGCGACGCCACCTTCCTCGATCGTCAGTACACGGTGTGGGGTAAGGTGACCGAGGGCATGGAGATCGTCGACGGCATCAAGCGCGGCGAACCCGTACGTGAACCGGACAAGATGGCCAAGATGCAGGTCGCGGCCGACGCCAAGTAAGCAAGCGGGCGGCGCCGCATTGGCGCCGTGCGGCGTCACCCTCTATCCAGAATGGCGTCACCCCGGCGAAAGCCGGGGTACAGATTCAGGCGCCCACAGCTTGATCCCGGCTTTCGCCGGGATGACAGTCTGAGGGGTGATGCCACAAGGGCAAATCTCCATGCGCGTTTCCGATTTCGACTTCGAATTGCCGCCAGAACGGATTGCGCTGCGACCCGTCAGCCCGCGCGACTCCTCGAAGCTTCTCGTGGTGCGGCAGGGCGAGCTGCAGGATCATGTCTTTCGTGAATTGCCGGACCTTCTCCGCGCAGGCGATGTGCTGGTCTTCAACAATACGCGCGTGATCCCCGCGGCACTCTCGGGCAACCGCATCGGACGTGGCGGGACAACGCCCAAGATCGAGGCGCTGCTTCATCTGCGCCTCGACGGGCACCGCTGGAAGGCTTTCGTGAAGCCCGCCAAGAAACTCGAAGCCGGTGACCGCCTGCGCTTCGGTGCGGAAGGCAAGGTCTGCCTGCTCGGCACGCTGGATGCGACGGTCGAGGCCAAGGGCGAGGCGGGAGAGGTGACGCTGGCCTTCGATTTCCATGGACCCGGCCTGGACGAGGCCATCGCCGCGGTGGGTGAGATGCCACTTCCACCCTATATCGCAGGCAAGCGCGGGACGGACGAGCAGGATCGCCAGGACTACCAGACGGTCTATGCCGAGAAGGAAGGTGCGGTCGCGGCGCCGACGGCCGGGCTGCACTTCACGCCAGAACTCATGAAGCGGTTGGAAGAGTCTGGAATATCTCAGGAATTCGTAACTCTGCATGTGGGAGCCGGTACCTTCCTGCCAGTCAAGGCGGATGACACCAAGGACCACAAGATGCACTCCGAATGGGGTGAGGTGACAGCTGCCACTTGCGGCCGCCTCAAGGCAGCGCGTGCCAAGGGCGGTCGTATCGTCGCTGTCGGGACAACATCCCTGAGGCTGCTGGAGGCTTCTGGCCTCGAACCGTTCTCCGGCACGACGGACATTTTCATCACACCAGGATACCGTTTCCGCGGGACGGATCTGCTGATCACCAACTTTCATCTGCCGAAATCGACGCTATTCATGCTGGTCTCCGCCTTCTCCGGCCTCGAGACGATGCGGGGGGCTTATGCCCATGCGATTGCCAATGACTATCGCTTCTATTCCTATGGCGACTCGAGCCTGCTATTCCCCGCGCCATGACAATTGAATTTGGCTTCACGCTTCACGGCACCGACGGAGCTTCGCGCCGCGGCACGGTGCATACGCTCCATGGCGACATCCGCACGCCCGCCTTCATGCCGGTCGGTACGGTCGGCACGGTGAAGGGGCTCTACCTCGATCAGGTCGAGGGGACGGGGGCGGACATCATCCTGGGCAACACCTATCACTTGATGCTGAGGCCAGGTGCCGAAGAGGTCTCCAAGCTCGGCGGGCTTCACAATTTCATCGGCTGGAAGCGCCCGATCCTGACCGACTCCGGCGGCTTCCAGATCATGTCGCTGTCCAAGATCCGCAAGATCACCGAGCAGGCGGCGATGTTCCAGTCCCATATTGACGGGCGGAAATACGAGCTTTCGCCCGAACGCGCGATGGAGATCCAGCGGCTTCTGGGCTCCGATATCCAGATGCAGCTCGACCAGTGCATTGAATATCCGCATACGGAGAAAGAGGCGGAGAAGGCGATGCAGCTCTCGCTGCGCTGGGCGGAGCGATCCCGCACGGCCTTTGGCCGCCAGCCGGGGCGGGGCAATTTCGGCATCGTGCAGGGTGGCATCAACCCCAGGCTCCGCAAGGAGAGTGCGGAGGGCCTCAAGTCCATCGGCTTCGAGGGCTATGCCATCGGCGGGCTGGCGGTGGGCGAGGGGCATGATCTGATGCTGCAGGCGATCGAGCACACGATCCCGCATCTCCCCCATGACCGCCCCCGCTACCTGATGGGGGTGGGCACGCCCGAGGATATTCTGGAATCGGTGGCACGCGGCATCGACATGTTCGACTGCGTGCTGCCCACGCGCTCCGGCCGGCATGGACAGGCCTTCACCCGTTTCGGCAAAATCAACCTCCGGAACGCGCGCCACGCCGATGACCCGCGCCCGCTCGACCCTGAACATCCTTGCCCCGCACTGTCCCAGTATTCGCGGGCCTATCTCCATCACCTGATGAAGTCGGGGGAGTTGCTGGGGATGATGCTGCTTTCCTGGGCCAACATCGCGTATTATCAAACCCTGATGCAGGGCATCCGCGCGGCCATTTCCGATGGCCGCTTCGAGGAGTTCCGGCTTCAGACGAAGGAACAGTGGAAACGCGGCGGCATCGCGCGGTAAGCCAACATTGATTGGGAGCATGTAAACATGAAGTTATCGGACGAGGTGATCATTCCCGTGCCGCGCCAGAAGGTGTGGGAAGCGCTGAACGACCCTGAGGTGCTGCGCCGGGCGATCCCTGGTTGCGAGGAAATCACCAAGACCTCCGACACCGAGATGGAAGCGAGGGTCACGGTGAAGATGGGGCCGGTGAAGGCGACCTTCAAAGGTGCGGTGACACTCTCCGACCTCGACCCGCCAAACGGCTACCGCATCCAGGGCACCGGCAGTTCCATGATGGGTGGCGCGACCGGGGGCGCGAACGTCCGACTCGAGGAGGTGCCCGAGGGCACCAAGCTGACCTATGACGTCGACGCCCAGGTGACCGGCAAGATCGCCAGCCTCGCCCAGCGCTTCATCGAGCCGACGGCGCGGCAGCTCTCGACCCAGTTCTTCGAGCGTTTCGCCCAGGTGGCGGGCGGCGGCACGGAGACCGCCTGAGCTACTTCCCCGCCCCGCCCGTGTGCTCGCCCTCGCGGGTCAGGTAATAGGCCGCGAGGATGGGAATGAAGGTCACGGCGATGACGAAGATCGCAACCACATTGGTGATGGGCCGCTGGCGGGGCCGGATCAGCTCGTTCAGCATCCAGATGGGCAGCGTCGACTGCTGGCCTGCGGTGAAAGTGGTGACGATCACCTCGTCAAACGACAGCGCGAAGGCCAGCATGCCGCCGGCCAGCAATGCGGTGCCGATTTGCGGCAGCACCACATAGCGGAAGGTCTGGAAGCCGTCAGCGCCCAGATCCATCGACGCCTCGATCATGCTGCCGGCGGTGCGGCGGAAGCGGGCGAGTGCGTTGTTGTAGACGACCACGATGCAGAAAGTGGCGTGCCCAAGCACGATGGTCCAGGTCGAGAACGGAATGTCCATCACGCTGAAGGCGGAGCGGAGCGAGATACCGGTGATGATGCCGGGCAGCGCAATGGGCAGGATGAAAAGCAGCGAGATGTAGTCGCGCCCGAAGAACTTCGCGCGCGAGACGGCCGCTGCCGCACAGGTGCCCAGCACCAGCGCGATCAGCGTGGCTATCGTCGCGACTTTCGTGGACAGCCAGATCGCATCCCAGATGTCCTGGCGCTCCCACACCACGGCGAACCATTTGAGCGTGTAGCCCGGCGGCGGAAATGCGTAGCTCTTCTCTTCCGTGGTGAAGGCGTAAACGAAGATGAGGAGCAGCGGCAGATGCAGGAAGAGGAGGCCGCCCATTGCAGCGATGCTGAGCGCGAGCGGCGGCTTGAGACCACGTTCAGAGCGCATCAAAGGCTCCCATGCGCTTGGCGATCGCGAGATAGATCAGCATCACCACGATCGGAACCACGGTGAAAGCGGCTGCGAGCGGAATGTTGCCGGCCGTGCCCTGCAGCGTATACACCGCCTGACCAAGGAAGAAGCTCGAATTGCCGATGATCTGCGGAATGATGTAATCGCCCAGCGTCAGCGAGAAGGTGAAGATCGAGCCCGCGATGAGGCCAGGCAGGGCGAGCGGCAGGATCACCGTCCGGAAGGTCTGCTGGGGTTCCGCCCCGAGATCGGACGAGGCTTCAAGGAGGTTGTTCGGCACGCGCTCCAGCGCCGCCTGGGTGGGCAGTATCATGAAAGGGAGCCAGACATAGCAGAAGACGAGGAAGGTGCCGATGTAGCTGAACGACAGCGACGGCCCGCCGATGATGGGGATTGCGAGGAGCCCGTCCAGCGCCCAGGTCAGGTGCAGCTCCTCGGCGAGCCAGCTGACGATGCCTTCCTTGGCGAGGATCAGCTTCCAGGCATAGACCTTGACGAGATAGCTTGACCATAAGGGCAGCATGATAAGGAGATAGAAGGCCGCCTTCCATTTGCCCCGCGCATAGCGCGCTGCATAGTAGGAGATCGGAAAGGCCATGACCGCGCAGCCGATTGTGACCGCAGCCGCCATGACCAGCGAGCGGATGATCACATCGAGATTCGAAAGGCGAAACAGTTCCCCATAGGTGGAGAGCGTGAATTCATAGACGATGAAGCCTGAGAACTCGTCGATCGAATAGAAGCTGTGCAGCAGCAACGCGAGCAGTGAGCCCAAATAGACGATGCCGAGCCAGAGAAGCGGCGGGATGAGCAGCAGAAGCAGCAGGTAGGACGGCTTGCGGAACAGGATGTCCGACAGGCGGCGGCGGAAGCCGCCTTCAAGCGGGATGACCGCCGCCGTCACGGGGTGCCGTCCATGACATGGGCAGCGTCAGGCGCCCAATGCAGCGTGAGCTGGTCGCCTTCCCGGAACTTGCCGAGTGCGGAAGGGGCCATGACGTTGAGCACGGCGCCGTCCGGTGTCAGCGTGTTGAGGCGCGTGCCTGCACCCTGGTAATGCACGGCCTTGACGCGGACCTGGGTGCCGTGGCGCCCGTCCGGCACGCTGCCGCCGCGCAGGATGAGGATCTTCTCAGGCCGGAGGCTCAGCCATGTTTCGGGCCCGCCGGTAGACTTCGCAACGGCCGGTGTCAGAACGTGGGAGGAGCCGACGAAATCAGCCACGAAGCGCGTGCCGGGCCGCTCATAAACGTCCTCTGGTGTTCCAACCTGGGCGATCTTGCCCTCGTTGAAGATCGCAACGCGGTCCGCCATGGAGAGGGCTTCGCCCTGGTCGTGGGTGACGAAGACAAAGGTAATGCCAAGGTTGCGCTGCAGGGTCCTGAGCTCTACCTGCATCTGTTCGCGGAGCTTAAGGTCGAGTGCGCCCAGCGGTTCGTCGAGGAGCAGAACGCGCGGCTGGTTCACAAGGGCGCGGGCAAGCGCCAC
>JBEILC010000195.1:0-5716 GCA_040379425.1 Hyphomicrobiales bacterium
CTCGATCGGCACGTAACCTACCCGCGGATAGCGCGAGTCCTGCGAATTGTCGCGGTTGTCGCCCATCATGAAGTAGTGGCCTTCGGGAACAACATATTCCTCGGTGTTGTCGGCATCGCCGAATGGTTCGGTGTCGAGGACGCGGTAGCTCACGCCATTGGGGAGCGTTTCCAGAAACTGCGGTACCGCCGTGCTGAGGCCGGGCTCCGAGGGATCGGTATAGTCTTCGACCCGCTCTTTCTTGACGGCCTGGCCGTTGATGAAGAGCACGCCGTCACGCATCATGATGCGATCGCCAGGAAGGCCGATGACCCGCTTGATGTAGTCGATGTTGGTGTCGGTCGGCAGCTTGAACACGGCCACGTCGCCGCGCTCGGGGTCTTCGGCCAGCACGACGCGGCCGGGGAAATCGATCGGGCAGCAGGTGACGATCTCGTTGCCGAACATGCCGAGCGAGAAGTTGAAGGAGTACTTGCCGTAGCCATAGGAGAGCTTGGAGACGAAGATATAGTCACCCACCTTCAGCGTGGGATACATCGAGGCAGAGGGGATGTTGAAGGGTTGGTAGAAGAAGGTCCTGACCACGAAGGCGATGAGCAGCGCCTGGATGATGACCTTGACGGTTTCCCACAACCCGTCTTCCGACTTGTGCCGCGTGTCCTGTGCCGCTGCCATCAAATGGTCTTTCTTGTGCATGTCCGCCAAGCTTCCGCAAGATGAGCAAATACTTGAGCCTCTGGCCGGGCATATAGACCCTGCTTTCACCTGATGCAACGCAACCGGGGCACTGCTGTATCCAAGCTGCGTCACTGTTGCCAATAGGGCACAGTTGTTGCCGTTTCGGTGGAGGATTGCCAGCCCCTACCGTCAGTCCTTGACCGCCTCGATCATCACGAAGGCGTGAGCGTATGGGAAATCATCGGTAATCGTCAGGTGGATGCGGGTGGAATGTCCATGCGGTGTCAATGTGCGGAGCCTCTCCCGGGCACCCCCGGTCAGGACCATGGTCGGCCTTCCTGAGGGTTCGTTGACCACGCCCATGTCCTTCCAGAACACCCCCGCCCGGAAGCCGGTGCCTAAAGCCTTGGAGCATGCCTCTTTCGCCGCGAAGCGCTTGGCATAGGAGGCCGCGCGCTGGGCCCGGCGTTCGGATTTCCGGATTTCCACATCGGTGAAGATCCGCTGGATGAAGCGCTCGCCATAGGCTCCGAGCGTCTTCTCGATCCGGCGGATGTCGATCACGTCATTGCCGATACCGATGATCATTTGAGGCCCCGGCTACCTGGCTTGACGGCGGGAATGACCGCAAGATCCGGCGGCAGTTTGTCCGCTTCATAGGCCGGAATATCGAGGCGGGCGAGGGCGGCCAGCGGCACGCCAATGTCGGCCTTGCCGCCGGAGCGGTCGATCAGGCAGGCAGCACCCACGCTGACACCACCTTCGGCATTAATCCCGGCGATGCACTCGCGGGAGGAGAGGCCCGTGGTTACGATGTCTTCGACCATCAGCACCCGCGTACCCTTGTCGATCGAAAATCCGCGCCGCAGCGTCAGCTTGCCGTCCACCCGTTCGAAGAAGACAGACGGCACGCTCAGCTGGCGTCCCATTTCGTATCCCACCACCACGCCACCCATGGCGGGGGAGGCCACGAGGTCAATAGGGCCAGGGATCAGCGCCATGACCTTCTCCGCCAGTGCGGCACAGAGGCGGCCGGCGCGGGCGGCGTCCATCAGTACGCGCGCGCATTGCAGGTAGCGGCTGGAGTGCAGCCCTGAGGAGAGGATGAAATGCCCCTCCAGCAGCGCGCCGGCGGCGCGGAATTCGTCCAGAACCTCGTCTTGCGTCATGGCCTCTGCCCTATCCTGTCTTGCGGCTGACGTCGCTGACGGCGGGCTTGCCGCGCAGACTCGCCATGATGTCGTTCAGGTGCTTCACATCATTGACCTCGAGCGTGATGTCGATGTCGAAAAAGTCCTTCGCACCTTCGCGTGCCACCAGCTGCAGCGCATCGATATTGCCACCGAGGTCGCTGATCGCCTGCGTCACCTGGGCGAGCGAGCCCACCTCGTTGAGGATGGACACGGTCATGCGGGCCGGGAAGCGCTGCTCGCTCGCCGCAGTGTCCCAGGCGAGGTCCACCCAGCGCTCCGGCTGGTTGTCGAACTGCTCCAGCGCCTTGGCGAAAATCGGGTAGATGGTGATGCCCTCGCCGGGTGTCAGAATGCCGACGATGCGCTCGCCCGGAACCGCTCCTGTCTCGGGTGCGATCTTCAGGGCCGTGGTGCGCGCAACTCCCCGGACTGGAACCGACAGCTCTTCCGTGTCCGGTTTCCGCGCCGGTGACTTTCGGCGGAGTTCCTTCATCTTGGTGTCGTCGATGGTGAGTCCCATGGCCTTCATGACGTCGATGGCGGAGAGCTCACCCCGTCCGATTGCCGCCAGCGCGTCATCAATGTTCTTGTGGCCGAGGCGGGGCATGGCGGCTGCCACCTGTTTCTCTGAATATGTACTGCCGAGCTTGGCCAGCATCTTCTCCACGATCTCCCGGCCGAGCCCCGCGAATTGCTTGCGCGCCGCAGCCCTGGTGGCGCGGCGGATGGCGGCGCGCGCCTTGCCGGTGACCGCCAGGCCCTCCCATGCGGCGGGCGGTGTCTGGGCCTCGGAGCGGATGATATCCACCTCGTCACCGTTCTTCAATTCGGTGACGAGCGGCGCGTGGCTGCCATTCACCTTGGCGCCGACGCAGGAGTCACCCACGGATGTGTGCACCGCATAGGCGAAGTCGATGGGGGTCGCCCCCTTGGGAAGCGCGATGAGCTTGCCCTTGGGGGTGAAGCAGAATACCTGGTCGTGGAACAGCTCGAGCTTGGTGTGCTCGAGGAACTCGCGGGGGGACTCACCCTCCTGCAGCATTTCGACGAGGTGTCTGAGCCAGCGGTAGGCGTTGGATTCGGCGGCGGGCGCCTTGAAGCCGTCGAGCGCCTCCTTGGCGTCGGGTGCATCCTTGTAGATGGCATGTGCGGCAACGCCCCGCTCAGCGATTTCATGCATCAGCCGGGTGCGGATCTGCATCTCGACGCGCATGTGGTGCGGGCCGATCACCGTGGTGTGAATCGAGCGGTAGTCGTTCTGTTTCGGCGTCGAGATATAGTCCTTGAAGCGTCCTGGCACCGCCCGGTAGGTGCGGTGGATGATGCCGAGCGCGCGGTAGCACTGGTCGACCGTGCCGACGATCACCCGGAAGCCGAAGATGTCGGAGAGCTGGCCCAGCGACAGCAGCTTCCGCTCCATCTTGCGGAAGATCGAAAGTGGCCGCTTCTCGCGTCCGTGGACCTCGGCCTTGATGCCGTTCTCGGCAAGCTTCTGGGTCAGTTCCTGTTCGATCGATTTCAGGATACCGCCAGACTCTGTGTGGAGCTTTGCCAGCCGGTCGAGGATGATCTGGTTAGCGCCCGGGTTCAGCACCTTGAAGGCGATGTCCTCGAGTTCGTCCCTCACCGCCTGCATGCCCATGCGGCCGGCCAGGGGGGCGTAGATGTCCATCGTCTCCTGGGCGATCCGCAGGCGCTTTTCCGGCTTCACATGATCGAGTGTGCGCATGTTGTGGAGCCGGTCCGCGAGCTTCACCAGCAGCACCCGCACATCGCGCGACATGGCGAGCAGGAGCTTCCGCAGGTTCTCGGCCTGGGCCGCTTCCTTGGTGACGAGGTCGAGTTTCGCAATCTTGGTCAGGCCATCGACGAGGGCGGCGATGTCGGGGCCGAACTTTTCGTCGATCTCCTGATGGGTCGCCTCGGTGTCTTCCACAGTGTCGTGGAGCAGGGCGGCGGCGATCGTCGCCGAATCGAGCTTCATCTCGGTGAGGATCGCGGCCACTTCCAGCGGGTGGTTGAAATAGGCCTCGCCCGAGGCCCGCTTCTGGTTGCCATGCGCCTTCATCGCATAGACATAGGCGCGGTTGAGGAGGTCTTCGTCCGCATCCGGGTCATACTTGGTGACCCGCTCCACAAGCTCGTATTGACGCATCATGAGATGATCTTAGCGCAGATTAATCGTTTGGCGAGCGAGGTTTGGGTGTCGGAATCAGCAATCCACCCCCCAGCTTTCGCTGAGGTGACGGGATAGCGTTGGACAAACAAAAAAGGCCGGACCCTCGGGCCCGGCCTTGAAACACAGAAAAAAGTAAAGCTCAGTAGCCGTTCCGCTGGCTGCCGGGGCTTTCGGCCGGGGGCATGCCCTCGAGGCCGCGGAGCAGGTCCTCTTCGGTCATGCGCTCCATCTCGGCCTGGTCCTCATCGCCCTGGGCGTCATTGACGATGGTCATGTCGCCGGACTGCTGGATCAGCGGAACCTCGGTCGCCTCCGGCTCGTCCACTTCGACGTGCTTCTGCATGGAGTGGATATACTCCTCGCGCAGGTCTTCCGGAACGATGGTCTCTTCCGCGATCTCGCGCAGGGCGACGACGGGATTCTTGTCATTGTCCCGCTCGACCGTGATCTGCGACCCTTGAGAAATGGAGCGGGCGCGATGGGCGGCGAGCAGAACGAGCTCGAAGCGGTTCGGGAGCTTGTCGATGCAGTCTTCAACGGTGACGCGCGCCATGGGGCTCGTGCACTCCTCTGGAAATGAACTGGAATTTCGGAGCTTCTAGGCGCATTTTACGGTCAAATCAAGCCCGCGCTTGACTTCTCGGAATGCCCGGCCCTCAACTGATCTTCCAATGACAAACCCCGAGGATCGCCCGAACCGGATCCCCTGGCCGCCGCTGATTTATGGCGGGCTGGCTATCATCGCCCTCGGCCTCCATTGGAGCCTGCCCCTGCCGTGGCCGGGCGGCATCGCAAGGGGCGTGCCCGCGGCCCTGGGCCTTTGCCTCGCCTGCGCGGCGATTGCGCTGGATGTGACGGCAGCGCTGGCCTTCTGCAGGCACCGCACCACGATACTGCCGCACCGGGGTGCTACCGCCCTCATCACGGATGGTCCCTTCGCCAGATCGCGGAACCCGATCTATTTGGCCAACACGCTTCTTGTATCGGGCTTAGGTCTGCTCTTTGGCATTGGCTGGCTGGTGATCGGAGGAGTGGCCGGCGCCGTAGTAACCCATAAGCTCGCGATCGAACGTGAGGAACGGCACCTCGCGGCGCGTTTCGGGACGGACTGGCAGGACTATGCCGCGCGCACGCCGCGCTGGCTGTATTTCTAAGAAAAGGAAAAGGCGAAGCTTTTGGCTCCGCCTTGTTCCGTTCGACTGTTTCCTTTTCTACCGGTTGATGACCGGTGGAGCTGCTGCATTTCTCGCGCGCCCGGAAACTTACCTCCCCAGACCTGGGTCACCTGAGCGGACACCGTGGTCTTGTTCTTATTGGGAAAAAAGCTACCACACCCAAAAGGCTTGTCGAGTTAAAAGTGTCATAGAGCCGCCACAATCCGGCATGTCATGTGACGTGTATAAATCAGGGGTTGTTGCAGTGTCTCGATTACAATCATAGCCTCCGGCTTGAGTTCCGGGGCGTTTCCCGTAAAAGGGCCGGAAAGCCCTCCCAAGCAGGACACGCGATGCGCCTTTCCCAATACTTCATGCCCATTCTGCGCGACGACCCCAAGGAAGCGGAGATTGTCTCGCACAAGCTCATGTTGCGCTGCGGGATGATTCGGCAGGAAGCGGCGGGGAGTTATTCCTGGCTGCCGCTCGGCTACCGGGTGCTGCGCAAGATC
>JBEILC010000196.1:0-5694 GCA_040379425.1 Hyphomicrobiales bacterium
GACAACAGCTATTTCGGCACGCTGATGAAATCGCTGTCCGGCATCGTCACCATCCGCGCCATTGGTGAGACCAACTGGCCTGCCATCGCCGAAAGGGCCGCCGCCTTCGCTGAGGCCGGTGACCTGAACCAGGCCATCGGCGTGATCGACGCGGCGGAGGGCGAGAAGCCCATGGCTCTCACCCAATGGCGGGACCGCGCGGCTGCCAGGCTTCAGCTCGAGCAGGCGGTGGCGCAGGTTTCGGACGCCGTGCTGCGCCAGATCGCGGCACTTGGAGGGACTGCCCCATGATCAAGCTGCTGTGGCGGCTCTTCCTGCTGGTGCTGGTGGCGGCGGGCTTCGCCTGGATCGCCGACCGCCCCGGCACGCTCACCATCCGCTGGCTTGGCCGCGAGATCGAGATGAGCTTCGTGGCGGGCGTCGTGCTGGCGGTGCTTGCCGTCGTCGCCATTTGGTTCGTGTGGAGCCTGTTCCGCAGGCTCTGGGCGAGCCCTCAAGCCGTGGGCCGCTATTGGGCCTTCCGCAAGAATCGCAAAGGCTATGAATCGCTCTCGCGCGGCATCATCGCGGCAGGTGCGGGCGACGCGGCGGCAGCGGCGAAACATGCCGCGATTGCCGGAAATTCACTCGCCGATGAGCCGCTGGTCAATGTGCTGGCAGCGCAGGCAGCCCAACTCAAGGGCGACCGCGCCTCGGTGAAGAAGATCTTCGAGGCGATGACCAAGTCCCCCGACACGGAGGCGCTGGGTCTGCGCGGGCTGTTCTCCGAGGCCCGCCAGTCCGGCGACATGGCCGCGGCCCGCCGCCATGCGGAGCGCGCGCTGGCGCTGAACCCGCGGCTCTCCTGGGCATCGGGTGCGGTGCTGCAACTCCAATCCTCCGCCCGGGACTGGCAGGCGGCGGCGGCAACGCTCGCCCAGCAGATCAAGTCCGGCCTCATGCCGGTGGCGGAAGGCAACACCAAGCTCGCGGCCATGCATGCAGCCCAGGCCCTGGCGCTGGAAGACAGCGACAAGGCGAAGGCGCTGGACCTCGCCCTCAAGGCCCACAAGCTGGACCCCGCGCTGGTGCCCGCCGCCCTTGCCGCGGCGCGCGTGCTGGTCACCCAGGCTTCAACGCGCAAGGCCTCCAAGATCCTGAAGGAGACATGGGTTCTCTCGCCACACCCCGATCTCGCCGAACTGCAGGCGCATCTCATTCCCGGTGAAGGCCCTGAGTCCCGTTACGACCGGGTGCGCGACCTCCTCAAGGAGAGCAAGGGCGGCATCGAGGGTGCGGTGGCGCTGGCGCGTGCGGCAGCCAAGGCCCAGCACTGGGATGTGGCGCGCAAAGCGCTCGAACCCTGGCTTGGGGACAGGCCACAGGCCCGCATCTGCGCGCTGATGGCCGATATCGAGGACGCCTCCGGCGACAAGGGCCGGGCACGCGAATGGCTCTCCCGCGCACTCAGTGCACCGCGAGACCCGATCTGGGTCTCGGACGGGGTGGCGAGCCCCCGCTGGACGCCCGTTTCCCCCGTCTCCGGCAACATCGTGCCCTGCGAGTGGAAAGCGCCCTTCGAAATGCCCGAGCAACTCGAGGCCAGCAGGCCGGCACCCGCCCCCGCGGAGCAGCATCCCGCCGCCGAACCGCCGCCCAAAGCGCTCGAAGCGCCCAAAATGGTGGTGCCCCAGCGCGCGCCCGACGACCCGGGGCTCCCTGAAGACTTCGACAAGCCACCCTCCGCCGCCCGAAGAACACTGCCCGCGGAAGGCTGAAGCCTGCCTGATCCGCGCGTGTTGCTGCCTCTCCAGAGTTAGCCCAGCTCGCGCGCCGTGTTCAGACACCAGCCGGCATCTGGGGGCTCGACCTGTCTTGGCAATTCACATAGTCTCTTGCGCGCGCAGCACATGATTTAGGGAGATTTAAATGAAGTTTAACGCCTTGATTGCAATTGCACTCGGGACCGCACTGCTGGTTCCGGGCCCGTCCTCCGCCATGGCGGAGAAGCTCGTGATTTCGAACTGGGACGGCTACATGCCGAAGGACATGGCGGAGAAGTTCAAAGCTGCCACCGGAATCGAGCTCGAGATCGCCGTCCATGCCACCAATGAAGAGATCATGGGCAAGGTTACCGCCTCAGGCGGCGAAGGCTATGACGTGCTTTTCGTGTCATCGCCCTTCGCCGAGGCGCTCAACAACCTGGGGCTCGTGTCGCCGATCGACCATTCCAAGGTGCCGAACCTCGCCAATCTCTATCCGGAGGCCACACAGCTCAAGCATGATCCGGGCAATGTGTTCTCGGTACCCTATACATGGGGTACGACGGGGCTCTGCTACCGCTCTGACCTGGTGACGACGGCGCCGGAAAGCTGGAACGACCTGCTGAAGCCCGCCGAGGCGCTCAAGGGCAAGATCACCATGCTCTCCACCGACCGCTGGCTGATGGCCGCGGGCTTCCTCGCCAATGGCATGTCGGTCAACACCACCGAACAGGCCAATCTCGACAAGGTGCGCGACCGGCTGATCGAAACCAAGCGCCAGCTCCTGGCCTATGACGATACGACCTTCTATTCCAAGCTCGTATCCGGTGAGGCATCCCTCGTGCAGGCGTGGGACGGCTGGTGCAACTATGGCATCGCCGAAAAGCCGGAGATCAAATACGTGATCCCCAAGGAAGGCTCGGACCTGTGGGTGGATGCCATCGTGGTCACCAAGGCGTCCAAGAACCCCGAGGCGGCGCACAAGTTCATCGACTTCGTGCTCAATGCCGAGAACGGCAAGTGGGTGGTCGAGAACATCATGTACAAGTCGCCCAACAAGGCCGGCATGGCTGCCGTCGACCCCGCCATGCTCACGCAATATCCCAACATGGCGATCCCGCCCGCGGACCTTCTCAAGCATGAGCAGCTGCGCGACCTGGGGGCGGGCATGAAGGCCTTCTCGCGCACTGTCTCCGAGATCATGGCCGCCAAGTGACATACAGACGCGCCTCCCCCGGCCAGGCGGGGGGAGGATCACTCCCGCAATGACGCCGCAGAACGCATCCCGGCTGCTCATGGCGCCCGGGCTGATCTGGCTCGGCCTGCTGATGGTCCTGCCCTGCGCGCTGGTCTTCGTGCTGATCTTCTTCGAGCGCGGCATCTATGGCGGGATCGACTGGGCCGCGCCGACGCTGGAGAACATCCGCCGCGTCTTCGACCCGCTCTACTTGCAGATCTTCTTCGACAGCGGGCTGGTGGCGCTGGCCTCCACGCTGATTGCCTTGCTGATCGGCTATCCCGCCGCCTATGCGATTGCCAAGGCGCCCGCTTCGCGCCAGACCGCCCTGCTGTTCCTCGCCATCCTGCCGTTCTGGACCAACTACCTGATCCGCACCTATGCCTGGATCGTGCTGCTCAATCCGGCGGGGCTCATCAATGCCTCGCTCATGGGCTCAGGGCTCACCAGCGAGCCGCTGCCGCTTCTCTATACCAAGCCCGCGGTGGTGCTGGGCCTGGTCTACAGCTACACGCCCTTCGTGATCCTCGCGATCTACTCTTCGCTGCAGCGCCTTGACCCCAGCTATGGCGAAGCCTCGCGTGACCTTGGCGCGGGGGCTGTGCAGACCTTCCTCCGGATCACGCTGCCGCTCACGGCGCCTGGTGTTGCGGCGGGCGCGGTCTTCGTCTTCGTGCTGTCGATCGGCAATTTCGTGACGCCGGACCTGCTGGGGGGCGGCAAGTTCCAGATGGTGGGGAACCTGATCTATGACCAGTTCCTCTCCGCGCGGGACTGGCCATTCGGCGCGGCCCTCTCCGCCCTTCTGATCGCGCTGATGATGGCGCTGCTGTTTGCGCAGGCGCTGGCGGCACTGCATGCGAGAGGCGGACATGCGCGCGCTTAATGCCTGGCTGGCCGGCGTCTATGGCTTTCTCTATCTGCCCATCGCGGTGCTGATGGTCCTGTCCTTCAACAAGTCTGGCATGCCCACGGCCTGGGGCGGCTTCTCGCTCGAATGGTATGGCGCATTGGTGGCCAATGCGAAGATCACGGGTGCTGCGTGGAACTCCGTTGTGGTGGCCTTCTGGGCGACCGCGATCTCCACCGTGCTGGGCACGCTGCTGGCGCTCGGCGTCGAGCGCGCCAAGCCGTCGGCGACCCGCGAGGCGCTGCTTTTCGCGCCGATGATCATCCCGGACATCGTGCTGGCGATTGCGCTCCTGTCCTTCTTCACGCTGCTCCAATTCACGCTGGGCCTGCACTCCATTGTCATTGCGCATGTGGTGTTCAACCTCGCCTTCGTCAGTGCCGTGGTCCGGGCGCGGCTTCGCTCCTATGACTGGTCGCTGAACGAGGCCTCGCGCGATCTGGGAGCCACGGCCTTCATCACCTTCCGGCGCATCACCCTTCCGCTGATCGGGCCCTCCGTGCTGGCCGCGGCACTGCTGGCCTTCACGCTGTCGATCGACGAGTTCATCATCGCCTATTTCACGGCGGGTGCGGGCCAGGCCTCCACCACCCTGCCGATGCAGATCTATGCGATGATCCGATTCGGCGTGACGCCCGAAATCAATGCCATGGCAAGTGTCGTCATGCTCGTCAGTTTTGTTATGGTGTTCGCAGCCCAGCGCCTGAACCGGGGGCGCATTCCAGGGACATGAAAAGGTTACGGCATCCGGCTACAGGGAGAGAAGCGATGGCAAAGGCCACGAAGACGGCAGGAAAGACGGAGAAGAAGACAGTGAAGGCGAAACCCGCAGCAAAGAAGAAGCCCGCGGCGCGCAAGCCAGCGAAGAAGGCGAAGAAGGTCATCGCCCTCTTCCCCGAGGCAGCCTTCGGGCCGGCGCTCAATTCGGTGGGAATTGGCCAGGCGCTGGAGAAGCTCGGCCACAAGGTGGTGTTCCTGTCAGACCCGGGCTTTCTCGACGTCTACAAGGGCTATGGCTTCGAGGCGCATGCCGTCAATCTGTCGGAGCCGCTGCCGCCGGAGCAGATGGCGAAGTTCTGGGTCGACTTCATCAACGGGCACATCCCCAATTTCCGCAAGACGCCTTACGAGCAGATCGACAATTACGTGAAGGACTGCTGGAGCATGATCGTCGAGACCGCGAAATGGGCCGAGAAGGACCTGCCCGGCGTGCTCGACACGGTGAAGCCCGATGTCGTCTGCGTCGACAACGTCATCCTGTTCCCGGCGATCAAGCGCTATGCGAAGCAGAATGCCAAGCCCTGGGTGCGCATCATTTCCTGCTCGGAGAACGAGATCGAGGATCCGGACATTCCGCCCCATCTCTCAGGAGCCGGTGCCAAGGACAAGAGGGCGCATGCCGCCTACCGCAAGCGCTTCAACAGCGTGATCAAGCCAATCCATGAGGAGTTCAACCGCTTCCTCACCTCGGTGGGCGAGAAGAAGTATCCCCTCGGCCAGTTCTTCGAGGCGAGCCCGCACATGAACATCCTGCTCTATCCGAGTGCGGTGAAATTCAAGCGCCGCCACAAGCTTCCCGCCCGGCAGTTCCAGTATCTCGAAGGCTGTGTGCGCAAGGAGAAGCCCTATGAGGCGCCGCGCTTCAAGGCCAATAACGACAAGCCGCTGCTCTATGTCAGCTTCGGCTCACTGGGCTCCGGCGACGTCGACCTGCTGAAGCGCTTGATCGTGGCGATCGGCAAGATGCCGGTGCGGGCACTTGTCAATGTCGGCGACTACAAGGACCAGTATGCGGATATTCCGCC
>JBEILC010000197.1:0-5692 GCA_040379425.1 Hyphomicrobiales bacterium
AAGGATGCCACGGTCAAGCCGTGGCATGACGAAAAGGGGTAGAGCGCACGGATGCCACGGTCGGGTCGTAGCATGGCGAAAAGCGGAGAAAGCTCCGATGCCGCCATCAGGCCTTGGCATCACGAGGCAATGGCGAAAACTCTGATCGGGGTGCCGTCACCCACGCTCCACCAGCTTCGGCCGTGTGGCCTCCATCTCGTCCTGCAGATCCAGGCTCTCGATCCTCAGCCCCCGCCGTGTCACCTTGTCGGCGGAGACACCGAGTTTCTCGAGGTCCACAGCGGCGGCGCCGAAATGCTTCTGCAGGTCGCCCACGCGCTCCTTCAGCCGGGCGACGTCGTCGAGAAGCCGTGTCACCTCCAGCTTGATGAGGCCGGCCTGCTCGCGCATGCGGGCGTCCTTGAAGATCGCCTGCAGCGTCTGCACCAGCAGCATCAGCACATTGGGTGAGGCGATGATGACGCGGGCGCGATGCGCCTTCTGCAGCACGTCCTCAAAGCCCTCGTAGAGTTCGGCATAGACCGATTCCGAGGGTACGAACATGATTGCCGTCTCATGCGTTTCGCCGCCGATGAGGTACTTCTCCGCAACGTCCTTCACATGCTTCAGCACATCGCCCCGGAGGCGCGCCTCGGCATTGCGAAGTTCGTTCTCGCCGCGTGATGCCTTGATCGCATTGAAGGCCTCGAGCGGGAACTTGGCGTCGATCACCAGCTTGATGGCGGAGTCGGGAAGTGAAACCAGGCAGTCCGGCCTGGTGCCGTTGCTGAGCGTGCCCTGGAACTGGAAGGCGCCCGCGGGCAGCCCGTCGCGGATGATCGCCTCCATGCGCGCCTGGCCATAGGCGCCGCGCGCCTGCTTGTTGGAGAGGATGTCCTTGAGGTCCAGCATCTCGCCGGACAGCGCCTCGATGTTCTTCTGCGCGGCGTCGATGACGGCAAGCCGCTCGTTCAATTGCTTCAGCGATTGGCCGGTGCGCTCCGCGACCTGGTCGAGCCGATGGTCCAGCGTGGTGGCGAGATGCAACTGTGAGCCATGGCTCTGCTCAATGAGGCTCTTCATCGTGCCGGAGAGTTCGGCGATGCGGAATTCGAGCTCCGCCGTGCGCCTGAGGCCCGCATGGCGGCTGGCCTGCGCCCGCCATGACAGGATGACGGCCGCCACCAGCAGCAACAGCGCGAAGATCGCAGCCGCGATCAGCAGGTCAAGCAGGGTGACGGGGTTGCCGCCGATCTCGATGAGGGTGCGCTCAAGGTCCATGACGCGGAGCCTAGACTGATTCGCCCTCTGAAACGAAAGTGGCCCGTCCGTACCGGCAGGGTACGAACGGGCCCATGGCCTTCACGACTCGGGACGGCGACAGGAGCCATGCGGGCCAATCAGAATTCATTTTCTGGCGTCTTGGAATTCGATTGCCAGTCTTCAATCGCGTTCTCGACGCAGGTGGGGAATGGTTGTTCCAGTGTATTTTATGGATAATTGCCGAACCGAAATGCCCGCCCTACGCAACAAAGACTGACAGCCAAACCTGGCTCAAACGGGGGCGATCCGTGACCGTTTGAAGGCCAAAAGATTTTCTGGCCGCCACACTGTTCCTGAGGTCAATCTTGCGGGCTTACCTGCGCCGCCGCCCGGCCTTGTCCTGGAGCGTGGGCGAGAGCATACGCACCGTCATGTCCTGGCGCTCGGTGAGGAACAACGAAAGGCCTCGGGTAAGGCCATTGGCGAAGTCGCGCATGGCAGAGAACACAAACATGGGTTGCCTCGTGAAGGTGTTGGGAAGGACGTTTCTTCTGTGAGACGTTGTGGCGGAGAATTGTGAACGGATTGCAGCAATGATGCTGCGCCGCGGCAGTCTTGGCTATGCATTCTTTGCATGGCGGAATCGGTCCGTCGCCCGCACCAGCGCATCGGTAATGCCGGGTTCGATGGCGGCGTGGCCGGCGTCCTCAATGATCCTGAACTCCGCTTCGGGCCAGGCCTTGTGAAGATCCCAGGCGGTGACGGCGGGAGTGACCACGTCATAGCGCCCCTGGATGATCACCCCCGGGATGGGCTTGAGGCGGTGGGCCTCGGCAAGAAGCTGTCCGTCCCGCTCGAAGAAGCCGCGATTGACGAAGTAATGGCATTCAATGCGGGCGAAGGCGAGGGCGAAGCGCTCCTCGCCGAAATCCGCGACGCGCTTCTCATCCGGCAGCAGGGAAAGGGTTGCCCCTTCCCACTGGCTCCAGGCGCGCGCGCAGGCGAGTTGGGCCTCGGGGTCCGGCCCGGTCAGGCGGCGGTGATAGGCGGAGAGGAGATCGTGGCGCTCCTCCTCAGGAATGGGCGCGATGAAGCCTTCCCAGGCATCGGGGAAGAGGGCATCCGCGCCCTGCTGGTAGAACCAGCGGATCTCGGATTTGCGCAAGGTGAAGATGCCGCGCAGTATGAGTTCGGTGACACGTTCGGGGTAGGTCTCGGCATAGGCGAGCGCCAGGGTGGAGCCCCAGGATCCGCCCATCACCTGCCAGCGCTCTACGCCCAAGTGGCGGCGCAACGCCTCAATGTCGGCGACGAGGTGCCAGGTGGTGTTTTCCTCAAGTTCCGCATGAGGCGTCGATTGCGCGCAGCCGCGCTGGTCGAACAGCACGATGCGGTAATGCGCCGGGTCATGCATCTGCCGCAGGAAGGGCGAGATGCCGCCACCGGGCCCCCCGTGCAGCACCAGTGCTGGCTTTCCCTGCGGATTTCCGCATTCCTCGAAATAGATCTCATGCCGTTCCGAGACCTTGAGGCGGCCGCGGTTGAAGGGCTGGATCCCCGGGTAGAAGCTGCGCCGTTCCATCATCCGCCTGTGGTCAATGCCTGTTCCGGTATCTGGCTTTTGCCACGGACCGGGCGATCCGCTAGGTGTTGTTGGCCAAACCCTGACCGAATCTTAAGCCTGAATCCTACGGGGGGAAATGTCCATGTGGAAAGAATTCAAGTCCTTCGCCTTCAAGGGCAATGCCTTCGACCTCGCGATCGGCGTGATCATCGGCGCCGCCTTCGGCAGGATCGTGGATGGCATCGTCAATCTTCTCATCATGCCAATCATTGGCGCGCTGACGGGCGGGCTCAACTTCGACAATTACTTCCTTGCGCTGTCGCCCAACGTCACGGCCACCAATCTGGTGGAGGCCCAGAAGCAGGGCGCGGTGCTGGGCTATGGCGCCTTCATCACCATCGTCGTCAATTTCCTGATCGTGGCCTTCGTGCTGTTCCAGCTCGTCAAGGCCGCCAACCGCATGAAGAAGGCCGAACCGCCGCCGCCGCCCGCCGCACCCAGCCGCAGCGAGGAGCTGCTTGCCGAAATCCGCGACGCGCTGAAAGCGCGCAGCAACGGCTGACCCCGCACCTCCCATCACAGAGAGCAAGATGACATCCGAAGACGTTCTATCGGCCATCACTGCACAAGCCCGCGACGAGCCGGACAGCGGCATCATCAAGGCGGCGATGCATGGCTTCACGGTTCCGGGCGTCATCCCGCTCTGGGCGGGCGAAGGAACGGATCCCACGCCTGAGGCCTTTTCCCGGCCCGCCGCGGAAGCCTTGCTGCGCGGCGAGACCTTCTACACCTGGCAGCGCGGCATCCCCGAGCTTCGCGATGCGCTGGCGCGCTATCATGAGCGGAGCTTCGGCCGTACCTTCTCGCCGGAGAATTTCTTCGTCACCTCGGGCGGCATGCAGGCGATCCAGATCATCATGCAGATGATCGCAGGCGCGGGCGATGAGGTCGTGATCCCCACACCTGCATGGCCCAACTATGCCGCAACGCTGCGCATCCTGGGCCATCGCCCCGTCGAAGTGCCGATGTCGTTTGCCAACGGCCGCTGGACGCTGGACCTCGAGAGGCTGTTCGATGCGGTGACGCCGCGCACCAAGGCCATTGCGCTCAACTCGCCCTCCAATCCAGTGGGCTGGACGGCAAGCCGCGAGGAGCTCATCGCGGTGCGCGACTTCTGCCGCAAGCATGGGCTGTGGATCCTGGGCGACGAGGTCTATACCCGCTTCTACTATGGCGATGACGGCGAGACGCGTGCCCCCTCCTTCCTCGACATCTGCGAGGATGAGGAGCGCCTGCTGCTCGCCAACACCTTCTCGAAGAACTGGGCGATGACGGGCTGGCGCGTCGGCTGGCTGCAGGCGCCGCGCGCGCTGAGCCCGGCCATCGAGCGCATCATCCAGGTCAATTCCAGCGGCACCTCCGCCTTCCTGCAGAGGGGCTGCGTCGCGGCACTCGACCATGGCGATGATTTCCTCGCCGGGCAGGTGAGCATGGCGCGTGAGCGCCGCGACATGGCGGTGGCCGCGCTATCCAGCCTGCCGGGCATCCGCTTCGAGGTGCCGAAGGGCGCATTCTACCTGTTCTTCCAGCTGGAGGGCATGACCGATGGCGACGCCACCGTCCGCCGGCTGATCGACGAGGCCAAGGTTGGCTTCGCGCCAGGCAGTACCTTCGGGCCAGGCGGGGAGGGCTTCCTGCGGATGTGCTATCTGAAACGCCGCGACCAGCTCGCGGAAGCGCTGAACCGCTTTGCCGAATGGGCAACGAAGACAAATCCGGGCTGATTGCCTGTCTTCTAGGCTGTTGACTGCCCAATCAGTCTGCGTGGACTGCATGGCTGTTCCGCCATTGCCGCAAGCGATCCAGAAATCCCAAGTCTGCCAGTGGCTTATGCATTCTTCATGCAGGGCGTGGAGATGGCACCGCGCTTGCGATGTACTCTGTATCGCAATCGCTTTTCTTGGGTCCTCCCATTCTCAAGCGAAGAGTGCTCGTTGCGTCTGACCGTCAGTCAGCTTGGGGTGAACGGCCGAAAGGCCCTTCACCCTTTCTTTGCCCGGCCGCTGGGGGCGGAAAATCGGGCTCAACCCGGCAGGTGCTGACTTTGTTTGCGCTGCACTGCACAATCGACTGGCATCCTATCGTCGCCACCATTCCGGCGCGTCACCACCTCAAGACCTGGAAACCCTTTTCATATCAGATCTTTATCTGGCACTCGCCTGCCGCCCGCCAATCTGGCATTCCGCTTGCTAAGCTTGGTGCAGCGCACACGTCTTCTTGGGTCCTCCCATTCTCAAGCGAGAGCACTCGTTGCGTCTTGGGGCCGGCTGGTCCGGCGCCAATTGGGGGGTGAACGGTTCAAGGTTGCTGCCGTTCACCCCCTCTTTTTGTGCGGCAACGTCTTGTTGCGGGCCTCCCGCCTTTCTATTTATAGGTCCAACGGGTCCGGGCCCCTCTGGCAGATCACCTCTGCGATGTCGGACTCTTCCACCTTGAAGGCGTGGCAATTCCCGCGCCCCCAATCTGGGAGATGAACGCATATGACCAGCCCAACAATCACCATCGATCTGACGCCACGTGGCGCCATGGAGCGCCTCGACTGGATCGCCTGGTTCACCGACTCGGCCATCCGGGTCCCCGGGACCAACCGCACCATCGGCGCGGACGGCGTACTCAGTTTCGTGCCCGGCGCCGGCACGCTCGTCGGCGCCGGCATCTCGCTCTATGTGCTGGGCGAGGCGGTGCGCCATGGTGCACCGCCAGCCGTCCTCACCCGCATCGGGCTCAACATCGCGGCGGATACGGTGCTCGGCGCAATTCCCGTGGTCGGCTTTCTGTTCGACATGGGCTTCAAGGCCAACCAGCGCAACTGCAACCTGCTCCGGC
>JBEILC010000198.1:0-5687 GCA_040379425.1 Hyphomicrobiales bacterium
CCGGCACCGTGCCGAATACCTGCATCTGCCTGGACGCCAGATAGGCCGCCGTGGCACGTCCGATGCCGGAGGTGACACCGGTGATGAGCACGACCGGCGACATCAGGGCACCACACTGGCGAAGTCATCGGCAGCGTCCCGCAGGTCGGCGACGAAACGATCGACGGCGTCCTGCAACGGGTAGCTGGCTCGCACAATGGGCCGCAGCAGGAAGTGTTTCACCACCAACTCCTCGTAGATGTCGATCGTCGTCGCGGCTTCACCTATCCGTTTGAAGCGGACCAGCCAGCGGCCGCGAAAGCCCCTGCCCCGGAAGTCGGCCTCGAACAGCGAGTTGGACACCCGGCGGACCTGCTCGTAGTCGACAGGCGGCGAGTCGTTCGCCAGTTCCCGCCAGCGCGTATCGGACAGGATCTCCACGCCCTTGAGGTCGCTTCGGAACGACTGGCGGCGGTCCACGGCGATGACGGCGAACAGCCGATCGATCGGTGCCGGGATGGTGGCGGTCGCGGTTGCAACGGCCACCCGCCGAGGCATGACAGCGCTGGCGATGCAGTAGGCGAAGGCCGACACGGCTACGAACGCGATGGTGCATGAAACCATTATGGACTCTCTGGACGAGTGGGGACGGCAGGCGGCGGGTTCGCGGATCGTTACCCGATATTTACCGGGTGGACGGCGTCGTGACGTGGAGTTTTACATTAACTGGCAATCTGGGCAAGATTGAGACTTGGCAAGTGGTGTCACCGGTCCGCCAAAGCCGTAATATCTGCCTGTTGCTGCCCGCGTACTTCGATGTCGCTGTGACGAGGCGCACCTCTCCCTTGGTTTGGACTCGAACGCATGACAACCGGGCCTTTCACGCCGGTGATGGATCCGGCGGTGGCCGCAGCTCGGCAATGAGCCGCAGGATACCGGCGAAGAGCGGTCTCGGGATCGCGACTTTGGCCATCTGGAAGGTGACATGGCGGCCGTGGCTGATAACCTTCGTGCCGATCTTGATCAGCTTCTCCTTGAGGCTGGTCAGCGACCAGTCCTTGATCGGTTCGGGTGTTGCCAGGGTGCGCAGGAAGTTGCCAAGATTGTAGGCGAGGGCGTGAAGCTGCAGACGGACTGCATTGGCGGCAAACGTGCGGTATGACAGGCGGGTCCACTTGATCGCGCCCTCGCCTTTCTTGATCCACTGCTCGCAGGTGCCGCGCATGTTATAGAAGGCAACGACCTTCACCGCCTGACGGCTCGGGTTGGTGACAATGAAGCCGACGCGGGGACCAAGCTCACCGGGAGGCCACTCGACCTTGGCCACGACGCGGCGCCTCCTGCCCCATGACCCTGCCTGATAGCTGAAGCTGGCATAGGTCCAGACCACGTGATGCGGCGGCCGGCCGACGGGCCGCGTCAGAAAGCTGGCGATACGGTCCTGAAGGATGGCGTTGGCCTTGAGACGGGTCGTATACCTGTAGCCGTCTGTCTCCGGAAACTCATAGATGTCGGGTGAGGCGAGGGCGGCATCGCTCCGGAAGTAGCGGCGCAGGTCCCGTTCCCGGTAACGCTCAACGACAGGCTCCAGCACACTCCTCCAGCCGTCGGCGCTGTGAACTTTGCCCGGGCGCGGGGCGCAGCGTTCGAGGTCGCCGAACTGGTTGAACACGAACAGCGGATGTTAGCACGTGCACTCGAAGTGACCGCTCCAGACGCTCTTCTCCTGCTCGCCATGGGTCGGGCTTACGCTCGAAGCCAAGTCCAGCACGATGCTTCCCGGTGAACGGCGGGCCTGCACCCGGTCGATCCATCGGCCTGACAGGTCGGAGAGCGCGGAAAGGTTCTTCTCCACCGTCAGCCACCTTGTTTCGAAGCGCCCGATCTGGCTTGGCGAGGCCGCAGAACCCTGAGCCGCCTTGCCGCCAATAATCCAGCGCATCGGCGGATCATGGCGCAGCCGCTCGGCGTCCTTGACATCCTCTTACCCGGCCAGCCGTCCGAATACCGACTGCCGGAGCATGCCGACCAGCGCCTGGCGGCCATTCCTGCCGGTGAGGGCATCGGGGAGCACGTCACCGGCCATCGCGCTGAGGCCCAGGGCATCGTCGAGTTCGCGATAGGCCAGCAGCTTGGCATCAGAGGTCATCTGCGAACCATGAAACTCAAGCTTCAGTCGGCGGTCGAAATCGAGCCTGAGAGCGCCCTCATTCGATCCACCCACCGAGTTATCCATGATGGCCTAACATGGTTCAGGTTATACTCCTGATATTCACATTTGAATCGTGGAACGCCTGCCAAGAATCAGTGTTTCGTCCGCCGCATGCGGGATAGGAGGTCGTCGAGCGGTTTGTGCGCAGCGTAACGTGACGCTCTACGCGACCCAAAGCCTCTTCCTCAGAGACAAAGCGATGGCGCCGCATTGTGCAGACCCAACTAAGACCCCTACCCTTTGTTCGATGCCGGCCGCAGGCCAAATCGAACTCACGCGAAGCGCAGGAGTCTTGTGGCCTTCGTCCCGATAGCCTCTGTCCGTCACGCGAAAGGCAAATTGCAAGGCTTGCCCTTGCAACAGGCGGTTATTCGGCTTGTCAAAAAATGCCCCCTAGACTGTGTGGACGAGTTTGATCAGGCATAGGCCAGCGGCGAAGCTGACGATGGATCGGAGGTTACGGGCGGATTTCTCGCATTGATCTGGGCTTCCTGTCCTCCTGTCGTACGGCCTGTGGTGCCTTCCGCGTGGGGGAGTACTTGGTCCTGGAGCGAATGTGCCCCGTGTCAGTTGCGCTGCACAACCTTGCAGCCGTCGATTGCGAGGAGCTGGGCGGCGCCAAAGGCCATGGTCGGGGACATCAGCCCGTGGCGGCCGTCCAGCGCTGGAAGCTCCTGCATCGCCGCAACGACCGCACGGGCGGTCATGTCATAGGGATCCGCGGTGCGCAGCGCGGTGCGCGCGACGTTGCCAGCTTGGTCGGTAACTTCCGCGACGATGCTGCTGTGGTTGCGGCTTCTCTGCCGCGCGTCGGGTCCGGCAGGAAAACAGCCGATCATGCGCCGCCCCAACCAAAGCCCTGGCGGCGATTTGAGCAGCCCGAGCGTGATGCCGGCGATGCGCGCGCTCCAGTCGGCTTCCACCAGCACAGTGACGTCGGGCGCCCCGGTGGTCCAGGCCGCCGTGACGAGGTCGCCCCAGGTGACGATTTCACCGCTGCGCGGCCCGGAGCCAAAGTCGAAGAGTTCACGCCGGTGACTGGCCGGGCGCTCGCACAAGTGGCCGTCGCGCCTGACCAGCGCGATACTCGGTTCCTCAAGCGCGGATTTCCATGATCCCTGCGACATAGTCGGCCGAAAAAAGGAAAGGCCGAGGCGGACGCTCCGCACCGGGCCGATCCGGCTGGCAGCATCGGCTATCGCCGCGTCGCTGAACACCACATCAAAGCCGATGGCCGGCACGAGCGCGCGATTGGCGGCGGCAAAGTCTGCGCCGAGCCCACCCAGCGACTCCAGCAGCGGTGCATCGCCCGAGAGGTCAAAATAATCGACCCCAGCGCGCAGGCTGGCCTCCGCCACCGCCGGCTGGGTCAGCGCAAAAGGCCCCGCGGCGTTCACCACTGCGGCCCGGCCGGCCAGCATGCGGGCCAGACTGTCGGGATCGTCGATCTTCGCGCAGCGCGCTTCAAGGCCAAGTTCCCTGCCAAGCTCGGCCAACGCCTGCGGCTCGCGCGCAGCAAGAACAGGCCGCAGTCCCGCCGCGACAGCGTGCCGAGCGATCAGCTGCCCGGTAAAGCCGGTGGCGCCATACAGAACCCATGCCGTTTCGGCCATGTCGCAGCTCCCCCTATGGCACCCCTGATCGCCCGGCGGTACGGCGGCTCCAAAAAATCAGCCAATCGCCATCGCTGTTACGGCCGCACGCGCTACGCGCAGATAATCGTCCGACAACGTGACTTACTGCCAATCATTCTGAGCCAACATCCACCCAGTAGCTGGCTTTTCGGGTCAAGATTGCCGCGATGTGCGCTCAAAGGCAAGCTCGGACCATCGCGACCTCGTTGCCACCGGAGTTGGCTTCAGCAAAGTTGGTGGAGTGCGCCCCTCGGGGCGGACAGGATCAGGCTGCTGTTTTGACCATAGGCCGGGCGTGTAGCTCCTCGAACTGGCGCGGGCTGAGATAGCCCAACGCCGAGTGCAGGCGGGTTACGTTGTAGACCTGATCAATGAACCTCGGAAGATCGGCAAAGACGTCCTCGAATGTCTCGTAGGCCATAGGGTAGACCGCTTCGACCTTCAGGGTCTTCATGAAGCTCTCGGCCTTGGCGTTATCGTAGGGATTGCCGCGCCTGCCCATCGATCCGACGAGCCCGTGATCGGCGAGCGCCTGCCGATAGCGGCCGGAACCGGGCGGCGGCTGTATGCGCCCCAAAGCCGGGCCGACCGCGAAATGGATCGCGAGTTCTCCCTGCCGCGTAAAGGGCCGGCCCGCTTCGGAAGCCGGCGGCGGAGCTTCGAGATGCGTGGTCGAGGACCAGAGATAGACATCCGGCCGATCCAGACGGAACACCGGCGCAAGTGCGGGGACACGGCTGTAATCGATGATCGAATGCAGTTCCTTCGCATCGGGCAGGCGCCAGTCGCGATGGCCATCCCGTTGAAGAGTATCGCAGAAGGCGAGCGCATCGGCCCAGCTCCGGGCTGTGGCGTCGATCTCGCGCATCCATTCGAGGCCGCTTGCCATATCCCGCACGGTTTCCGCATGGGGTTCGAAACGGTTCTCGCCATAGGCGGGGCCGCGCACCAGCCGCACAGCGAGGCGGTTGGGCGTGCGCATGAAATTCGCGGGGTCCATCTCCGGATAGCCCTTGATGCGCCCATCGGCGAAATTGACGCCGAGGACCGTCTCGTCGCGGCCCATGGTCCGCCCGATATATCGCGTGGATGTCCAGAGCTGCACGTTGATCGCGCGCAGCATCGCCGAGTCCCGCGGCCGCCTCGCCTGCATAGGCGAACTCAAAGAAGCGCGTATCGATATAGGGCCGCGACGTCGCCGGATCGCCCGTGAAGCCGCCACGAAAATCGATCAGCGTGTAGAGTTCGCGGATTGTGGGAACGCGCCAATCGGAATAACCGCCGAGGCGGCTTTGGCGGGCGTAGGCTTCCGTTTCTGCAAAGGTCATCGGTGCGCTCGGGGCCTTGGCCCATTGCAGGCCTGTCACCTGCTCGCTGACGGTGCCGTCCCCATTGTCACGATAGATAGGGAGGAGGCCGGGATGCGCCGCATCTTGCCCCGCGAGTGGCAGGCCGCGCGTCGGGCAGGTGATCGCCTCGCCGGTCAGCGCATAGCACCGGTCCTGCCCAGTGGAGATGACGGGCGACCGCGCTTCCACCGCCTCGCCCGCCTGCCCGAGACGCGTCATCAGGCCAACCAGCAGCACAAGCACCACCGCGCCGAAACGAGCCATCATGGCGCTTCTCCTAGAACATCTGCGTTTCAGTGCGGGGCCCAGGCCCCAATTGAGGCCGGGGTCCGCGTTGTCGACACGCGAAAAGTCACTTCGTTAGAGGGGGCGCGGACGGGCCGATAGGGGTCACAATTCGAACAGTAATCACAGGTGGCATATTGGCGATGATCGACAGCACCAACTGTGTGCCCGAGCCGATTAACGTGATAGCGCCGCTTGGCGTCATGACGGCCGTGAGCGTCCGCCGAC
>JBEILC010000199.1:0-5672 GCA_040379425.1 Hyphomicrobiales bacterium
AGCCATTGGCCAGCATGGCGCGCGCCGTCTTGAAGGCGAAGGAGCCCATGCCATGGCCGATGTCGAACAGCACGCCACGCTTCCTCGCCGCCAGAACGGCGGGCTTCACCGTGCCTTGCGCCGTCGCGGGCGAATTGGGGAAGGGGCGGAAGGCGTGGGTCAGCACGTCGCCGGGTCTCAGTCTTGCGATCACCTCCTCGTAGGAGGGCGGCGGCTCGTCGATGTGCGCCATCAGCGAGAGGCCTGTTTCCTCGGCCACCTGCAGCGCGATGTCGAGGGGGGCAATCCCCTGGTCGCCCGAGGCATGGCGGCCGACGCGGACCTTGATGCCGACGATCACGTCCCGGTTGGCGTCCGCCACCTGCGCCGCGGTGACCGGGTCCATCAGCCGGATGTCTTCGCTTTCGCCCACCATCACGGTGTTCGAGAAGCCGTAGATGCCGGCATGGCTCACATGCAGATAGGCGAGGATGCGGACCTGTGAGGGTTCGATCACGTGGCGGCGGAAGCCCATGAAATTGCCGGGCCCGGCGGAGCCCGTATCGACCGCGGTGGTGACGCCCGATGTGCGGCAGAATTCCTCCGCATCGATGCCGAGCGAGGTGCCGCCCCAATAGACATGGGTGTGAAGGTCGATGAGGCCGGGCGAGACGATGAGGCCCGACACGTCCCGGACCTCCGTCTTGCCGGCGGCGATGCTGGGTGCGAGGGCCGCCACGCGGCCGCCGGCGAAGCCCACGTCCATGATGGCGTCAATCCCCTGCGAGGGATCGATCACGCGTCCACCCCGGAGGATCAGGTCCATGAAGCGCTCATGCGTGGATCAGAGCCTGCCGCCAAGCATGGGGCCTGCCTTCGTACCCGTGGAGCCGCGCAGCAGGGAACTCAGGATCGAAGTATCCTCCCCGGTCACAGGGCTCTGGCGGCTGTTCACGTTGATGACGCGGCCGTCTTCCAGCCCATATTGGGCGAAGCTCCGGACCCGCATGTCCTCATCGAAGCGGACGGCGATCACCTCGCGCTGGGTTTCCTCGGTCATGAAGGCTTTGCTGGTGGTGATCGAGGTGATGTAATAGTAGCTGTCACCCTTGAACTGCACCGAAGCCGTGGTGGACGGGGTTCCAAGGATGCCTTCGACCTCGGCCTTGGTCATGCCGTTGGTGATCTGGCTGAAGGCGCCGGGCTTGGGGACATAGCCGCGATGCTCGACTTCGGGCGCGCAGCCGGCAAGGAGAAGGGCCATCGCGGCTGCGGCAAATGATGGGGAGGTGACAGGTCGGCTGGTTTTCTGCATCGGTAGCAATCTTTATCCCATTCTCGGCGTAACCGTTAGAGAAACCGTTCACCCTCACATTCCGTTAACGGCGATACGATGATCCTGAAACGTCTCTTCCAGCGCTCCGCCAAGGCTGAGCGAAGCTGTTACGAAGCAATTGTGGCTGCCGCACGGCACTCCGTGTTCTATGCCGACTGGGGTGTCCCCGACACCCTGGACGGGCGATTTGACATGATCGCGCTGCATACCTTCCTGGTCCTCGACCGGCTGAAGGGCGAGCAGGAGGCCTTCCGGCAGGCGCTGGTCGATGAATTCTTCGCCGACATGGACCGCTCGCTGCGGGAAATGGGGGTGGGCGATATCTCGGTCGGTAAGAAGGTGCGCAAGATGGCCGAGGCCTTCTACGGCAGGCTTTCCGCCTATGACCAGGCGCTGGCCGGGGAGGCGGGCGCACTGGAGGGCGCGCTCGCCCGCAACATCTTCGCGGACCTGCCGGACAGCCCCGGGGTGCGGCGGCTGGCCGCCCACGTCATCGCGGAGCGCGCCAGCCTGGCCAGCCAGCCGGTGGATGACATCGCCGCGGGACAGGTCAGATTCAAGGAGCCCACAGCATGAAACAGCATTCGCCTGGTCCGGAATTCTCCCGCCCCCTCAAGACGGATCGCGTGCCCAAGGCCGGTTCTCTCGAGAAGCTTTCCGCCGAACCGCAGGAAATGGCAGCACTCGCGCGAAGAATGAACATTCCCGCCATTCATTCGCTCACCGCCGAAATCCGGGCAACTCCCTGGCGCGGGGGCGGCATGAAGATCGAGGGACACCTCACGGCGGACCTCGAACAGGTCTCCGTCATAAGCCTAGAAGCCTTCCGGGAAACCGTTTCCATTCCCCTCGCGCGCTATTTCCTGCCGCCCGGGGCGGTGGTTGAGAATGAGGACGAGGACGACGCCGACCCCATTCAGGGCGGCATCATAGACCTCGGCGAAGTCGTAGCGGAAACTCTGGCGCTCGATCTCGACCCCTATCCCCGGAAACCCGGCGAAGCCTTCGCCGAACACATTGAGGACGACAGCGCGCCGGGCGAAAAGCCGTCGCCTTTCGCGGTGCTGGGGCGCGGCAAGGGCGGTTGAGCCATCCCGCTTTTTGGAATGACTTTTCAGAGCCGATCTCCTATGCCAACGGGTTGAACATCGGCTGGTCTGGCCGGTTCGAGCAGGTCACCTTTGGGTTAGCGGCAGGATCTTGAACGAGAAGAGACATTTGACCATCGCGCTGGACGCGATGGGTGGGGATTCCGGGCCCGAAGTGGTGATACCGGGGGCTGCGCTATGCGCAATCCGCCACCCGGAGTTGCGGTTCTTGCTGGTGGGCGATCAGAGCCGCATTGCACCGCTCCTTGAGCGACACCCCAAGCTCAAGCAGCGCGCCGAGATCCGCCACACCGAAGTCTTCGTGACCATGGATGCCAAGCCGAGCCAGGCGCTGCGCCAGGGCCGCGGCAAGAGCAGTATGTGGATTACAATCGATGCCGTGCGCACGGGCGAAGCGGATGCCGCGGTCTCCGCCGGCAACACCGGGGCGCTGATGGCGATGGCGCGCTTCATCCTGAAGACACTGCCCGGAATCTCGCGGCCCGCGATCGCCGCCATGTGGCCGACGCTTCGCAGTGAGTCGATCGTGCTGGACGTCGGCGCGACCATCGGCGCGGATGCAAGACAGCTCGTCGAATTTGCCGTCATGGGCGAGGCGATGGCGCGCAGCCTGTTCGGTGTCGAGAAGCCCACCGTCGGCCTCCTCAATGTCGGCGTTGAGGAGATCAAGGGCGTAGAGCAGGTGAAGGAGGCGGGCCGCATCCTGCGCGAGTCGAAGCTTCCCATCGAATATGCGGGCTTCGTCGAAGGAGATGACATCGCCAAGGGCACGGTTGATGTGGTGGTGACCGAGGGCTTCACCGGCAACATCGCGCTGAAGGCCGCCGAAGGCACTGCCAAGCAGCTCGCCACCTATCTCAGGCAATGCCTGTCCCGGACGCTCATGTCGAAGCTCGGCGCGGTGCTGGCCTCCGGCGCCTTCGCCGCGCTCAAGGACAGGATGGACCCGAGAAAGCACAATGGCGGCGTCTTCCTCGGCCTCAACGGCGTGGTCGTGAAAAGCCATGGCGCCACCGATGCGCTTGGCTTCGCCACCGCCATCGACGTCGCGCTTGAAACCGTCAGGAACGATCTCATGAGCAAGATCAAGGCCGATGTGGAGATCATGACCGGCCTGTTGAAGCTGCCCGAGCCTGCTGCACACAAGCAACCGGAACCCAGCCTATGAATGAACCCTCACGGCGCACCGTCAGGTCCGTTATCGCGGGATGCGGATCGGCACTGCCCGAACGCGTGATGACCAATGCCGACATGAGCAAGATCGTCGACACGAGCGACGAATGGATTGTGGAGCGCACTGGCATCAAGGCCCGCCACATCGCGGGTGAGGGCGAGACGACGCGCACGCTCGGCACCGGGGCCGCAAGGCGTGCGCTGGCCCATGCCGGGATCGATGCGGGTGAGGTCGACCTCATCGTGCTGGCGACAGCAACGCCCGACCTGACATTTCCCGCCACCGCAACGCTGGTGCAGGCCGATCTCGGCATCACGCGCGGAGCGGCCTTCGATGTGCATGCCGTCTGCTCCGGCTTCGTCTATGGCCTGACCGTCGCCGATGCGATGATCAAGGCGGGGCAGTCAACCTGCGCGCTGGTCATCGGTTCCGAGACCTTCTCGCGCATTCTCGACTGGACGGACCGTGGCACATGCGTGCTGTTCGGCGATGGGGCAGGGGCCATGGTGCTCAAGGCCGAGACCCATCCCGATACGACTGCCAGCCCCGGCCTGCTCATGAGCAAGATCCACTCGGACGGGCGCTACATCGACAAGCTCTACGTCGACGGCGGACCCTCGACCACCAAGACCGTGGGCCATTTGCGGATGGAGGGGCGCGAAGTCTTCAAGCATGCCGTGGTGAACATCGCTTCGGTGATGGAGGAGGCGATGCAGGCCGCCGGGGTGAACCCTTCGGAGGTCGACTGGTTCGTGCCACACCAGGCCAACCGCCGGATTCTGGAGGGGGCCGCCCGCAAGCTCGGCATCCGGGAGGACCGGATCGTCATGACGCTGGACCGCCATGGCAACACCTCCGCCGCCTCGATTCCTATGGCCTTCGACGCGGCCGTGAAGGACGGCCGCATCGCCAAGGGCGATCTCGTGCTGTTCGAGGCGATGGGCGGCGGCTTCACCTGGGGCGCGGTTCTTGCGCGCTACTGAGGCTTCCGGCGTAAGCCCTTGAGTTCACCAATATTTTGGTTGACCATCCCGCGCGAGCGCCGTAGTTTTCCGGCGATTGCAGGGGGGCTCAGAATGGCTGGCAAGACGCTAACCCGCGCCGATCTCAGTGAGGCTGTCCACCGGCAGATTGGTCTGTCGCGCAGCGAATCGGCCGATCTCGTCAAAAGCATGCTCGACATGATGGCGGATCATCTCGTCACGGGGGAGACGGTGAAGCTCTCGTCCTTCGGCACCTTCATGGTGAGGTCGAAGAACGGCCGCGTCGGGCGCAACCCCAAGACGGGTGAAGAAGTGCCGATCACACCCCGCCGTGTGCTGGTGTTCCGCCCCAGCCAGGTGATGAAGAACGTGATCAACGGCCTCGAGCGCGGCACCGACGAAGACTGATCTCCCATCCGGCAGATAGGTAAAAGGGATCCCAGGTGGAAAAATCTCCTGACGCTTTCCGCACCATCAGCGAGGCCGCGGAGGAACTCGACGTTCCCCAGCACGTGCTCCGCTTCTGGGAGACGCGCTTCAGCCAGGTCAAGCCGATGAAGCGCGCGGGCGGGCGGCGCTATTACCGTCCGGGTGATCTCGATCTCCTGAAAGGCATCCGCAGCCTGCTCTACAGGGAAGGCTACACCATCCGGGGCGTGCAGAAGATCCTCAAGGAGGATGGCGCGGCTCATGTCGCGGGCGTCGGCCGCGGGGAAATTGAGCCTCGCAAGCGTGAGGGCGAGATGGCCTCCGCCCCGCCGCCCGGCATGGCCAAGGCAGCACCGCGCATCACGAAGCCGGGCGCTCGAGGCACTTCAGATACGCCGCAGCTCGCACTGCCGCTCGCTGCTGGCTCCGCTGGCGACGTCAAGGTGGTGACACGCCTGTCCGAGAGCCACGCGGAAATGCTCCGCGCCGCTCTGCGGGATCTGGGCGATGCCCGCAAGATCCTGGACCCTGCCCTGCCGCGGTGAGGGCCTGGTCGAATATCTCTTTCGCTTTGCGGAAAGGGGTGCTAGAGCCTGCCGCCGTGGCGGAGCGTAGCGCAGCCCGGTAGCGCACTAATCTGGGGGGTTAGGGGTCGCTGGTTC
>JBEILC010000200.1:0-5668 GCA_040379425.1 Hyphomicrobiales bacterium
GAAATCCTGAAGCTGAAGCCGAGGAAGAACTGACATGGCACATGAGATCAGGACCGTCGGCATCGCCGGCACCGGGCTGATCGGCGCGGGCTGGGCGGCGCGGCTGCTGTTCCGCGGCTTCGACGTCATCGCCTATGACGTCTCGCCCACGGCCGAAGCCAAGCTCAAAGCGCAGATCGCCACCGCCTGGCCCTCGCTCGAAGCCCTGCTTGGCAAGCCGAAGAAGGAGGGCAAGCTGACCTTCACCACCGACCTCGCCGAGATGGCTTCCAAGGCCGACTTCATCCATGAAGCCGCACCGGAGCGCGAAGACCTCAAGATCCGGCTGTTCCGCGAGATCGACGCGGTGGCCGCCCCCCATGTGGTGATCGCCTCCTCCTCCTCGGGCTTCCTGCCCTCCAACCTCCAGAGCGAGTGCAATCACCCGGAGCGCGTGGTGATCGGCCATCCATTCAACCCCGTCTATCTGTTGCCGCTGGTCGAGCTCGTGCCGGGCGAAAAGACCTCGGCGGAGGCCATGGACCGTGCCGCCCATTATTTCGAGGCCATCGGCATGCATGTGCTCCGCCTCAAGAAGGAGATCATGGGCTATGTCTGTGACCGCCTGCAGGAAGCCCTGTGGCGCGAGGCACTGCACATCCTCAACAAGGACATCGGCACAACGGGGGACATTGACGATTCCATCGTCTACTCGGCGGGCATGCGCTGGGCCTTCATGGGCTCATTCCTCACCTATCACCTGGCGGGCGGCCCCGGCGGCATGCGGGACTTCATCAAGCAGTTCGATCCGACGCTGGAACTCGACTGGACCGACCTCAAGTTCCCGAAATGGAATGAGACGCTGGAGAAGCAGCTCGTCGAGGGCTGCGAGGCGCAGGCGGACGGCCGCACGGTGGCCGAGATCGAAGCCAAGCGCAACGCCGTGCTGGTCGACATGATGAAGGTGTTCCAGAAGCATCAGATCGGGGCTGGACTCGTGCTCGACCGCGAACTCAAGTCACGCGCAGGATAATCGGGGAGGAACGGCATGACACAGCAACGCGTGATGATCACCGCCGCGGCGGATGGGATCGGCAAGTCCATCGCGCGGGCCTTCGCCGCTGAGGGCGCGCGGGTCCACATCTGCGACGTGAACGAGGCGGCCCTAGAGCAGTTCCGGCGCGAGTTTCCGGACATCGCCGCCAGCAAGGTGAATGTGCGGAACGAAGGCGAGATCGACGCCTGGTTCGACGATGCGCTGGAAGACTTAGGGGGACTCGACGTGCTGGTGAACAACGCCGGCATCAAGGGGCCCACCGCACCTGTTGAGGATGTGGAACTCGACGAGTGGCGGGAATGCCTCGAAATCTGCCTCGACAGTTACTTCCTCTGCGCCAGGCGGGCCGCGCCCGTGATGAAGGCGCAGAAGTCCGGAATCATCATCAACATGGCTTCGAACGCCGGCCAGTTCGGCTTTGGCAACCGCACGCCCTACGCGGCGGCGAAGTGGGGCGTGATCGGCCTCACCAAGTCGCTCGCCATCGAACTCGGCCGCTACAATGTCCGCTGCAATGCGATCTGCCCCGGCTCGGTCAAGGGCGACCGCATCAACCGCGTGATCCAGGGCGAGGCGGATGTCAGGGGTGTTCCCTTCGAGATGGTGGCGAAGGAGATCGTCGGCAACCAGTCCCTCGAACGCCTGACGGAGCCGCATGAGGTGGCAGCACTCGCAGTCTATCTCGCCTCCCCCGCCGCCTTCATGATCAACGGGCAGGACATCGCCATCGACGGCCACGTCGAGACCTTCCACATCAAGTGAGTTCCTTTCATGGATTTCAATCTCACCGAAGAACAGCAGATGATCGTCAAGACGACGCGCGACTTCGTCGTCAACGAACTCTACCCGCATGAGGCGGAGATCGAGGAGACGGGCGTGTTGCGGCCTGAGCTTCGCGATCAGATCAAGGCGAAAGCCATCGAGGCGGGGCTCTATGCCGCCAACATGCCGGCCGAGGTGGGCGGTGCCGGCCTCGATACGCTGACCTGGGTTCTCTACGAGAAGGAACTGGGCCGCGCCAACTACGCGCTCCACTGGACCTGCGTCGCGAGGCCCTCCAACATCCTGATGGCCTGCCAGGGCGAGCAGCGCGAGATATATCTCTATCCCAGCATACGCGGCGAGAAGTCTGATTGTCTCGCCATGACGGAGCCCGGCGTGGGCTCGGACGTGCGCGGCATGAAGACATCCGCCAGAGCCGATGGCGATCACTTCGTCATCAATGGCACCAAGCATTTCATCAGCCACGCGGATGAGGCGAGCTTCGTCATACTCTTCGCGGCCACCGGCGAGGAGGAGACGCCTCGCGGCAAGAAGAAGCTGATCACCGCCTTCCTGATTGACAAGGCAACGCCAGGCTTCACGGTACGTCCCGGCTACAAAAACGTCTCGCACCGGGGCTACAACAATTCGATCCTCGAATTCTCCGATTGCCGCGTGCACAACTCCCAGGTGTTGGGCGGGGTGCATAAAGGGTTCGAGGTCGCAAATGACTGGCTGGGCGCCACGAGGCTCCAGGTTGCCGCCACCTGCATCGGAAGGGCCGAGCGCGCGCTGGAACACGCCAAACAATGGGCAGTGGACCGTCATCAGTTCGGTCAGCAGATCGGCAAGTTCCAGGGTGTGAGCTTCAAGCTTGCCGACATGGCGATGGAACTGAAGGCCGCCGAACTCCTCACCCTCGAGGCCGCCTGGAAGTTCGACCAGAAGACAGTGACCGACATGGACATGGCCATGGCCAAGCTCAAGGCCACCGAAATGCTCGCCTTCGTGGCGGACGAGGCGATCCAGATCCATGGCGGCATGGGCCTGATGTCGGACCTGCCCCTCGAGCGCATCTGGCGCGATGCCCGTGTTGAACGTATCTGGGAAGGCACGAGCGAAATCCAGCGCCACATTATCTCTCGCGCGCTGCTCAGGCCGCTGGGGGGATGATGAACGCTATGCTGACACGGCCTCTCCCGCTTGCGGGAGAGGAAAGGACCCGCCGCTCGCGGCGGGGAGGTGAGGGGCCGCAAGCTCCGCGCCTTGACGCCCCCTCACCTACCCCAACTGCGTTGGGGCCCCCTCCTCTCCCGCTGCGCAGGAGAGGACGATGAAAAGTCTTGCCCGCCTCCTCAACCCCCAGTCCATCGCCTTCATCGGCGGCAATGAGTGCGCCATCGCCATCCGCCGCACGCTGGAGCTTGGTTTCACCGGCAAGATCTACGCCGTGCATCCGAAGCGTGAGGAGCTTTCCGGCATTCCAACACTCAAGGCGCCGGAGGATATTCCGGAGCCGGTCGATGCCGCCTTCGTTGCTGTGAAGAATGTCCCCACCATCGAGGTTGTGCGTACACTGAGCGCGAAGGGTTGCGGCGGTGCAGTGATCTATGCCGCGGGTTTCGCCGAAACCGGCAACGACGCCCTCCAGCAACAACTCCTCGAAGCCGCCAACGGCATGCCGCTGATGGGGCCCAACTGCTATGGCTTCGTCAGCACGCTGTCCCGCGCCGCGCTCTGGCCGGATGAGACGGGCCTTGAGCCCGTGCCGCGCGGTGTGGCGCTCATCACCCAGTCCGGCAACATCGCCTGCAACTTCACCATGATGATGCGCGGGCTTCCTGTCGCCGCCGTCTTCTCCATCGGCAACCAGGTCGATGTCGGCATGCATGATATGGTGGAGACACTCTCCGCCGACCCGCGCATCTCGGCCATCGGCCTCCATGTCGAGGGCCTCCCCGATGTCGCCGCCTTCGCCCGCGCCGCAGCGCTGGCCCGCAAGCGCCGCGTGCCCATCGTGGTGCTGAAGACGGGCCGCTCAGAGCAAGGGGCGAAGGTGGCCTTGAGCCACACATCCTCGCTCGCCGGGGCGGACACGCTCTATGACGCGCTGTTCGAGCGCTACGGCATCGCCCGCATGAAATCCGTCTCGGCCTTCGCGGAGACGCCGAAGTTCCTCCACAATGGCGGTCCCATCGCGGACTCGCGCCTCGTCTCCCTCTCCTGCTCCGGCGGCGAGGCCGCACTGGCGGCGGACATGGTGCTGGAGAAGCGCATCTCCTTCCCGCCCTTCAATGCGGAGACGAGACCCCGTGTCGCAGCGACGCTCAACGAATACGTCGCCATCGACAATCCGCTCGACTACCACACCTTCATCTGGGGCCAGCCGGAGAAGCTCACCGCCACCTTCACGGAGGTGCTGAAGGGCGGCTTTGACGTCGGCATGGTGATCCTCGATACGCCGACCCATCCGAAGATGAAGCCCGATAGCTGGGCGATGACGGCGCGCGCCATGGTGGCCGCCTCGAAAGCCACGGGTGCCCGCGCGGCGGTCGTCGCCTCGCTCTCGGAAGGCATGCCGCTGTGGCTTGCGGCAGAACTCTCCGAGTCCGGCGTCGCCCCCATGATGGGCCTCGACGATGCCTTGACCGCCTTCGAGGCCGCCGCCGCCATTGGCCGCAACTGGGCGCGGAGCGAAGATCCTCCGGAGATGCAGCCGCCCGTCGTCAGGGGTGCCGCTGCCCGGGTGCTGGGCGAATATGAGGCCAAGCAATTGCTCAAGGCCCATGGCCTCAGCGTGCCCGAGGGCGTCACATGCAAGGTGGAGAAGGCCTCCGCAGCGGCGGAGAAACTCGGCTACCCCGTCACGCTGAAGGTCTCCTCCGCCGCCATCGCGCACAAGACGGAAGCGGGCGGCGTGGCGCTGAATCTCAAGTCCGCCGCGGAAGTGGAAGAGGCCGCCACTCGCATGGCAAAGCTCGCACCCGACGTACTGGTGGAGCGCATGGTGACGGGTGCCGTCGCCGAGCTCATCATCGGCCTCACCTCGGACCCGCAATTCGGCACGGCCCTTGTCATCGGCGCCGGCGGCATCCTGACTGAACTGCTGAAGGACTCGGTCGCACTGATCCTGCCAACTTCCCGGACGGAGATCGAGCGGGCACTCCGTACACTGAAGGTCTGGACGCTGGTCGAGGGCTTCCGCGGCAAGTCGGGCGATGCCGAAGCCGTCATCGCCGCCGTCGAGGCCGTGGCCCGCTTCGCCGATGCCAATCGCGGGCTCATCGAGGAGCTCGACGTCAACCCCCTGCTCGTATTGAAGGACGGCGCCACCGCCGTCGATGCCCTGATCAAGATGAGGACAGCATGACCGTCACCGAGTCGAACACCCCACCCCTTCACGTCACGAAGCGCGGGCGCGTCCTCGAAGTGAGGATCGAGCGCGGCAAGGCCAATGCCATCGATGCCGCAACAAGCCGCATCATGGGCGACATCTTCGCGGGCTTCCGGGATGATCCTGATCTGCGCGTCGCCATCCTCACCGGCACGGGCGAGAAATTCTTCTGCCCCGGCTGGGACCTGAAGGCCGCGGCCGAGGGCGAGGCGCCGGACTCCTATTACGGCGTCGGCGGCTTCGGCGGCTTGCAGGAACTGCCCGGCCTCAACAAGCCGGTGATCTGCGCGGTGAATGGGCTGGCCTTCGGCGGCGGCTTCGAAATCATGATCTCGTGTGACATCATCATTGCAGCCGAACACGCAACCTTCGCGCTTCCCGAGATCAATTCCGGCACCGTGGCGGATGCAGCGTCGATCAAGCTGCCCCGCCGCATTCCTTATCACGTGGCGATGGAGATGCTGTTCACCGGCCGC
>JBEILC010000201.1:0-5660 GCA_040379425.1 Hyphomicrobiales bacterium
ACGCGACATGCACGGCGGCAACGGTATCCAGAGCGGTTATCACGTCATGCGGCACGCGCAAAACCTCGAGACAGTGAACACCTATGAGGGTACCCATGATGTTCACGCGCTCATCCTAGGCCGCGCCCAGACCGGCCTTCAGGCCTTTTTCTGATGGATCGAATGCCCCGATTGGTGGTGCATGAGCAAAGCACGCCCTGGCTCCGCCGCTACCGATATTTGCCTCAGTCCGTGCCCCTCACCCCTGTCCAGTGGTTGATCATCCATCTGGTGGCGTGCGGTCTTTCTGACAAGGAGATCGCCTATATGCTTGCCATGAGATCATCAACCGTAAAGGCCCAGAACTGCAAGACAGCGGGCGACTTGATAAAATCTATTAGCTCAAAGGTGAAGAGCCCATGACACTGAAGCGGTCATCCAGGTCTCGAAGAACTGCCGACTCTGCCGGTATTTACTTCAGTCGACCAGACTATCACCCGCGACTTCAGCTGGCTGAAACTGCTGGAGGCTGGAGACTTCTCGACCATCGGGAATGTCGCGAAGGCAGAGAAGATCAACCCGTCCTACATCAGCCGGTTGCTCCGCATAACGCTGCTGGCGCCTGAGATCGTGGAGGCCATCCTAGCATGATGGCAGCCAAAGGGGCTGACGATGGCCAAGGCGATGCAGCTATTTCCGATGGAGTGGTCTCAACAATCTGATATGGATTTCAACATTGCCACACCTGACGAACAGCAGACCACTGTTTCTAAACCCATCCACCATCCACAACATACTGCTGGTTCGTGCAGGCGGATGCCTCCTCGGAAGCGAGAAACACGGTGAAGCGTGCAATCTCGTCTGGCATAATCTTCCGCTTGAGGCATTGCCTCTCCTCCAGTTCCTTGAGCGCCTGCGGCGTGAGCCAGTTGTCGATCTGTCGCTGGGTCATGATCCAGCCGGGAGCAATAGCGTTGACCCTGATGTTGTATGGGCCATAGTCACGCGCAAGGGAGCGGGTCAAACCAAGCACGGCTGCCTTTGACGTAGTATAGCCTGCCATTCCGCCATGACCGATCATCCATGAAATCGAGCCAAAATTGATGATCACGCCCCGGCCTGCTGCCTGCATATCCGGGAGCACCGCCTGCGCGGCAAAAAACTGGTGCTTGATGTTGACGGCGATGCGGTCATCCCAGTATTCAGGCGTCACGTCGGGTGTCGGATGGCGCTCGTCGTTCGCTGCATTGTTGATAAGAATACTGATGGGGCCGAAGTCTGCCTTCACGCGCTCGATCGTGCGCCGCAGCGCGTCGATGTCGCGCAGGTCGACATGCTCGAAGCGCACCACGTAGCCTTGCGAGTTGAGATCCTGAGCAAGTGCTTCCGACGGTTCTTTCGCTACGTCGATGAAGGCGACTTTGCATTTCTGGCCAGCAAAGCGCCGCACAATCGATTCGCCAATACCCGAACCGCCGCCCGTGACGAGCACGACTTGTCCTTCAAGATCGCTATAGACTGCAGCCACCTGTTTCACTCCCCTGTTCTGTTGACGAACCGTTCATGCCTGGGCCGAGTAACCGCCATCTACAGGCAGCGCTGCTCCCGTGATGAAGTCGGAAGCGGGGCTGGCGAGGAAGACGGCGGCGCCTGCGATGTCGCCGGGCTGGCCCCATCGGCCGGCTGGTGTACGGGCCATGACCTTCTCATGGAGATCGGGCGTTGCAGTGCGGCCGCGAAGGGTGAGCTCGGTCTCGATCCAGCCGGGAAGGATCGCATTGACCTGGATGTTCTCCCGCGCCCAGGCGGAAGCCAACGCCTTCGTCAGCTGGACGACCCCGCCCTTGGCGGCCCCATAGGGAGCGGAGAACGAGGCGCCGAAGATGGATGTCATGGAGCCGATGTTGATGATCTTCCCCCCGCCGGACATCAGCGGCTTCAGCGCCCGGGTGAGAGCGAAGACGCTGGTCAGATTGGCATCGATCAGGAAATGCCAGTCCTCCATGCTGTAGTTCTCGGGCGGCCGCCTGTCGTTGGTTCCGGCATTGTTGACGAGGATGTTCAAAGGCCTCGCCCTTTGCGTCAGGGCCTCCGCGACCTTCCGGCAGTCTTCTTCCCGCGTGACATCAGCCAGAAGAAATGAGACGGCGAGCCCCTCCCCCATCAGGCTGGCCGTGCTCTCCTCCGCCTTTGCCCGGTCGCGGCCGATGAGGACGACCTCCGCACCCGCGTGCCCGAGGCCGCGGGCGATCGCAAGCCCGATGCCGCGTGTGCCGCCCGAGACGACGGCGAGCTTTCCCACAAGACTGAAGGGACCCGTCCCGGACATGGCTCAGCCGATTCCGGCCATGGCATGGAGAAGGCGGGTCTCGGAGGTTTCCGGTGTGCGGAGTTCCGTGGCGATCTCGCCACGCCTCAACACATAGATGCGGCTTGTGGTTTCCAGCAAGTCTGACAGGCGGTGGCTGACCAGCATCACGGCGGTGCCCGTTTCGGGCAGACGGCGAATGAGCTCCAGAAGGGGCTTTCCGGCTCCGACGGACAGAGCGGCGGTGGGCTCGTCCATGATGACGAGCTTCGGTGAACCGACGAGGGCGCGGGCGATCGCCACAAATTGCCGCTGACCGCCAGACAGGGCGGAGACAGGCGCTGTCAGCGAGTTGAGCTTGACACCGAGCTGATCGAGCAGCTGTTCCGCACGCCTGATCATCTTCACATGGGCGATGGGCGACAGCGGTCCTGCACGAAACCGCGTGATCTCGCGTCCCAAAAAGATGTTCTCGTAGATCGACAGGTTGTCGCAGAGCGCAAGATCCTGATAGACCATCTCGATGCCGAGGGCGCGGGCCTGCCGGGGGGTCATGCTGTTCCGGACATCCCCCGTCACGCGCAGTTCGCCCCCCGTTGGCTGCAGGTCGCCGGCAACGATCTTCATCAGGGTGGACTTGCCGGCACCGTTGTCTCCAGCGAAGCCGACGATCTCCCTGGGCGCGATATCGAAGCTCGCGCCCCTCAGCGCTGCGACGGCGCCATATGACTTGGCAAGTCCCTGAGCTGCGATGACCATCATCACGACACCCGTTCCTGAGAGCGCTTGCGCGTGATCGAATCGATCGAGACAGCGACCACGAGGATCAGGCCAGTTGCAACCATCTGATAGAAGGTGTTCACCCCGGCAAGGCTAAGTCCATTTGCGATGCTCGCCATGAGGAGGGCGCCACCGACGGTGCCGGGTATGCTTCCGTACCCCCCGAACAGATTGGTTCCGCCGATGACGGCGGCACTGATCGCGCTCAACGCCAGTAGTTCACCGATGTTGGGTGGCGCTGCATCGAGGAGCGATCCCTGGACGGTGGCCGCAACACCGGCGAGGAAGCCCATAATCGCAAAGAGCCCCAGCGTGATGAGGGGAACGGGGATACCGGAGCGCCGCGCGGCTTCCGGGTTACCGCCGATGGCATAGATGTACCTGCCAAAAGTGGTATCCCGGCTGATCCAGTCGCTGAGGAGTACGACTGCTGCCATGAGCACGACGGGATATGGCATGCCGCGCCAGCCATAAAAAGCCCAGGCCATGACACCGGCCATGACGGCCGTAAAGCCCAGCAGAATGATGAAGGACGATGACATGGATCCGTTGCCGCTCGTCTGGCGCTGGGACCGCAACAGGCGTATTGCGATGTAAAAAGCCATGAGGGCCACCAGCCCAACGGAGATGCCGGGCGGAATGTAGCCGTTGGAGATCGTGTAGTAGGCTTCCGGGGCCCCGGAAAGGGTCTGGCCATCGCTGATGATGTAGCTCAATCCCCTGATCCAGGAGAATCCGGCGAGGGTAACGACAAATGACGGTACGCCGATAAAGACCCGGACAGCCCCCTGCAGGAGGCCGACGATGGTTCCCAGGACCAGAACCAGCGGAATGGCAGCCAGCAAGGCATTCGCTCCATCCGCGAACATTTGGAACGTGACGACCAGGACGAGGGAGAGGGTTGCCCCAACCGACAGGTCGATCTCGCGTGCGACCAGCAGCCAGGTCATGCCGACGGCCAGGATCGTCGTGACCGTCATCTGAACGGAAAGCGCGCTGAGGTTGCGGGGCGTAAAAAGAACGCCTTTGGTCAGAAAGGCATGAAACACAAACCAGACGCCAATGGTGCAGGCAAAAAGGAGGATCGTCCGGTACTGCTGGATATCGTGCGTACTGAGCTTTCTCATATCTTGGCCATCGGTTCACGCCTGGTGCCGTTCAAGACGACTGCCAGCCCGGAGGCTGGCAGCCAAATCGCTTTGATGCAACATCAGAGGAACTTCTCGGCGCCCGGCGGCAGAAGTTCCTTTGGCAAACCCGCAAACACGGCCTTGGCGTCTACATAGCCCGGGCTGTACTGCTCAAGATACGCAACGAGATTCTCCTTCGTCACGTTGAAGTCCTCAACGGGCTGCAGCGGAATCTGGACACCGCCAGCATCATAAATCTGCGGCGCCTCGATCTTCTCGCCCTTTGCGAGCCTGACGCAGAGTTCGCCCGCGGTCTTGCCCATGACATCGAACCGGGTGAAACTGGACAGGTTGAGCTTGCCTTCGACAATCTGCCGGCAGCCTTCCGTTGTGGCATCCTGGCCCGTGACGAAGACCTTTCCACCCAGCTTCTGCTGCTCGAGCGCAGCGATGACCCCGCCCGCCATGCCATCATTGTTGCAGAGGAAACCGCGGATATCATTGTTGGCAGCCGTGAGCGCATTCTCGGCCTGCTTCCGGGCCAACTCCGGGTCCCAGCCTGCATGAAACTCATGGCTGACGATCTTCAGCTTTCCTTCTCCTTCAAGCGGCTTGAGAACTTCGAGATACCCCTTGGTGATCTCCTCCGCCACGGCGTTGCCCGCCTGACCGGAAACGATCACCCAGTTGCCCTCGAGCCCGACGGACGACTTCGCCGCCTCAACCGCCTTCAGACCAACCGAGCGGTTATCGCGCGAGACGAAGACCGAAACGTCCTTGCTCGGGATGGCCGTATTGTAGGCCACAACAGGCACGCCCTCGGCGGCGGCCTTGCGGGCCATGCCAATCGCCGCATCGCTCACGACAGCCACGATCGCCAGCGCATCGATCCCCTGCGACAGGAGATTGTTAACGTCGTTCATCTGCTGGTTCACATCGAAGTTCGCCTGCACGACCACCGGCTCATAGCCGCCTGCCTTGACCGCCGCCTCGAAACTGGGCTTGTCCAGGTTCTTCCAGCGCGGAACCGTGAAGGTTTCCATCGCATAGCCAATCCGCCCCGTCGCCGCACGGGCACGCCGTGGCACCCAGATGAACGGCATGGCCAATGCACCCGCGCCAACGGATCCGATGAGAGTGCGGCGATTGATCCTAGATTTTCCAAAACACTTATTCATGGGCTATCTCCTGTTTCCCTAGATATCAACGCGATGCGGGCAAGCTCGAGCTTCCCGTCCTTTTATATGTAACGATAAAGTTGAACCACAAACGGGCCGATGTGTCAAACATGACCAAGTGATGCGCTTAAAGCCTAACAGGAACGTATGCTTCTGGGTGAGTCCCGCAAAAACTTAGCTACCCGCACCTGCATCCACCAGCACTGCGCTTTGCCCGAATGAACTCGTTGTCATCGTCTGCGGAAAGTGAGGGCTCATAACTCGATTATTGACATTGATCGTTAA
>JBEILC010000202.1:0-5568 GCA_040379425.1 Hyphomicrobiales bacterium
ACCGCCGGGCGAGCGACACGCCGTCGCCGTGTCACAGCACGGGCACGGCGGTCACGGCGGTCACGGCGTGAGCCGGCGTCCCAGCGGCTAGGCGATCCCAAGCGTGGGTGGCCCGGCTGAGGCCGGTCAGCGACGCACCACCACTTCCCCAACCCATCCAAGGCCTAGAGGTCGCACCAACCATTGAACACCGGGACGGGACGATGTGCCAAGTGGACCAGGCCACCGAAGGGCCGTTCAGAAGAGCCATCGAACCGCCCGGTCCCCAAACAAGCCGGCCAACCGCTGGCCACCCGAGCCAGAGGGACCGGACGTGCTGTCACACCCAAAGTTTACTATCCACGCATCACAGGCCAAAGGCCTCGAAGGTCTCGAGGAAGCGAGCAGGAGACGCTATCTGCATGTAGGCCCGCGCCGGGAGAGCGGCACCGTGGCCGCTCTGCAGATACAGAATCGTCTCGTCGACGCGAGCCTCGATCGCGGTCGAGATGCCCCCTTTGCGCGCCGAGATGCCCGAGAAGCGCGAGGAGTCGCCCCCCGCTTGCTTGACCGCCCAGCGGATCCAATCGCTTGCCTTCTGCCGAGAGCATGGCTGCCGCGTGGCCACGGTGGCCCCGCCCTTGGCACAGCGGGAGAGCGGGAACAACGGTGGGCAGAGCTCGCACGCCGCCGCCGGCCTCACCCGCTTGGCGCAATCCGGATGCACCTCGAGCCCGGCGAACACCATCCAGTGCCGCAGCTGCGCCACCACATCCAATTCCGGGTCGCGCGAGCGGCCGAACGCCGGGTAATGGCCCTTGCGCTGCGTGTCGTTCTTCCGCCGGTTGATGTGCACCGAGCACGTCCCCTCGAAGCCGGGCACCCCATACGCCATGAGATAGTCGAACCACAGGTCGCACACCTGCAGCCTCGCAACCTCATTGACCCGCAGGCACCCCAGCGTGGCCACCGCCGTCAAGAGACGAGCGCGATGCGCGGCCAGCGTGGCCGGCCGCCATGCGAGGAGCCAACGCACCGTTGCCTTCTGGATGGGAAGCTTCAGCGCCACGGGGCGACCCCGAATCGCCCCGAGCATCTTGGCCCACGACGAGAACTGGTTGGCCTCACACAACGGCGGCGGCAGATGGAACTGGCGGTGCCGGGCCTGCACGGCCTTCCAGACCAACTCGACCTGCGAGGTCGGCACGGCAAAACAAACCAGGTCCCATGTCAGTGCCTTCAACGTCTCAAGCGACATCGGCAGAACAGAGCCCAACGCCTTACGGGCCACCCCCCATGTGACGACCAGGCGCCAGGCTCGCCAGTAGTCCGCCCTTGTGCGCGGCTGCCGGATGGATGGCGCGAGATGCCGATCGAACTCGGCCGCCAAGGAGGCGACCGTCGCCCCAGCGCCGCCTCCCGTCGCCCCCAGCCGCCGAGCTGCCGGGCCCCAGTTGCCATCCGCCCGCTCAAGCGCCGTCGGCGCAGAGTCGTCGAGGAGAATGCGCACCCGGTCAACTCCGGCGAAGGCGGACGCGTGCGCCAATTCCGTGACATTCAGCAGCACCGGCAGCGGCGTCTTGGACCATGAGAGGCAAGCGTTGCCAGCCCCCAGCCGCACCGCGACCATGCTGCGCCATGCCGAGCGCGCCAGCGCCAAGTCGAAGATGTCCTGCTCGGACATTCCGAGCTGACGGGCAGCTGCCGCCAGCGCGCCGGAGCTGCCCGAGTCCTGCGCACACAGCCCCGCCCGAGCGCCTGCCTCCCCGGGTCGCCGCGCCGTAACCCGTGGAGGATGGCCGTAAGCGCTCATCGGCCCCTCCCTCGCCCACCAGGGCGAGGGATGGGACGCCGGGCTGAGACCGGCGCCGGGCCCGCGATCTCATCCACGGTGATGGGGAAGGCGCCGTGCGGAGGGAGCGAGAACTTGGCCACGAAGTCCCGATACCGCGCACGGGCTGCGTCGGTGAGCTCCGCTCCGTTCCATGCCGCGTCGTCCTTCGCCGCCCGGCCGGGTCCATCCACCCGCCAGCCGGGCGGAGCCTCCCCACGCACGCGGACGAAGCGAGATGGACACTCCGTCGCATAATGATGCTGCACAGCCTGGCACTCGAAGCACAACAGAGTGGCAGGAAGCGCGGAGGATCGATACGGGGAGAAAGAGCCGAGCAAACCCGTCGAGTACGGTATGTGAAGATCGTCAGAGACGAACACCGCGTCCGAGCGGCGCTGAACGGACGTACCCGCGTTGAATGCCGAGCCACCGTTGCCCCCGCCAGTGCTGCTGATGATCGTTTGCACGGTCGAGTACTGCGGCGGCGGCGGGGTGACGGGCGGAGGGAGAACGAACCCCGGCGCCGCAGCCCCGCTGCCGTAGAAGAGAGAAGCGTAGGAGGAGACCGATGGAAGGGTGCCGGCCGGTGGTGTCAAAACGAGTTGTCCCGGCGCCCGGACCCCGATCAGGACCTGCTGTGCGTGAAGAGCTCGCCTCGCCTGCGGTAGTAGATCGATGCCCTCCGCACCACCGCCGGAGAGGCCGCCCAGGAGAGGCCCGGCGGCGCGATACCCGGCAGCCGTCTGACGAGCCAAGGTGTCGAGAGTTGGTTCCTGCTCAAGAGGAGGGGGGGAATAGACGGGCATAACCGGCTGCTGAACAGTCGAGAACAACGCACTCGCCGCCGGGGCCGGAAGAGTCGTCACGCCCGGCACGGACCACTGCGCAGAGCCCGGCGGGATACCTGACGCGGCTATGGGCGCCAATGCCGCACCCACGCCAACGGTTTCCGGGGCACCGCCGAGGGACGCGCCCGGGGGAGCGTCCAGCGGATTGGAATTCAGCGGTGCCGGCCCTGACTTGAGGCCGCAGATGAACGACGTCGCCATGCAGAGGAATGCCCTGGCGCAGTAGGCCTCCCGAGCCTGGAGGGAGACGAACATGGCACTTTGCGTAAGCAGCTGCTTCCAGAGGCTGTCGATGAACGCCTCCAGCGTGCTGTTGTCGTGGGCGTAGACACGGCCCAGCGTACGCATCTGACTGTGAAGATCGCGCAGCCCCTGTTCTGCAACGCCGCGCTCAACGACTCCAGCGACCCACCTCGCCCTGACAGTCGAGAAGCGAAGCATGACCTGAACGATATCGCTGCGAAGCGCGTGCGGAATCGTCGAACCGCCAGAACCCATACCCCGGAGGAAGTCCTGAATCTGCGCCGAGAGCGAGTCCGCCTTGGAAACGACCTGAAGGAATTCCGAGTCCTTGGACATGTCGCTGGCCTCCGCTATGGCCCAGCGCGCGAACATCCACGCCCACTGTTCGACGTCATGGACCTTGAGCGGAGACGCCGTGAGGAGGAGGTTGCGATTGAACTGAAACGAGAAGAACCACATGGCCGCGAGGAACCCAGACGGGACTGTCCTACCTTGCGCCTCCAGCGTCGCGGCCTGCGACCTGCGCATCTTCCACTCCTTCTCACTGTCCTTCTGCATCGGCAACCCCGACATCCGCAGCACGGCTGTCCGATCCCGGCCAAAGAGCGCCAGTACAGCTTCCTCGGAGACGTCGAGAGCCTCGTCCGGGTCGAAAGTGGCTACCATCGACGTGCTGGCGGCGTTTGCGACCGCCGCGGAGAACCCCCCCCGCGCTGCAAACCGCTGACGTTCCGCTGGTGTCCAGACTGGGACAGGAGATGACGATGACCGGTCATTATGGCCCGCCCGGGTGTCGAGGGCGGCGTTGCCATACTGCCTGGCGCCTCGTCCCGAGATCGCCGCCATCGGTGCCGGTCGCGCCGAAGCAAACCCCGAAGCCCCGACCAAAGCGCCGGCTGTTTCCAAGACCTGCTCCATGCTCTCGTCGTCCTCCAGGACGGAAGCTGATCGTTCACGACTGCGTGACCGAGCTGCCGGGCCGGTACCACGGGCGCTGCCGGCTCTTGGTCTGGCGCCGGCGGGCCGCGTCCAACCTGATCCGCGTCTCCCCTTGGCACCGCCCCTTCCTCTCCCGATCCCTTGAGGATGCGGAGTACCCGGAGCCGTCGCATCTGAAGGAAACTGAAGCCCACCCGCGTTGTCCTGGGGGACTGACGGCCCGCCGCCGGCTGTATTGTGGGCAGGAGATACGTAACCAGACCGTTCATCCTCGCCATCTAGCCGACCCCCATCATCCTCTCGCATCTCGCCGTCCTCCATCTCACTGGGCCCCGCTTGACCACTCACTTGAGACATCCCCTAGACTTGTCCGAGAAGGCGCTAGAGGCAAGTACACCTCGTGAAGAGCAGAGATCGCTGTTACTCACCGCGAACCCGCACGGAGATAGAAACAATCCTGACGATGCCCGAGGGGATGCCAGAGCGCGAGCTGCCAGGAAAGCCGGCTGACGCAGCACTGCAGGACCCTGCCGACGGGCAGAGGAGAAAGGCAGCACGAAGCGTCACCAGGTTGTCGTGCCGAAGACCCAAGACCGCCCGGACACTCCCCCACAGACGAGCCGACGGATGAACAGAAAGAAGCAGAAGCGCCTGAGAAGCGCCAAAAGATGAACAGTAGATGTGATGAGCCATAGATGAACCATAGATGAACCAGAGAAGAAAGAAGAGAAGAGAGTATGGAAGATACGGTACAATGCGACCAGTATCTTGAAGGATGAACGCATGCGTTGGTTAGTGGCCATTAGTAGATGAACCAGAAGAACCAGATGGGCCGTGGGGTTAGAGGGCATAGATGAACCAGATGAACAAGCCCTCTACGTTAATCCTTACGATGCCGGCGCTGCTAGTGAGGGCACACAAGACAGATACCAACGCATGGTATCCCGTCGCCGCATCACAGCCCCGGGCCAGCACCGTCCATGGACGGCGCCGCGGCAAAGCCCATCATCGACGGCGTGGCGAAGAAAGCACCGAAATCCCGGGCAGGGATGGGCAAATGCAAAGCGGGAAGCAATGGCAAATGGAAGCGAGGAATGGTTCTATTCCACAAACGACAACAGCAGCCTAGACGGGACGGCGTGGCAAAACCAGAGAAAGGAAAGAACGAGAAAGCAGCACAGAACAATGTTGGGCGGGTGCCATTTGCCAATAACTCAGGAAGGCATGGGCAAGGAAGTGCTAGAATTATGTTTTTGAATGACGCACGATGGCAAAAGTGACAAGCAAATGCAGGAACATGAAACGATGGACCCAACAGACAAAGATAAAAGAGGAGAATGCTAAGAAAGCGGTGTCGAGCGAATGGCAATGAGAGAACTACTTGGGAGCAAGAGTGAGAGAGCAATAATCTGCTCATGGTCGAAATGCAGGAAAGAAGCTGGGACAGCAAGATATGAAGGAGATGATCAAGATTTCTGGCAAAGCTAATCAAACCAAAAACAAGATGCGACGGATGAGGAGCGATCACCTCAACGAAGGGGAAGATGGTAAACGATGTAGCCCCTTCCCTCGAGACCGGTAAAAAGAATTGAAGAGACGTGCAACGGCTGAGGGTCTGGGCCGTAACGGGGCGATGATGATTCGGCTGGCCCGGCGTTGGTCCGAGTCAAGGCGACTCCGGTTCTTCTTCGGCCTGCACTGGGCCGTGGCTTCTGAGAGGCCCTC
>JBEILC010000203.1:0-5492 GCA_040379425.1 Hyphomicrobiales bacterium
CACGAGGCCTTCGGGCGCGGCTTATAGGCGATGCCCCTTGTTGAAACAACCACTTCTTCAAACCTTGTGGTTGCTGTCTTCAAACCCGCCCACGGTAGCATTCTTGCGCTAGACTTGCGCATCAAGCTTCGCTAACACTGTGTTGACCTGAACGTGTATCCCGCTGAACGAAGAATGATGATGACCGACTACTCCGCCGCCCGCCTCAACATGGTCGAAACTCAGGTGCGCCCCAATGGCATCACCGACAGGCGCATCATCTCTGCGGTGGAGCGCGTGCCGCGGGAGAAGTTCGTGCCTGAAAGCCGCCGTGCCGTCGCATACATGGACGAGGACGTTCCGCTGGACCCTGCCGACAAGGCCAGCGGACCGCGCGCCCTTATCGAGGTGATGGCCTTCGCGCGGATGCTGCAGCACGCCCAGATCAAACCGGCCGACAAGCTCCTTTTGGTGGGCGCCGGCACGGGTTATGGCGCCAGCGTCGCGGCCGGTCTGGCGGAACGTGTCGTGGCGCTCGAATGCGATGCGGGCTTGGCCTTGGCCGCGCGCCGTAACCTTGAAGGCACCGCCAATGTGACACTCGTCGAGGCTCCTCTCGCGGCCGGCGTGCCTGCAGAGCAGCCTTTCGACGTCATCCTCGCGGAAGGCCGCGTGGGTGACGTGCCGGAGGCCTGGATCAACCAGCTTGCCGATGGCGGACGTCTCGTCGCGGTGGTTGGCGAGACGGAGATGGCGCAAGCTTGCGTCTACACCAGGGCAGGGGGCGCGGTTGCCGTGCGCCAGGTGTTCGATGCTTCGGTTGCTGCGCTGCCGGGTTTGAAGAAGAAAAAACCGGCTTTCGTGTTCTGACGTATGAGCGGGATAGGTGAGTACATGAGACGTTTTTCCAGACAGAGGCTATTCCTCGGGGCCGCGCTCGCGCTGTCCATGGCGTTCGCATGTGGCGCAGCGTCCGCCGATACGCTGTTCGGCGCCATGGAAAAGGCCTATGTAACCAATCCCACACTGAACGCTGCCCGTGCCGGTCAGCGCGCGACGGACGAGTTGGTGCCGCAGGCGTTGTCCGGATGGCGGCCCACCATCACTGTTGAGGGTTCGGTGCAGAGCGAGTCGGTGGCATTGAATGATTTGAGCGATCCGAATCGTGCGCTCGTCCGGAACCGCACAGAGTCGGGCAATATGGCGATCGTGCTGAATCAGCCTCTCTTCCGGGGCTTCCGCACGGTTGAAGGTACGAAGGCCGCCGAAGCGCAGGTGGACGCTGGCCAGCAGGGCCTCCTTGAGACGGAACAGCAGGTGCTGTTCAACGTCGTGCAAGCCTATATGAACGTCTATGCCGGCCGCCAGCTCGTGGTCTTGCGCCGCAAGGACGTGGCGGCGCTCGAGGCCCAGGTCTCTGCCTCCAACGAGCGCTTCCAGGTTGGTGAGATTACCCGCACCGATGTTGCCCAGGCCGAAGCACGGCTGGCTGAATCCCGCAGCCTGCTGGTCAACACGCAAACAGAACTCGCCCTTGCCGTTGCCACTTATGTGCAACTTGTCGGCAATGAGCCGGGCAAGCTCTCCTATCCCAAGGTCGTGAAACTGCCAAAGTCGCTCGCTTCGGCGCTGGACATCGCGGGCGAGATCAATCCGCGCATTCTGGCGCGCGCCTTCGTGGAGGTCGCGTCCAAAAGCAATGTCGAGGTGGCGCGTGCCGGGTTGCTGCCCAGCGCCGGCATCCAGGCCCGCGGCTTCACCTCCGACAATGACTTCAGCCTCGATAGGACAGGCGTCCGATCCGTGACGGTCAGCGCAACTCTCAGCATTCCTCTCTATGAATCCGGCGTGGTGTACTCGCAGGTGCGGGAAGCCAAGCAGCGCGCCAGCCAAAGCCGCATCCAGGTCATCGAGGTGGCGCGTGATGTGCGTGCTGCCGTGGCGCAGTCATGGAATGCCTATACTGGCTTGGCCCAGATCATCCGCAATACCAAAACCCAGGTCCGGGCCGCGCAGCTGGCGCTCACCGGTGTCCAGCAGGAATACCAGGCCGGCACCCGCACCACGCTTGACGTGCTCGACGCCCAGCGCGAGGTGGTGCAGGCGGAGGTGCTCCAGGTCAATGCCGAGAGATCCCGCGTGGTGGCCGGCTATCAGCTTCTCGCTGCCATTGGACGCCTGACCGCCCGTGACGTGGGCCTCAGCGTGCCGTTCTACGATCCCGAGGAGAACTTCCGCCGTGTCCGTGATAAGTGGATCGGAACTGACGTGAAGACTGTCGAATGAAGGGCATTGCCTTCGACCAGGTCCACAATGGCTCCGCTAGGTTAAACTCCTGCCTTCGACAAGGCGTGTGCTCTCGCGTAATTCTTGTGGTTCAATGGGGCGAAATGCTCCCAAGATGGTGGGCGACGTGACTGCAGAACCGCGCATGGAAGATCTTCTTGCTTCGATCCGCAAGGCGATCAACGAGGATATCGGACCCGAAGTCGCGCCCGTTGCAGCGCGTGGCGGGGCCATGCGTTCTGGCGAAGAACCTTCCGCCACCTCGAGCGAAATCCAGCAACTCCGGGAAAAGATCGGCCGATCCCGCTCCGTAGAACCGGCGTCCCGGGACCCCGCACAGCGTGCGGCGAGCCTTGCCGCCGCGCTCCGCAGCAACACGCCTCGGCGCGCCTGGCGCGACATTGAGCCGGCGGCGCAGGTCCAGGCGCCCCCGCCGGCGCCACCGCTTGCTCCCCAGCCCGCACCAAGGCTCCGCTCGACCCTCATCGAGCCGGAAGCGCCCGCCCGGCCCGTTTCGCGCCCGGAGCAGACGGCCGGCCCACAGGCCCGCTTCACGCAGTCTGAGCGCCCGGCACCCGCATGGACGGCTGAAGATCGTTCAGAACCCCCGCGCGAGAATACCCGCACCGCCCGGACCGACCAGGTGCCGATCCTGTCCGGCGCGTCCGCGCAATCGGTTCAGACGGCCTTCAGCAGGCTTGCCGAGACGTTTGTCGCCCGTGCTGTCAACGAGCAGTCCATCGAGGACATCACGCGCGAAATGCTCAAGCCCATGCTCAAGCAGTGGCTTGAGGAGAACTTGCCTGGCATGGTCGAGAGGATCGTCCGCGAAGAAATCGAACGCGTCGCAAGAACCGGCCGGTAACGGCACCGGGGTGGCCGGAAGGGGCGCGCGGCCACCACTGGGCATAATGGATGGCGGATGGCGGATGGCGGGGAAGTTTGGTCCCTCGGACAGAGGCGGCATGGAGCGGCGGAGATACCGCCGCCACCGCGTCCTGAAGCGGGGAAAGGCCTTCCTGCATGATCATTCCACAATCATAGATTGTACAGTCCGAGACGTGTCGGATGGCGGTGCCCGCCTGCAGATCGGCCATTTCTGTATTCTGCCTTCAAGGTTCCGGTTGGGCTTCGTCAGCGACGGCTCGATCCGCGAGACCTTCGAGGTGAGAGTCGTATGGCGTCACGCCGATCTGATCGGGGTGGCCTTCCTCACCCTAGGGGATGAGTGACTTTCTAGAGTTTTTCTAAATTATTAGTTTGCACCTCAATTAGAGGTTAAGTATACTGCTGGCCTGGCGTCAACATCGAGTGCTTAAGCTTCCCTATCGAGACGGAGAGAGTGACATGACGCAGCAGCAAATGGAAAATCCGCCATCTGCCCCCGCAGGGCTTGAGGCGAAGGCTGGCCTACGCGAGCAGGGTGGCGCGCTGCGGAGCCGGGTCTTCAAAAAGGGAAAGCTGATCCACCTCAACAATCGCACCGTTTTCGACTGCATGGTGCGCGAGATCCACGAGGACGGCGCCTTGCTCTCCTGCGGGGACACGACCATGCTGCCCACCGAGATGCGCCTCGCGATCCCCTCGAACAACGAAGTGCGCCACGTGCGCATCGTCTGGCGCCGCCCGCGCGAGATGTGGGTGCGCTTCCTCGAAGCGCCGCAACCGGTCTTGACCCTCGTCATCTGAGGCGGCGCGGCAAGGGACTGAACCGTTGCGCGGGGCAGGCCTCTGGTGTTTAAGGCGCACCACAACATCAACCGGTTGCCGGACGCCTCATGCTTGAAAAGACATTTACGCCCGCCGAAATGGAAGCACGGCTCTATGCCGAATGGGAGGCGCGTGGCTTCTTCAAGCCGGGGCGGAAACCCAAGGCTGACCCCTTCACAATCGTGATCCCGCCACCCAATGTGACGGGCTCGCTGCATATGGGCCACGCGCTCAACAACACCATCCAGGACATTCTCGTCCGCTTCGAGCGCATGCGCGGCAAGGACGTGCTCTGGCAGCCGGGTACGGACCACGCCGGCATCGCAACCCAGATGGTGGTGGAACGCCTCCTGCAGAAGGAAAACAAGACGGACCGCCGCAGCATGGGCCGCGAGGCCTTCCTGAAGCGTGTGTGGGAATGGAAGGATGAGTCGGGCGGCACCATTTCCCGCCAGCTCCGCCGCCTCGGTGCATCCTGCGACTGGTCGCGCGAGCGGTTCACGATGGATGAGGGGCTGTCCAAGGCCGTGCTCAAGGTCTTCGTGCAGCTTTACAAGGACGGTTTGATCTACAAGGACAAGCGCCTGGTCAACTGGGACCCGAAGCTTTTGACCGCCATCTCGGATCTCGAAGTGGTGCAGAAGGAGGTGAAGGGCTCGCTCTGGCACCTCCGCTACCCGATCGATGGCACGGATGAATTCATCGTGGTGGCCACCACGCGGCCCGAGACGATGCTGGGAGACTCAGGCGTTGCCGTGCACCCCGAGAACGAGAAGCTGAAGCACCTGATCGGCAAGTTCGTGCGCCTGCCGCTGGTGGGCCGCCTCATCCCCATCGTGGGCGATGACTATGCCGACCCCGAAAAGGGCACGGGTGCCGTCAAGATCACGCCGGCGCATGACTTCAACGACTTCGATGTCGGCAAGCGTAATGAGCTCCGCCAGATCAATGTGCTCGATCAGCTCGGCAAGATCCTGATCGAAGGCAATTCCGAGTTCCTTGAAGGTGCCGATGTCCCGCCCGAGACCATGGCGCTTAACGGGCTTGACCGCTTCGAGGCGCGAAAGCGCATCGTCGAGATGTTCGAAGCGCAAGGGCTTCTCGACAAGATCGAGCCGCACACCAACCAGGTGCCGCATGGCGACCGCTCGGACGTTGTGATCGAGCCGTGGCTGACCGAGCAGTGGTATGTGAACGCCGCCGAACTCGCCAAGCCTGCCATCGCCGCGGTCGAGAAGGGCGAGACCGCTTTCGTGCCTAAAAACTGGGAGAAGACCTATTACGAATGGATGCGCAACATCCAGCCCTGGTGCATCTCGCGCCAGCTCTGGTGGGGGCATCAGATCCCGGCGTGGTATGGGCCGGACGGCACGATTTTCGTCGAGGAGACGGAGAATCTGGCGCTGGATGCGGCTGCGGCGCATTACGGCACGCGCGTGAACCTCACGCGCGATGAGGACGTGCTGGACACCTGGTTCTCCTCCGCCCTCTGGCCGTTCTCCACGCTGGGCTGGCCC
>JBEILC010000204.1:0-5470 GCA_040379425.1 Hyphomicrobiales bacterium
CCTGATCCTTCAGCGTGCCGTAATTGACCAGGGCCATGGGGTGGATGCGGATGTGGTTGCTGATGACGAACTCCATCCGCGCCAGGCCAACGCCATCAGCCGGAAGCCTCCACCATCTGAATGCCGCCGACGGGTTGGCCAGGTTGAGCATCACCTGCGTCTTTGTCTGAGGAATTCCACCGATGTCGACGGTCTCCGATTCAAAACGTGCGGTTTCGTCGTATACGATGCCGTTATCCCCTTCGGCGCAGGACACCACAACATCCCGTCCGCTCGAAAGGACCTCCGTGGCGTTTCCCGTGCCGACGATCGCCGGAAGGCCCAGCTCCCGGCTGACGATTGCCGCATGCGACGTGCGTCCGCCATGATCGGTGATGATGGCCCGCGCCCGCTTCATGATCGGCACCCAGTCGGGATCCGTCGTTCCGGTCACAAGAATTGATCCGTCCACAAACTGCGCAATGTCGCGCGCGCTCTCGATCATGCAGACCCGGCCCGCTACCGCGGCATCGCCAATAGCGATTCCACGCGCCACTTCCTTGCCCTTCTGCGTGATCCGATAAGACCGGTATGCCGAGACGTCCCTTTGGGACTGCACGGTCTCAGGCCGGGCCTGCACGATGTACAGGTCACCCGTTTCACCGTCTTTCGCCCACTCCATGTCCATTGCACATCGATAATGATTCTCGATCGTCACAGCCCATGAGGCCAGTTTCAGAACCTCCTTCTCGGACAGAACGAAGGACGCCCTTTCGGCTTTCGACGTCGGAACATTGCGGGTCGGTTCGTCGGCCGAGCCGAGAACCATCTTGATGGCCTTTTCGCCACACTTCCTGTGGATGACAGGCCTGTACGCCGGGTTCGAAAGCAGCGGCTTGAACACCTGATACTCGTCCGGATCGACCGCACCCTGCACGACATTCTCGCCGAGGCCGAATGCTGCGTCGATCACGACCACTCTTGGAAAGCCGCTTTCGGTATCAATGGAAAACATCACGCCGGAACCAGCAAGGTCCGAGCGTACCATCTGCTGAATGCCGATCGACAGCGCCACCGACATGTGATTGAAACCCTTCGCCTGCCGATAGCTGATCGCACGGTCGGTGAAGAGCGAAGCGAAGCAACGGCGGCAGGCATCGAGCAAGGCCGCTTCGCCCGTGATGTTGAGGAATGTCTCCTGCTGACCGGCAAAGCTTGCATCTGGGAGGTCTTCGGCGGTGGCACTTGAGCGTACCGCTACGCTGGCTTCGGCCTTTCCGGCGCGTTTCGAGAGCTCGCGATAAGCCTGAACGATGACCGCGGCGGTGTCGGTTGGCCAGTCACCCGCAAGAATGAGTGACCGGATTGCCTGGCCTGTCTGTGCGAGCGTCGCCTTGCCCTTTGCCAGGTCGCCAAGCATGCCGTCCATGCGAATGCGGAGATCATTCGCGCTGATGAACTGCCAATAGACATCCGAGGTCGTTGCGAAGCCGGGTGGAACCTGCACGCCCATGGAGCCGAGGGTGCTGACCATTTCACCAAGCGAAGAATTCTTTCCTCCCACCTTCCCGACATCCTCGCGTCGAAGATCCTCGAACCACAGGATCGGCACTGCCACGGCTTTCCGTTCGAGGCCGGCTCTGTTCGGATTGCTTGTCATGTATGTCTCCTGTTGGGCATTGAGCCATGCGGTGATGCGGGTGTTTGGACAGCGTGCCGCCAGACCGGTTTCAGCGCCTCTAGCACCAAGAGCACGATCAGGCCCGTCAGAGGTGGAACAGCCAGAAGTCTGGGTTCAAGCGCGCCGAACCCGAAGAGATCGCGGGCAGGCTGCCAGAACAGCGCAACAGAAAGCAGGACAGCCACGATCGGAACGACCGCCGCAAGCGCCCGGTTGGGACGACTGACTGCCGTGATGATGGAGGATGACGATGATCGGTCCACGAGGATCAGTGCCATGATGCAAAAGACCAGCGCGGCAAAAGTCAGTCCGCGAACCTGGTCGGGCGCCAGACCGTATTGAGGTGAGGAGACAAAGATCGTGGCGGTTACTCCCAGAACAAGCAGGCCCTGAACGAGGCTCCACAGGATCGTGGGCGCGGAGAACAACGGCTCAGCAGGAGGGCGCGGCGGGCGTCTCATGACCCCCTCTTCCTCTGTTTCGGCCTCGAACACCAGCGAGCAGACCGGATCGATCACCATTTCCAGAAAGGCGATATGCACGGGACTGAACAGGATCGGCATGCCCAAGAGCAAAGGCATCAGAGCGAGCCCGGCGATGGGCACATGCACCGCCAGAATGAAGCTCATCGCCTTTCGGAGGTTGTCATAGATACGCCGTCCCAACCGGACGGTGGTGACGATCGACCCAAAGTCATCGTCCAACAGCACGATGCTGGCCGCTTCACGCGCCACATCCGTGCCGCGCCCGCCCATTGCCACGCCAATGTCAGCGGCCTTCAGCGAAGGCGCATCATTCACCCCGTCGCCGGTCATGGCGACGACGGCGCCGGTGGCTTTCAGCGCGTTGATGATGCGGAGTTTCTGTTCCGGCATGATGCGGGCGAAAATGGTGACGTCCCGCACCGCCGTTGCCAGATCGGCGTCCGGCATTGCCTGGAGCTCGGTGCCGCTGATCACCCGGTCGCCATGCAGACCCGCCTGTGCCGCGATGGTCTGCGCCGTGGCCGGATAGTCGCCGGTGATCATGATCACCCGGATCCCCGCGCTGCGGCACAGCGCCACCGCCTGCGGCACCGAGGCGCGCAGCGGATCGGCCAGCCCAACCAGACCCAGAAAGCGAAAGGCGAAGGCGCGCTGGCCATCAGGGAGATCAGCGCCGTCAAACTCCGCCTCCGCCACCCCCAGCACACGTAACCCTGCCTTTGCCATCTGATCGACCTGCGCCGTCACTGCCCCACGCGCAGAGGCATCGAACCGGCAGAGACCGGCCACCGCTTCGGGAGCACCCTTTGCAGCAATCCGCCGACTCCCATCGCCCACGTCCCAGACCTGCGACATGGCCAGCAGGTCGGACGCCAGCGCATATGTCCGCAGCAGTTTCCTACCCGTTCCCGGCAGCACCTCGCCGGGACGCACATCGGCATGTGCCAGTGCGTGAAAGGCCTTTTCCATCGGATCGAATGGTTCAGGCGCCGAGGCCATCATCCCCGCTGCTGCTATGTCACGAAACGCTTCGGGAAGCGGCGCGCTACCGATCTTGACTGCAGTCCCGTCGGCCAGGCGCAGCTCGGCGATCGTCATGCGGTTCTCGGTCAATGTGCCGGTCTTGTCGGTGCACAGCACGCTTGCTGCCCCAAGCGTTTCGATCGCGGATGCCCGCCGCGTCAGCACCCTCACCTTGGAAATCCGCCAGGCCCCCATCGCCATGAACACGGCCAGCACCATTGGAAACTCCTCGGGCAACATCGACATGCCCACGGCGATTCCGGCAAGCACGCCTTCCAGCCAGCCCCCGCGCAGGAACCCATAAAGGACGACGACTGCAACGCTAACCGCGGCCCCCATCACCGCGAATGCAATGACCAGCCTCCGCATCCGGCGTTGCAGATGCGGCGTGTCGGTTTCGAGCATGGCGAGGGACGCGCCAATCCTGCCGATCTCGCTGGCCGGTCCGGTGGCCGTCACTTCGGCAATGGCCGACCCGCGCACAATGAGGCTGCCTGAGAACACCATGGGCAGATCTTCGCCGCCCGGACGCGGACTGCCCTCAGCCGCGGCATCTGATGCTGCGGCCATCTTGCGTACCGGAACGGCCTCGCCGGTCAGCAGGGATTCGTCCGCCGACAGGCCCTCCGCGACGAGCAGGCGCGCATCAGCAGGAACCCTGTCACCTTCGGACAGGACGATGAGATCGCCACGCACCACCTCCCGTCCCGCGATCCGCTGCCTCTCTCCGCCCCGGATCACCAGAGCGCGCGGGCTGGTCAGATCGCGCAACGCCTCGAGCACGCGTTCCGTTCGCGCCTCCTGAACGACGGTGATCCCGACCGACAGGCAGGCAAAGGCCAGGAGGACCAGGGCCTCCTCCAGGTCACCAAGCAGAAGATAGACCACGCCTCCCGCAATCAGCAGCGCCAGCATCGGCTCCCGCAGGACTTCGAACACGATCCGGACTGCAGACCGGCGCCTTGCCCGCGGCAGCTCATTGAACCCGCCTGATGCAAGCCGCGCCCGCGCCTCCTCCGGCGTCAGACCCTGGTGCAATGGTGTTGTGGCGTATGAATTCAACTTCCAAGCCTCTCGCGGTTGAAGAAGACCTTGCCACAGGACTTTATGGCAACGTCCTGATCTGCATCAACCCGGCAGAGCCCATGCCCCTCCAAGCAACTTGCTTCCGTGCCGAGGCGCCAAGGCGCCATCTGACATGAACAACTCCCGGATGAAGGCCGCTCGCACAAGACTGATGGTTGCAGCCGGCCGCATCAGCGAGAATAACCCTACAAGTACTTGAACGGACCCGGGCTCTCGCTTCCCGTCAAACTGACACGCCAAAAACATATCCGACGCCTGCGGTGATCGCCATGGCCGCCGCACCCCAGAAGAGAACGCGGAGCGTCGCCCGAAGCATCCTGGCGCCCCCGGCATAGGCACCCAACGCACCGAGGGCCGCGAGCGCCATAAGCGTCACGATGACCACAGTCGTTACAATGAGACCCCGGGGCGCAAAGACGGCCGCCGCCAGTGGAACTGCAGCGGCAATCGAAAATGTCAGCCCCGATACAAATGCAGCCTGCAGTGGCTTCGCTGCGTGGACTTCAGACAACCCCAACTCCTCCCGGACATGTGCCTGAAGCGCATCATTACCGGACATTTCCCGGGCAATCAGGGCAGCCGTTTCAGGTGTCAGCCCCCTCGACACGAAAATCGATGCAAGCTCGCGCATCTCAGCATCGGGCGTGTCCAGCAGTGCCTGCCGCTCGCGCGTGATGTCAGCTTGCTCGATATCCGACTGGGAGCTGACAGAGACATACTCCCCAGCCGCCATGGACATGGCGCCCGCAGCAAGACCTGCGAAACCGGCTATGAGAATGGCGGTCGGCGAAGCATCGGCGGTGGCAACGCCGACGATCAGTGAAGAGACGGAGACGACCCCATCATTTGCACCCAGAACGGCCGCACGCAGCCATCCTGACCGGTTGATGAAGTGCAACTCCGTATGGGCGGATTCATAATTCTGGTTCATTCGAGTTCCCGGTCTTGAGTGTTGCACGACACGGCATGAGTGCTCCGGCGTTCATTCCTAGCTGATCCTTGCCTGTGCAGGTTCGGATAAGGTAGCAGAGGACATGTGCTTCTGCGATGCCGCAAACGCGGACTGCTTCGCTACCGCCCTATTGCCTGCCGTTGTCGCGGGAGAACTGGCCGGCAGGCTGCCAGCGGGACGTGTCCATCAACTCATCCTCTCCGACGATCAGTTGCCGATCCTTGATCGTCTCGCATTGGAGAGACCAGCGCATCGGACTGCCCA
>JBEILC010000205.1:0-5456 GCA_040379425.1 Hyphomicrobiales bacterium
CACCTTCGATGTCGGCAACCCCGCAGGCAATGTCATCCCGTCGCGCGCCATGGCGAAGTTCAACATCCGCTTCTCGCCGGAGCACAGCTTCGCCTCGCTTAAAGGTTGGGTCGATGGCGAGATCTCTGCCGTGAAGGCCGAGATGGGCGGCACATGGTCGGTGTCAGCCACCGAGGGGGCGGAGGCCTTCATCACCGAGCCCGGCGCCTTCGTGGGCCTTGTGCAGGACGCGGTCGAGCGCGAGACGGGCGTGCTGCCCAGGCTTTCGACCAGCGGCGGCACGTCGGATGCGCGCTTCGTCAAGGACTATTGCCCCGTCCTCGAATTCGGCCCCACCAATGCCACGATCCACCAGACGGATGAGCGGATCGGCATCGACGAGCTGCATGCCACGCAGGCTGTCTATGGCCGCATCATTGCGGATTACTTTTCGGCGGAATTGTAGCCGACGCGCAGAAGATAGAGGCCCTCGGGCGGGGCCACCGGCCCACAGGCAGCGCGGTCCGCGGCTTCGAGCGCGCGCTTCATCTCCCACGGCGTCCACTTGCCTTCGCCCACCTGGCGCAGAGAGCCCACCATGGAGCGCACCTGATTGTGCAGGAAGGAGCGCGCATCGGCCCGGATCTCGATCAGCTCACCGTAGCGCGCCACCTCGAAACGGTCCAGCGTCTTGACCGGCGAGTTGGCCTGGCACTGGGCCGCGCGGAAGGTGGTGAAGTCATGCTTGCCGACGAGGTGTTGTGCCGCCTCATGCATCGCATCCGAATCAAGCTCCACCGGCAGCCACCACACCTTGCCCCGGTCGAGGGCGGGCGGTGCCCTGCGGTTCAGGATGCGGTAGAGATAGTAGCGCCGTGTGGCGGAGAAGCGGGCGTGGAAGTCATCCGGCACTTCTTCGGCTTCGAGCACGCTCACCGGATGCGCGCGCATGTTGCCGTTCAGCGCATTGCGGAGCTTGAATGTGTCCCACTGTTTCACGAGGTCCACATGCGCCGCCTGGGCCAGCGCATGCACGCCGGCATCGGTGCGGCCCGCGCCATAAACCATGGAATGCCCGCCATTGATGATGGCCACGGCGCGCTCGATCACGTCTTGGATGGAGGCGCCGCCCGCCTGGGATTGCCAGCCGGTGAAGGGCCCGCCGTCATACTCGATGGTGAGGCGATAGCGCGGCATCAGGCGGCCTCCGTGCCGTGTGGAATGGAGAAGCCACGCAGGAATTCCTCTGCCTCCATCGCACCCTTGCCTTCGCGCTGGAGCTTCTGGAGGCGGATGGCGCCCGATCCGCAGGCGATGCACAGGCTATCGTCGATGAAGGTCCCGGGCTTGCCCGTGGCCTCCACCGTTTCGCACAGCAGCACCTTGATGCGGGCACCCTTCGCCTGGAACCATGCGCCGGGGAAGGGCGAGAGGCCGTGGATGTGGTTGCGCACCTCAGCCGCAGTCTTCGAGAAGTCGATGCGGGCTTCCGCCTTGTCGATCTTCTTCGCATAGGTCACACCGTCTGCGGGCTGCGGCGAACAGGCGATGGTCTCCTGCGCCAGCACCTCCACCATCAGCCTGGCGCCTATCGCCGCCAGCGCGTCATGCAGTGACTGTGCCGTGGTCTCCGGCGTGATGGCGAGCCTGCCCACCTTGCACATCGGCCCGGTATCGAGACCTTCCTCCATGCGCATGATGGTGACGCCGGTTTCAGGATCGCCCGCCATGATGGCACGCTGGATGGGAGCCGCCCCCCGCCAGCGCGGCAGCAGCGAGGCATGGATGTTGAAGCAGCCAAGGCGCGGCGCATCGAGAATGGCCTTCGGCAGCAGCAGCCCATAGGCCGCCACCACCGCCGCATCGGCCTTGAGGTCAGCAAATCGCGCCTGTTCCTCGGGCGCTTTCAGCGAAACAGGAGTGCGCACCTCAATTCCCTTGGACGCCGCGAAGGCATGGACGGGGGAGGGCTGCTCCGCCAGCCCACGGCCCGCGGGCCGGGGTGGCTGGGAATAGACGCAGGCGATCTCATGGCCTGCCTCCTCCAAGGCCTTCAGCGTTTCGACCGCGAAGTCCGGCGTTCCCATGAACACGAGGCGCATACTCAGAGCTTTCCGAGCCGCTGGGCCTTCTGGAATTTCTTGATCACGCGCTCCCGCTTCAGGCGGGAAATGTGGTCGATGAACAGCACGCCGTTGAGGTGGTCGATCTCATGCTGCAGGCAGGTGGCCATCAGCCCCGTGGCGTGAAGCTCCATGGGCTCGCCCTGGCGGTCAAGGTAGCGCATTTTGACCTCGGCCGGCCTCGTCACCATCTCGTAGTATTCAGGGATCGAGAGGCAGCCTTCCTCGTAGTCGCTCCGCGCCTCGCTCTCCCAGATGATCTCGGGGTTGGCGACGAACAGCGGCTTCTTCTCCTCGCCATCCTTGGCGAGGTCGATGACGAGCAGGCGCTGCGGCACGCCGACCTGGATCGCGGCAAGCCCGATGCCGGGCGCCTTGTACATGGTCTCGAGCATGTCGTCCCACAGCTTGCGGACGCTGGAATCGACCTGTCCCACGGGCTTTGATACCTCGCGGAGCGTCTTCTCGTCCGGCAATGTGACGATCGGCAGCAGCGGCATGGCCGTCACTTAGTCAACCGGCAGCCACGGGTCAATCCAAGCGATCAGCGCCCATCATAGGGGCTGTTGCAACGGTAGTGCTTGTGGCCCTTGCCGACGAAAATGTCGGTTGCGGGGTCATAGCTGCGGTAGCGGCCCTCGCACCAGGCCATATGGGCAGAGGCGTGCCGGGCATGGTGGCGGTGCTTGAAATCGCCGTAGCGATAGACCTTGAAGGGCTTCTGGTACCAATAGCTCCCCGGCCTCACCACCATGGAGTGCTCATGGGGCGCATAGTCCATGCGCACCTTGCAGTGGTAGAAATCGTCGGTGCAGTTCTTTTCGATCACATAGGGCTTCCAGATCCGGATCGAGTGGTCGTCATGGTTGCCGAAGGCGAAGAATTCCCCGGCGGAGGCAGCGGGCGCCAGCATGGCAAGGCCCAGGACGCCCGTCAGGACCGCAAGCATCTTCCTCAACATGTGAACCGCTCCTCGAAATCGATCAAGATATAGAATGCCTCGTGGAGCAACCCTTTGCAAGCCATGGCGCTTGCCTTTTCCGGCCCCAACGCCCATATAGCGCGCGGGAGGTTGGCGGCGGACGTGCCGCTCGCCAACCGGGTCAGGTCCGGAAGGAAGCAGCCCTAACGAGTTTGGAACGGGTTGCCCGTCCAGCCTCCCACCTTCCAGGCATGTTCCGTCAAAGTGGAAACCACTTTGACGGCAAGAACAGGCCACTAGTAAGCTCCCCCGCGGAAGCCCGCCATGGATGAGACGCAGAGCGGCGCGAACGCCACGGGGTATCGCGTTCTTGCCCGGAAATACCGCCCCCGCACATTCCCTGACCTCATCGGCCAGGATGCAATGGTGCGCACCCTCACCAATGGCTTCGCCTCGGGCCGCATCGCGCAAGGCTTCATGCTGACGGGTGTGCGCGGCGTCGGCAAGACGACCACAGCCCGGCTCATCGCCCGGGCGCTGAACTATGGCGACAAGCCCACCATCGACATGCCGGACTTTGGCCCGCACTGCGAGGCCATCCTCGAATCCCGCCACATGGACGTGATCGAGATGGACGCCGCCTCCAACACCGGCGTCGACAACATGCGCGAGATCATCGACAGCGTGCGCTATGCGCCGGTCCAGGCGCGCTACAAGGTCTATATCATCGACGAAGTGCACATGCTCTCGAAGAGCGCTTTCAACGCGCTGCTCAAGACGCTGGAAGAACCGCCGCCGCATGTGAAGTTCATCTTCGCCACGACCGAGATCAACAAGGTCCCCGTCACCATCCTGTCGCGCTGCCAGCGCTTTGACCTGAAGCGGCTGGACGCGGCCCTGCTTGCCTGCCATTACGCCGGCATCGCGGTGAAGGAAGGTGTCGAGGCCGAACCCGATGCGCTGGCCATGATCGCGCGCGCCGCCGAAGGCTCGGTGCGTGACGGCCTCTCGCTGCTCGACCAGGCGATTGCCTATGGCGAGGGCAAGGTGAAGGCCCATGACGTCGCGGCCATGCTGGGGCTGATGGACCGCTCCCGCATCATCGGCCTGTTCGAGGCGGTGATGTCAGGTGATGCCAAGGCTGCCGTGGAGGAGATCGAGAGCCAGTATCAGGAGGGCGGCGACCCTGTCACCATCCTGGGCGATCTCGCGGATTATGTGCACTGGGTCACCCGCCTCAAGGTGGTGAAGGCCGGCGCCTTGGCCGACACCTCGCGCACCGAGGCCGAGAAGACACGCGGCGCGAAACATGCGCAGGACTGCGGCATGGGGCATCTGACCCGCGCCTGGTCCATGCTGCTGAAGGGCATAAGGGAGGCGGAACTCCATTCCGAACCGCTGATGGCGGCCGAGATGGTGCTGATCCGCCTGTCCTATGCCGCCGACCTGCCGGGCGGGGAGGAGCTGGCGAAGCTCGTGAAGCAGGCCCACACAACCGAGCGCGTGGCGCCGCTCAGCGCGCGTGAACTGCTGCGCGGCGGCGCCGAGACGGCGGGCGAGGCGCAGGCAGCGCTTGCCGTGAAATCACAGCCGTCTTCAGCGCCGGTCGCGCCAACCGAAACCCGCGCCTTCTCGAGCGTCAAGGACCTGATCGCGCTGGCCGTCGAGAAGCGTGACATCAAGCTGAAATCCGACCTCGAAAGCCTGGTGCGCCCGATCCGCGTGGCGCCGGGCCAGTTCGAGCTGGCGCTGGAGCCCGGCGCCCATCCGGGCCTGCCCGGCGAGATCGCCCGCAAGCTCGAAGCCTTCACCGGCATGCGCTGGATGGTCATGGTGGCGAAGGAGGGCGGCGAGAAGCCTGTCTCCCGCCAGCGTCAGGAGAGCAAGGACAGCCTGTTCCTGCTGGCGCGCGAGCACCCGGATGTCCAGGCGGTGCTGAAGCGTTTTCCCGGAGCCGAGATCGTCGACGTCAAGGAGCCGGAACCCACCATCCTTCCCAACAGCGTGAGTGAGAGCGATGAAGAACCTCGGTGACATGATGAAGCAGGTGCAGGCCATGCAGTCCCGCATGGCGGAGATGCAGGCGAAGCTCGAGCAGGCCACCGTCACCGGCCAGTCCGGCGGCGGCCTCGTCAAGGTGACGCTCACCGGCAAGGGCGCCATGACCGCGGTCGTCATCGACCCCTCGCTGATGAAGCCCGAGGAGAAGGACATTCTCGAGGACCTGATCATCGCCGCCCACACCGATGCCAAGAACAAATCCGAAGCCATGATGGCTGAGGAGATGAAGTCAGTGACGGGCGGGCTGCCGCTGCCGCCGGGCTTCAAGCTGCCCTTCTGATGTCACGCCGCACCACCGGACCCGAAATCGAGCGGCTGATCCAGCTCCTCGCCAAGCTGCCGGGGCTCGGCCCCCGCTCGGCCCGGCGCGC
>JBEILC010000206.1:0-5440 GCA_040379425.1 Hyphomicrobiales bacterium
AAGACGGAGAGATCCTCCTTCTTCAACATGGCGCATTATTATTAGAATGCGCTGTTCAACGCGAATACGGAGATGATCCTGCAGGGCCAGGACATTCCGATCCACCTGGGCTCTCTGATCCCCGCCATGAAGGCTGTCGCCAAGTTCTTCGAGGGCGACATCCATGAGGGTGACCTCATCCTCCACAACGACCCGGCCTTCGGCGGCAGCCATGCCATCGACACCTGCATGTACAAGCCCGTCTTCTACAAGGGCAAACTCGTCTACTGGACGGTGTGCAAGGGGCATTTGACCGACATCGGCGGGCCGGTGCCCGCGGGTTACAATCCCAATGCCAAGGAAATCTATGCCGAGTGCCTGCGCATTCCGCCGGTGAAGATCTGGGACAAGGGCAAGCCGCGCAACGACGTGCTCAACATGATCTTCACCAACATGCGCGCCAGGCGCGACCAGGAGGGCGACTTCAACGCGCTGATCGGCGCCTGCCAGGTGGGCGAGCGCAATTTGATCGCCATGCTGGACAAGTATGGCCAGAAGACGGTCGATGCCTGCATCAATGAACTGCTCGACATGGCGGACCGCCACATGCGCGGCCTGATCAAGACCGTGCCGGATGGCACTTATGAAGGTGTCGCCATCCTCGAGGACGCTGGCCACGGCTTTGGTGATTTCGAGATCAAGGCGACAGTGACGATCAAGGGGGACGGCTGCCACATCGCCATCTCTTCGCCGCCGCAAATTCCCTATTTCATCAATTCATATGAGGGGAACTCGCATTCGGGCGTCTATCTGGGCCTCATGATGTTCGCGGCCCTGCCGCCGCCTTACAACGAAGGCCTCTACCGCTGCGTCTCGGTGGACTTTGGCCCCAAGGGCACCATCTGCAACGCGGCTGAGCCGGCACCCCACATGAACTGCACGACGACGCCGATGGAGACGCTCACCGACGCGGTGCGGCTTGCCTTCGAGAAGGCGATGCCGTCCAAGGTGGCGGCAAGCTGGGGCCATGCCAATGGCCTCAACATCGCGGGCTGGGATTCGCGCACCAATGAGGAATTCGTCACCATGGTGCTCGCCACCATCATCTCCGGCGGCGGCGCCACGCCGCAGCAGGACGGCTGGCATGCGGTGGGGCCTGAGTGCTGCTTCGGCGCGCTCACGTCCGGTGACGTGGAGCTGCTCGAGTATTCCTATCCCATCATCATCCACAAATACTCGCTGATGACCGACTCCGGCGGTGCGGGGAAGTTCCGCGGCGGCTCCGGCACGGCCTGGGAGGTGGAACCCCTCGACAAGGAGATGCTGTGCATCGGCTTCGGCGAGGGACGGCGCATTCCCGCCATGGGTGCTGCTGGCGCCAAGTCCAGGGACATCGACTCGAAAGTCGGCCGCGTGATGCTGACGCGCGGCGGCAAGGCGGACGTCAAGCGCACCAACATCATGGAAACCATCAAGCCGGGCGAGACCGTGACCAACATGAACCCCGGCGGCGGCGGCTATGGCAACCCTTATGAACGCCCCATCGAGAAAGTGGTGTGGGACGTGAGGAACGGTCTCGTCTCGATACGCGGCGCGAAGGAAGACTACGGCGTGGTGATCAAGGATCCGAAGACCCTCGATGTCGACATGGCCGCCACCGAGCGGCTGCGGTCGGCGGCGTGAGAAGGGACTGAACAATGCGCACCACTTATCGTCTTGGCATCGACGCGGGCGGCACCTTCACGGACTTCGTGGTGGCGAACCGCGCGACCGGAGAGGTCAAGCTCTTCAAGTCGCTCTCGACGCCGTCCGGCCCGACAAGGGCCATCGAGGATGGGTTGAAGCTCATCGCCGATGATTTCGGGATCAGCGCCTCGGCGCTCGTCTCGGATTGCGATCTCTGCATCAATGGCACGACGGTTGGCCTCAATGCGCTGATCACGCACCGTGGCGGCAAGACCGGCCTCATCTGCACCGCGGGCCATGAGGACTCGATCGAGATCCGCAACGGCCACAAGGAAGACGGCTTCCGCTACGACCCGGAATATCCGGCAGCAACCATGCTTGTGCCGCGCTACCTGCGCAAAGGCGTGCGCGAGCGCGTGATCTCCGACGGCACCGTCCGCACGCCGATGGAAGAGGCCGATGTGCGCGCGGCGTGCGAGCTGTTCGCCAAGGAAGGTGTGGAGACGGTTGCCATCTCCTTTGTCTGGTCGGTGCTGAACCCCGCGCATGAGCGGCGCGCCGCGGAGATCGTGCGCGAGATGCTGCCCAATGCGATCCTCACCGTGGGCTCCGAGCTTTATCCGCAGGTGCGCGAATACACCCGCACCTCGACCGCGGTGGTGAATGCCTATCTCGCCCCCGTTATGCGCAAATACGTGCAGGCGGTGGATGCCTACTTCAAGTCGCTCGGCGCCAAGCAGCCGGTGCGCTACTTCCAGTCCAATGGCGGCCTCGCCATCGGCCAGGCGATGACGGACCGCTCCGTCTACGCCATCAACTCCGGCCCGGCGTCAGCTCCGCAGGCGGGCCTCTTCGTCTCCGCACCGTTCAAGAAGAAGAACGTCATTACCGTGGACATGGGCGGTACGTCCTTCGACATCACGCTGACCAAGGACGGGCAGACCAACCTCAACAAGAACATCGACTTCCTGCGCTACAGGATCGGCGTGCCGATGATCCAGGTGGAAACGCTGGGTGCCGGCGGCGGCTCGATCGGCTGGATCGACTCGCTGGGGCTGATTCAGGTCGGCCCGCAATCCGCGGGCTCGGAGCCGGGCCCCGCCTGCTATGGCCGGGGCGGCACGGAGCCCACGACGTCTGACGCCAATCTGGTGCTTGGTTATCTCAACCTCGAGGGCCTGCTTGGCGGCAAGCTGCCCCTCGAGCTCGACAAGGCGCGGAAGGCGATCAAGGCCAAGGTCGCCGACAAGCTTGGCATCTCTGTCGAGCGCGCGGCCTATGGCATGTACACCATCGTGAACAACAACATGGTGAACGGCATCCGCCGCGTGTCGGTCGAGCGCGGCTATGATCCGCGCGACTTCGTGTTGGTGGGTGCGGGCGGTGCGACGGCTGCACACATCACTGCACTGGCGCGCGAGATGGGGATCGACACCATCATCCTGCCGAAGCTTGCCTCCGGCCTCTGCGCTTTCGGCCAGATCATCTCGGATGTGAAGTATAACTATATGGCAACCGCACCGCTCCGCCTCGACAATGCGGCCGCCTACAAGCGCATCGACATGCTGTTCGGCGAGATTGAGAAACAGGGTGTCGATCACCTCAAGAGTGACGGCTTCAAGGCGGGGCAGATCGACGTGAAACGCAGCCTCGACATGCGCTATGTGGGCCAGGTGCATGAGTGCACGGTGGACATCGGCACATTCCCCATCAACGCGAAGACCATCGAGAAGGTGAAGGACGCCTTCCACCGCCGCCATGAGGAACTCTACACTTACTCCGGGCGCCACAACGCGGTGGAGGTCGTCAACATCGAGTCGACCCTCTATGGCCGCATCGGCAAGCCCAAGGCGCCGAAGCTGGGCAAGGGCGGCACGGCCGCGAAGGCGCTGAAGGGACACCGCAAGGCGATCTTCGAAGCTTCCGGAAAATCGACGAAGACGCCGATCTATGAGGGCGGCAGGCTTGGTGCGGGCGCTGCGATTTCCGGCCCCGCCATCATCGAGGAGGTGACGACGACCATCGTCATCGAACCGGGCTGGACAGCGAAGCTCGACGCCAGCGGCTCCTACGTCATCACGCGCAAGAAGAAATAGCGGAGGATCATGGACCAGTCACTCTCAGCCGCCGGCGTGTCCGTCTCCTTCGAAGGCCTCAAGGCGCTCTCGAATGTGACGCTGGACGTGCCGCGCGAGCGGGTGACGGGACTGATCGGCCCCAATGGCGCGGGAAAGACCACGCTCGTCAATGTGCTGACGGGTTTCCAGAAGCCGACCACCGGCTCGGTCGTGCTTGATGGCGAGAGCATCGTGGGCGTGCCCGCGCATCGCGTGCGGCAGAAGGGCATTGCGCGGACATTCCAGTCCGGCCGGCTCTTTGCCGACCTCTCCGTGCTCGACAATCTCGAAGTGACGGGCGTGGGCCTCGGCCTGTCGCGACGGGATGCTGCCAAGAAGGCGGATGAGATGCTGGACTGGATCGGCATCGCGCATCTGGCCGAGCGCATGGCAGGTGGCCTTCCCTATACGGATGAACGCCGCGTGGCCATCGGGCGCGCGCTGATGCTCGAACCAAGCTACCTGCTGCTTGACGAGCCGGCCGCCGGCATGTCAGCGGAGGAGGCCAGTGAGCTCGCCAAGCTCATCCGCCGCATCATCGCGGAGGTGAAGTGCGGTGTGCTGCTGATCGAGCACAACATCGGCCTTGTGCTGAACATCTGCGACCATATCCATGTGCTGGATTCGGGCGAGATCATCGAGGTGGGCCCGCCCGCCGTGATCAAGCCCTCCGAGAAGGTGCGCCACGCCTATATGGGCACCCAGGCCGATGCGGAAGGAGCTGTGCTGTGAGCCTCCTGTCCGTCGAAGATATCACGGTTCGCTATGGACAGCTCACCGCACTCCGCAAGGCCTCGATCAAGGTGAGCGAGGGCGAAACGCTGTTCGTGACCGGGCCCAATGGTGCTGGCAAGTCCACGCTGCTTCGCGCCATCGCGGGTGTCGTGATACCGCGCGAGGGCTTCATCCAGTTCTCAGGCCAGCACATCGCGGGCAAGGCGCCGGAGGATATCGCAAGGCTCGGCTTCTCCATGGTGCCGGAAGGCCGCGAAGTGTTTGGCGGATTGACCATTGAGGAGAACCTCCGCCTTGGCACCGGCATGCGCGCCGACAAGGACCAGGTGGCGAAGGACCTCGAGCAGATTTACGCTGTCTTCCCGATGCTGAAGGACCGCAAGGACCAGCAAGCGGGCGTGCTCTCCGGCGGGCAGCAGCAGATGCTGGTGATCGGCCGCGCGCTGATGGCGGGGCCGAAGCTCATCGCCATCGATGAGCCCTCGCTGGGCCTCGCACCCAAGGTGATCGATGATGTCTACGCCACGCTGATCCGGCTGCGTGACAGCCGCGGCCTCACGCTGCTCATTGTGGAGCAGAGCGCCACGCGCGCGAGCCTGACGGGCGGGCGCATGGTGCTGATGCGCTCGGGCGAGGTGGCGCTGGAGGGCGATGCGCGCGAGCTTTCCAAGGGCGATGCGCTGCGGCAGGCCTATTTCGGATATGGGGATCACTGAGATGACGGCACTTCTCCAGATTCTCTTCGACGCGCTGAGCGTCGGCAGCCTCTATGCGCTGGGCGCTCTCGGCATCGCGCTGATCTTCGGCGTGATGCGCCTCGTCAACTTCGCGCATGGTGACTACATCTCCTTCTGCGTCTTCGCAATGCTGTGGCCGTCGATTGACGCTGCGGCTATTGTGTTTGCGGGAAAGCTTCCGACCTA
>JBEILC010000207.1:0-5432 GCA_040379425.1 Hyphomicrobiales bacterium
GGCCGGGAGGAGGAATTCCTGCGCTTCGGCCTCCTGTCCAAGTCGCGCATGAAGGCCGCCGCACGCGAGGAGCTGAAGAAAGTCCATCTCGACATCGATCCTGGGCTTCGCTGTGCGGATCTCTCCTTCGCGGCGCGCCAGATGGTGGAGATCGCCAAGGCTCTCTCGCTCAACAGCCGCATCAAGGGCCATGTCACGATCCTGCTCGACGAGCCGACCTCGGTGCTGGAACAGAAGGAGGTGGATCTCCTGTTCCGTATGATCCGCGACCTCAAGGACCGCGCCATCTTCGTCTTCATCTCCCCCCGGATGGAGGAAGTCCTCGAGATATCGGACCGCGTCTATGTGATGCGGGACGGCAAGGTGGTGAAGGACCTGCCCTCGGCCAGCGCCTCGGTCAAGGAGCTGCACCAGCTCATGGTCGGCCGCCAGCTTCACCACGAGTATTACCGCGAGGCGCGCCAGGCCGTGCCGTCCACAACCGTCGTGCTCGCGGCCGAAGGTTTGAGCCGCCATGGCGCCTTCCAAGACGTGAGCTTCGAACTCCATGAAGGCGAAGTGCTCGGCATTGCCGGGGTGGTCGGCTCCGGCCGCGAGGAGCTGGCCCGCTGCCTTGCCGGTCATGTGAAGCCCGGTGCGGGGTCGCTTGCCATCGCGGGCCAGGCCGTCCGCTTCACGGCCCCCTATGATGCCACCGCCGTGGGAGTAGGCCTCGTTCCCGCCGAGCGCAAGATCGAGGGCCTCGTCGCCCCCTTCAGCGTGGCGGAGAACATGACGCTCGCCGCACTTGCGCACTTCGTCTCCAGAGGCGCCATCCGCTTTGCCGCCGAACAGGAGGTGGCGCGGGACTGGATTGCGCGGCTCAAGATCAAGACGCCATCGGCTGACACCATGGTGGGGTCTCTGTCGGGCGGCAACCAGCAGAAGGTGGTGCTGGCCAAGTGGCGCATCGCCGGCGTCAAGGTGCTGATCCTCGATCACCCGACGCGTGGCATCGACGTCGGCGCCAAGGAAGATGTCTATGATCTCATCCGGGACATGACGTCCGAAGGCCTCGCCGTGATCCTGCTGGGGGATACGCTGGAGGAGGTGATCGGCCTCTCCAACCGCATCCTCGTCATGCGTGATGGCGCCATCACGGCGCGCCTTGATGCGGCGCAAGGCGCCAAGCCCGCGCAAGTCGATCTTCTCAGGCACATGGTGTGAGCATGACCCGGCCAAAGCTTGATACATGGCTTCCGATCATCGTGCTGGCCGTTCTCGTGCTCGCCGTCGGCCTCTATGACCGGACCTTCTTCTCGGCGAGCAACATGCTGGAGGTGACGGCGGATACCATGACGCTGTTCCTCATGGCGTCCGGTGTCACGCTGGTCATCATGATGGGCGGCATCGACCTCTCGGTGCAGGCCGTGGCCTCGATGACGAGTTGCATCCTCGCGGTCTATCTCCCGCATCTGGGCTTCTTCGCCATTCCGCTCGCCGTGCTGGGCGGCATGGCCGCGGGCTTTGCCGGCGGCTATGTGTCGACGCGGCTCAGGATCCCGTCCTTCATCGCGACACTCGCGGTCAGCGGCGTGGTGCTGAGTGCGGGCTATTGGTTCTCGGAAACGCGCTCCGTCAACATCCCGGGCGAACTGAGCCAGGCCTATCTCTCCTGGGCCGTGGGCGACTTCCTCGGCGTGCCGAATGAGATCTGGGTCGGCGCCGTCTTCCTCATCCTGCTCAGCGCCGTGCTGGGCCTCACACCCTTCGGCCGCATCGTGCGCGGCATCGGCGCCCAGGAGCGCGCGGTCATCGCCTCAGGCATCGACGTCGACCGCGTCAAGATCGCCGCCTATACGCTGTCGGGCACCATGGCGGGCATTGCAGGCGTGATCATGGCCGCGCGCCTCGGCTCCGGCTCACCCACACTCGCCAATGAGTTCCTTTTGCCCGCCATCGCCTCCATCGTGGTGGGCGGCACCGCGATCACCGGCGGGGTGGGCTCCGTCTGGCGCACCTTCGTTGGCGCGCTCATCGTACAGGTGGTCAGGATCGGCATGACCTTCATGGGCGTCTCCGTCTTCGCCCAGCAGATCGTCTTCGGCGTCATCCTGGTCGCCGCCGTCGCCGTCACCATGGACCGCAGCAAGGTGCTGGTCATCAAGTAGGAGCTTTGAGATTGACCAAACTTTCCATGCCCTCCGCCAATGGCATTCCGCTCCTGGGTTCCGGCACCTATCCGCTGATGGGGGATGAGTGTCACCGCACGGTGCTGATGGCGCTGGAGCTTGGGCTCCGCCACATCGACACCGCGCAGATGTATGGCAATGAGAAGGACGTGGGCCGCGCACTCCGTGACTCAGGGCTGCCGCGTGGCGATCTCTTCGTGGTGACGAAAGTCGACCCCGGCAATGCCGGCGCATCGCGCTTTGCGTCCACTGTGGCGCGTTCGGCCGAAGACCTCGGCGGCGCGCCGGACCTGCTGCTCATCCACTGGCCTCCTGCGGATGCCGAGATGGACGCCGTACTCGACCGGCTGATGGCTGAACACCAGAAGGGCAATACGCGCGCCATCGGCGTCAGCAACTTCTCGCCCGCCATGATGCGCCATGCCCAGAAGCGCTGCGGCGGGGCCATCGTCAACAACCAGGTGGAGTTCCATCCGCTGCTCGACCAGTCGGCGATCCTCGCCACGGCGCGCGAGCTCAACATCGCGCTCTCGGCCTATTCGCCCCTGGCGCGCGGTTGGGCGATGAAGCCGGCCCCCATCGCCGAGATCGCCGCGCGCATCAACCGCGCGCCTTCCGAAGTGGTGCTGCGCTGGATCCTGCAGCAAGGCGTTGCCGCCATTCCGATGACGACGAAGCGGGAGAACATGCTCTCCAACATCGCGGCATTGGACTTCGCGCTTTCCGCCGAAGACATGGCCGCGATCTCCGCCATCGGCACCAGGCAAGGCCGCACCATCAACCCCAGCTGGATGGCCGGCCGCTGGGAGCCCTAACTACGTGGCCACAGCCAGCCGCTCGCTGCACACCGCGAGCGTTTCATCCATCGGGCGCTTCCACCAATTGGCGGCGGAAAAAATCTCGACCTCGGTGAAGCCGCCGAAACCCGCCGCCTCCACATCGGCGCGGATCGCAGGCACGTCGATCACGCCGTCTCCCATCATGCCACGGTCGTTCAGCACATCCTGTGTGGGCACCAGCCAGTCGCAGACGTGAAAAGCAAGAATGCGGCCTTTGGCCCGCGCAATGTCGCGGCGAAGGTTCGGATCCCACCACACATGATAGACATCGATGCAGACGCCAAGCCGCGCATCATCCACAGCGCCCTCGACTGCCTCGCACATGTCGAGCGCCTCCGAGAGCAGTGACAGGCAGGAGCGGTCCGCCGCATAGACCGGGTGCAGCGGCTCCAGTGCCAGCCTCACGCCGCAGGACTTCGCATGTGGAAGCAGCAGTCCCGCAGCCTCCGCCACTTGAGCCCGCGCGGCTGCAATGTCGCGTGAGCCCTCGGGCAGTCCGCCCACCACCATCACGAAGCTCTTCGCACCCAGAAGACCCGCATCGCTGATGGCGCGGCGGTTCGCTTCCACATTGGCGTCGAAGCCCGCCTTGTCGCGCGACGGTATATAGGTGCTGCGGCAGTAGCCCGGAACGATGAGCCCCGCATCGCGGATCTGCCGGGCGATGGCCTTGACGTCATGGCCCTCAACTTCGCGCCGCCAGGGCGCGATGGCGCCGAAGCCTGCGCGCGCCACGGCCTCGATCACGACGGCAATCGGCGCCTGGAAGCCCAGCGTCGCGGTGTTGATGGCGCAGTCCTTGGGCTGAAGCCTCCGCATCACGCGCCGTAAACCGCCAGCAGCTTCTTCATGCGCTTCACCGCGCGCTCGGGGTCCGAGAGCAATCGCGCCTGGTCCGCCAGCTTGAAGATCTCGGTGAAATAGGCAAGCGGCCGCATCGCCTGCGCGCCGTTCACCATCACGAAATGGTCTTGGTGCCCGTTGAGCCAGGCGAGGAACACGATGCCGGTCTTGTAGTATTGCGTGGGTGCCCGGAAGATGAGCCGCGAGAGCGGTACTGTCGGTTCCATCAGCTTCCCGTATTTCTTCATGCCGCCCTTGGCGAGTGCCGAGAGCGCCGCGGAGGCGGCCGGTGCGATCGCGTCGAAGATGCCGAGAAGTGCATGCGAGTAGCCCTTGTCGTCACCTGCGATCAGGGCCGGATAGTTGAAGTCGTCGCCCGTATACATCTTGACGGACTTTGGCAGCTTCCGCCGCATGGTGACTTCCTTGCCGTCATCGAGCAGCGAGATCTTGATGCCGCCGGCCTTCGCCACGTTTGCGGCAATCGCGGCAAGGCAGGTTTCCATCGCGGGCTTGAAGTCCATCGAGCCCCAATAGCCCTTCAGCGCCGGGTCGAACATGTCGCCCAGCCAGTGCAGGATCACCGGATGGTCCGCTTCCGAGAGCACGCGGGAATAGACCTTCACATAATCATCGGGCGACTTCGCCACGCGCACCAGCGCGCGGCTCGCCATCAGGATGATGCGGCCGTTCCGCTTCTGGATAGCGTGAAGCTGGGTGAGGTAGGCCTTCACCACATCCTCGAGCGATTTTGCCTCGGCGGCTGGCAACTGGTCCGTGCCGCAACCCGAATAGATCTGCCCGGCGCGCGGGCCTGCATCTTCAAGCGAGCGCGTGATGAGTTCCAGTGCCGAGGGCCAGTCGAGCCCCATGCCGCGCTGGGATGTGTCCATCGCCTCGGCGATGCCGAATCCTAGGTCGAGGAGATGGCGTCGGTAGGCGAGTGTCGCGTCCCAGTCGATGGCGGGCGGGCCGGACGGGTCCGCATTGCTCAAGGCATCGGCCACCACATGCGCGGCAGCAAAGGCCACGCGGTTGAACGGCGTCTTCGGCTTGGCAAGCGGAAGCGGATCCGCCTTCAGCGCATAAACACCCTCGGGAAGCTTGATCTTCATGGCTAATACCTCACGCTCAGCAATCCGCCATCGGCCTGCACCACCTGGCCGGATGTGTAGGGAAGAAGGCCGGACGCCATGGTGAGCGCGATGCGCGCCACTTCCTGAGGCGTGCCGAAACGCTTGATGACGGTCAGCCCGCCGTCGATCAGCGCATCGTATTTGGCCTTGGACGGGGCCGTCATGTCTGTCTCGATGAAGCCGGGCTGGATCTCGTAGACGCCGATCCCGTCATTGGAGAGGCGTGCCGCGAAGAGCTTGGTGATCATCGCCGCGCCCGCCTTGGAGATGCAGTATTCGCCGCGCGCGATTGACGGCGCCACGGCATTGGCCGAGGAGATGGTGACGATGCTGCGATGCGCGGTCGAGGGTGCGTTGAGCACGCGCTTCGCGAAGGCCTGCGTCAGGAAGAAGGCGCCGCGCGTGTTGATGGCAAGGCAGCGGTCATAGCTTTCCGCCGTCAC
>JBEILC010000208.1:0-5353 GCA_040379425.1 Hyphomicrobiales bacterium
GAGAGTCTCACCGCGGCTCGTGAATGTTTTGGAGACCTGCCGGAGGCGTATGCTCCGGTCGCCTGCCATCAGATCTCCGCCAGCAGCGAGGTGTCGAACATGTCCTTGGTGGCCTTGATGCCGACCTCGCTCAGCGCGGCGATGTTCTTCTCGATCGCCTCATCCGACATGGAGAAGATGCCTGACGGCGTCTCCATCAGCGGCTGCTGGGCAACGTTGAAGTAGATCTCGTTCTCGATGGTGCGGCCGGTGCCCTTGAACCAGGTTTCAGCGTATTTCGGCGGATAGGCCTTCGGATCCTTGAAGTTCTCTTCCCAGCCCTTGCGGCTGGCGCGGAGCCAGGAGACGAGTTCCTTGCGCTTGGACTTGAGCACCTCTTCCGTCACCACCACCGTGTCGTTGAAGATGGTGAAGCCGAAATCATAAAGCAGGAAGGAGACGGCCTCGGGGCCGGCCTGCTTGATGGTGTAGGGCACGTTGGTGGTGAAATCGAGCGAGGCATCGATCTCGCCCTTGACCAGTGGCGTCGGATCATAGGCATAGGGCACGATGTTGACCTGCGCCTTGTCGATGTTGTTGAGCTTCAGCATCGCCTCAACCGAGATCACGTTTACCGGCGGCACGGCCAGCGTCTTGCCGATCAAGTCCTGCGGCGTCTTGATCGGCTTGGAGGCGAGCGAGACGATGCCGATCGGGTTCTTCTGATATTGCGCGCCGATGATCTTGAACTTCGCACCCTGCTCGACGATGGCCTTGACCGTGGTGTCGGGCGTGGTGAGCGCGAGGTCCGCCTTGCCGGCGACGATGGTGCTCTCGGGGATCACGTCCGGGCCGCCCGGCAGATAGGTCACGTCCAGGCCTTCGGCCGCATAGAGGCCGTTGTCGATGGCGATGAAGTAGCCCATGAACTCCGCGTCATTGATCCACGCGGCCTGCATGGTGAGCGGGGTGGCGGCGAAGGCACGGCTCGAGCCCATCAGGGCAGTGGCGGAAGCGGCGGCAGCGCCGAGCTTCACGAATTTGCGGCGGTCAATGGCGAGTTTCATTTTCCTGGTCCTCTCTTGGCGTTTCTTGGAATGTTCAGTGGCTAACCGATGCCGCGCATGCGCCGCAGTTCCTGCAGCGGGGGTGTCGCGGCGATCTGTTCCGGCTCCAGTAACTCCCATTTCACGCCCCGGGGCCGCTTGGCGCGCCGCTCTACCGTCATAAGCCGGCTTGGAGTGGCAATATGATCCACCAGAATGTCGGTGGCGCTCGGATGAAGCTTGTCCTCCACCACCTGCACGTCATGGACGATGGCGACGACGGGCGTCGACTCATCCACGATGCCTAAGTCGGTGAACATGCCCCATTCGAGATCGAAGAAACCATGGCCCTTGCCGAAGCGCACGCCATCCATGGAGACGGCGGATGCCCCCGTCACCATGAAGTCGAAGCGCCCGCGCTGGGCGATTTCGGCCAGCGAGATTGGCCTGGCGAAATGCTCCATGCCATCGAGCCAGGCGGCATAGAGTTCAGCCCCCTTCGGCACCATGCCAGGCTCCATCAGCAGGAAGCCGCGATAGATGCCATAGGTCGACATGACGAAGGGAATGCCGTCCTCGATCATCCGGCGGCGCAGGTCCACGAGGCAGTTATCGGGGGTAATGAAGGCATACTTGCAGGCCATGTAGGCGGGCATCTGCACGATCAGGCCGGTGGCTTCAGACGAGCCCTCGAAATCCGGGATCACCTCGTTGAAATTCAGGTGAAAACGGGTATCCGGCTTCGCCACATCGTGGAGCTTGCTCCAGATCCTCTGCCGGATGATCTTGGAATTCGACAACGCCCTGCCCCGTTTCAATGTTTCTGTTTCTTGAAACGATGGTTTCACATAACATGACCGCTGTCATCTGGAAAATTGCCGTTCTGAGCCGTCAAAAGAGCATCGATGTCCATCCGCCTGAGCCTTCGCATCCAGGAGCGTTTCGACCGGCTGTCACCCGCCGAGCAGAAGCTGGCGCGGCTGATCCTCGAGCGCAAGGACGACATCCTGACCTACTCGGCCACCGAGTTGGCGGAACTGGCGGAGGTTTCCAAGGCCACTGCCGCGCGGCTGTTCCGCAGCCTCGGCTACGCCGACTTCAACGAGGTGCGCGAACAGTCACGCGAGGAGCGCAACCGGACCGAACCCTACCGATATTCGCTGACGGCCCGCACCGAGCCGCATCTTGGAAAGTCCATCGGCGCGCATCTCGAACTCGAGATATCAAATCTCACCCGCACCTTCGAGGAACTGAGCTCCGAGCGCCTCAACCAGGCGGCGGGCCTCCTCAAGGATGCGCCGAAGGTCTGGTTCCTGGGGCTGGGGCCCGAGGAGGGAATTGCAAGGCTGGGGCGCCTGCTCATCTCGAGGCTCCGCCATGACGTGATGCAGATCGGCCTTCACCAGGCCTCCTGGGCGGAGGACCTCGCCATGATGGGCCCGCGCGACGGCCTCGTGGTCATTACCCTGAAGCCCCGTCCGCGACTGCTCCGCCCGATCCTCGACTACGCGAAGACGACGCGCGTCAACACCATCATGCTGACGGATCAGATGAGCCTCGTCTGGGCCCAGAAATATGCAAGCGTCGTGCTGCCCTGCCATGTGGCGAGCCACGCGCTCGGCCCCTCCTACACGGCGATTGCCAGCGCCATGCGGCTTCTCGCCATGGCGGTGGCCGAACGCGTCGGCCTGCGCGCGGCGGAGCGGCTCGAACTCATCGCGGAAATCCACGAGGAGCTCGACGACACCGAGTAGGATGGGCGCTCAGGTGGCCTGAATGCGGGTCCAGATCTCGTCACGCACGCGGAGCGCCTCCTCTCCGAGGTAAAGCGAGGACTCGCACTTGGCCAGGAGTTCGTCTGCCGGGAAGATCACCGGATTGTTCTTGTAGTCGTCCGGCATCAGGTCGCGCGCGGTGCTGTTCCTGAACGGTGCGCAGCAGGCGATAGGCGCGCCACGGCACCAGCAAGACGATGAGGGCGCCAAACAATACGATCCATGCCGCCGCCTGGCCGCCGCCACGCATTTCGTCGAAAAGAATGAGGGCCGGCGCGATCATCACCGCCAGCGCCACGATGATTGCCCGCCTGCCGGTCAGTTCGCCCACGTCGTCCGATTCCACGGATTCGATTGCCGCGGCCCCCGGAAGGCTTGGCGCGACTGCCATCAGGAACAGTGCCGCAAGCCATGGCAGTTCGGTATCGAAAGTGACGCCGATGACGTACGTGTAATTGTAAAGCAGGCCGATCAGCAGGAAGATCAGCATCGCCGCCTATAGCGCGAGAAGTGCCAGGTCAACCTTCTCCGAAGCCGAAGCGAGCGGCGCGATGACGAAAAATCCAACAAGGACCAGAACAGCAAGCCCGATCACGGCACTGTCGATGCCCGCCTCAAGATTGCGCTTGGGGCTCACCTTGCGCGTCAGCAGCACAAGGCCGGTGAAGGCGAAGGCATAGACGCCCATGTAGAGCAGGTCCGCGACGCCGGGGAATGGCGGTGCCTCCATGGTGAGCCGCTGGTCGTCATAGATGATGTCGGCAATGACCGTTACGGCGAGATAGCTCCAGAAAATGAACAGCGCCGTCAGTGCCGCCACGGTCACCGTGACGGTCACGAACAGGAACACAGCGATGACCCAAAGAACTCTCAGCCCCAACCCGAAATCAATCCAATGCAGCCTTCCACATACCAGTCTTCCGGGGATCTGGCGAAGCTTCTCCTGCGTATCGTAAGCATGATAAGCAAGACGCCATGAAGAAGGCAAAGCGCATGCTGCTCTATATGGTCCTGGCCCTCGCAGGCGCAGCGCTCGCGCTGGCGGCATTCTGGTTCGTGCAGACGCGCAATGTGGAGATCGCGCGGTACAACGTCATCGAGTCTGACGGTGCTATCGAGATCAGGGACTACCCCGCCCTCGTCGTGGCGGAGGTCGAGCGGACGGGAAGCCGGGACCAGGCCGTGCGCGCAGGCTTCGGCCCGCTGGCCCGCTACATCTTCGCCCGCGAGCGCGAAGGCGAGAAGATCGCCATGACGGCGCCGGTCACCCAGAAGGCCGAGGGCGGGTCCTGGACGGTGCAGTTCATCATGCCTTCCGGCTATGACCTGGCACGGCTGCCCCGCCCTGCCGGAACGGATGTCCGCCTGCGGGAGATGCCGCCGGTGCGCCGTGCCGCGATCCGCTTCAGCGGCTGGTGGTCGGACGACCTCTTCACGGAGAAGGACGCGGTGCTGCGCCAGTGGCTTGAGCGCAAGGGCCTGAAGATTTCGGGCACGCCAACCTTTGCTTACTACAATGATCCCTTCACGCCCGGCTTCCTGCGCCGCAACGAGATCCTCTACGACCTGACGCCGTGAGCCTTCACGTCAGCGCGCGGACTTCCGCCGTCACAGCGCGGCGGCTACTCATTGATCAGGAAAGGAAGCGCTGCAGGAAGGCGCGGGTGCGGGCCTCGCGCGGGGCCGTGAACATGTGCTCCGGCGGCCCCTCCTCCACCACGCGGCCCTGGTCGAGAAAGCAGACCCGATCCGCCGCATCGCGCGCGAAGGCCATTTCATGGGTTGCGAGCACCATGGTCATGCCCTCCGCCTTGAGCGTTCGCACCACATCCAGAACCTCGCCCACGAGTTCCGGGTCGAGGGCCGATGTGATCTCGTCGAGCAGCATGACCTCCGGCTTCATGGCGAGCGCCCGGATGATGGCGACGCGCTGCTGCTGGCCGCCTGAAAGCTGGTCGGGGTAATGCGTCATCCGGTCCGCCAGCCCAAAGCGCCTGAACAGCGCCTCGGCCTCCTCCCGCACCTGGCCCGAGGGCTTGGCCAGGACGCGGCGCGGGGCCAGCGTCACATTCTCCAGCGCCGTCATGTGCGGGAACAGGTTGAAGCTCTGAAACACCAGCCCCACCCGCCGGTGGACCGTGCGCGGATCGACCTCGGGCAGGCTGATGTCTTCGCCATCAAGCAGGACCTGCCCGTCATCGATGGGTTCGAGCAGATTGATGCAGCGGAGGATGGTGGACTTCCCCGAGCCGGATGCGCCGATGAGGCAGACGAGTTCGCCAGTACCAACCGTCAGGTCGATGCCCTTGCAGACATCATGCCCGCCGAAGCTTTTCCACACGTCAATGAGCTGCAGCTTGTGCGCCATCGGTTTCAGCTTTGCTGCCTCTTCTGGCGCACGATCATGCGGTCGACCGCACGCGTGGCAGGGACCGTGATGGCGAGGAACAGGATCGCCGCGCCCACATATGGCGTGAAATTGGCGAGCAGCGATTTCTCGATACCCGCCTGCCGGAGCACCTCGACAGGCCCCACGAAGGAGAGCAGCGCCAC
>JBEILC010000209.1:0-5319 GCA_040379425.1 Hyphomicrobiales bacterium
ACCGAGCCCCTGCTCCACATGCACCGCCTGGCGGTGAAGGCGAAGTCTTGACATCTTCTCCCGCTCCTTCAGCGGGAGAAGACGGGACCCGCGAAGCGGGGAGATGAGGGGGAGTCAAGCACTGGCGCTTGCAGTCCCTCAGCTCCCCCAACTCTCGCTGGGGCCCCTTTCTCTCCCGCTGCGCAGGAGAGGACGAGACACGGTGAAGGCCTGCGGCTGATCAGCCACGCGCCGTGTAAAGCCCTGAAGACCTCTCGAGGTGCTTCACCATAGCAGCCTCCGCAGCATCCGCACTGGCGCGCGCGATGGCGGAGACGATGTCCGCATGTTCGGCCAGCGTGAAGTTCTCCTTGCCGCTCCAGCGCAGAAGCTCCGTATGATAGGCCTTGAGCCAGCCCAGCATCGCCTCGCTCACCGAAACGAAGATCGGGTTGCCGGAAATCGCCGCGATGCGCGTGTGAAAACGCATGTCGGCGGCCATGAAGTCTTCCGCCTTGCCGAGTAGGCTGCGCTGCTCGGCGACGATGGCCTGCAGCTCCGCGACGTCCTCCGGCTTTGCCTTGAGCGCCGCCTCGCGCACCATGCCGCGCTCGAAGAAGAGGCGCGCCTGTTTCAGGTGATCGAGCGAGTCAGACGAGCGCTGCAGCATGATGTGGGCCGACTGGTCCACCTGGCGGAAGATGGATTGCGCGGTGAGTTCCTGTACGCGGGCGCGCTCACCATGGCTGATCGACACCAGCCCCATGTTGGCAAGCGACTGCATCGCCTCGCGGATCGCCGGGCGGCCCACGCCGAAGCGCTCCATCAGCTCGCGCTCCGAGGGCATGGTGTCGCCCGGCTTGAGGTTGCCCTCCGCGATCAGGCGCAGCAGGCGCTCCAGCACCTCGTCGGAAAGCTTGCGGCGGATGATACGCTCGGTTTGCATTGTCCTCGCTTTGGCTGCTAGGTTGCGATGAGTTCATGTCATCATACCAGCAAACAACCGATGCGCAATCCGATGATCCGCCTGACCTACCGCATTGAGACGGCGGGAAGCCCTGAGAAACTCGCGGCGAAAATCGCCAGCGACCAGTCCACCGGCACCTTCGTCCCCGTGCCCGGCGAAACCGAGGAGCTGAAGGCCCGTGTCGCGGCACGCGTGGTGGACGTGCGGCCGCTTCCGCCATCGCAGCATCCTTCCTTTCCGTCAAGCAGCGAGGGGCCGTTCAACCGGGTGGACGCCGACATCGACTTTCCCTTCGATGCCATCGGCACCGATCTCGCACAGCTGATGACCATCACCATGGGTGGCGTGTGGTCGATCAAGGGCTTCACCGGAATCCGCGTGGTGGGCATGAGGCTGCCGGAAGAATTCCGCGCCGCGCATCCGGGGCCGCAGTTCGGCATCCCCGGAAGCCGCAGGCTGACCGGGGTTGAGGGACGTCCGATCATCGGCACCATCGTGAAGCCCGCGCTGGGCTTGCGGCCACCCGAGACGGCAGCACTCGTGAAGGAGCTGATCGCGGCGGGCGTCGACTTCATCAAGGATGACGAAAAGCTGGCGAGCCCGTCCTATTCGCCGCTCTCGGAGCGGGTGAAGGCCATCATGCCGCTGATCCTCGATCATGAGCAGAAGACAGGCAAGAAGGTGATGTATGCCTTCGGCATCAGCCACGCCGACCCGGACGAGATGATGCGCAACCATGACATGGTGCTTAAAGCAGGCGGCAATTGCGCAGTCATCAACATCAACTCCATCGGCTTCGGCGGCATGAGCCATTTGCGCAAGCGCTCAGGTCTCGTGCTGCATGCACACCGGAACGGCTGGGACCTGCTCACCCGGCACCCGGGGATCGGCATGGATTTCTCCGTGTACCAACAATTCTGGCGGCTGCTCGGCGCCGACCAGTTCCAGATCAACGGCATCCGGGTCAAGTACTGGGAGCCGGACGAGAGCTTCGTCGCCTCCTTCCATGCGCTGAAGACACCCATGTTCTCACCCGATGACTGCCCTCTGCCCGTCGCGGGCTCGGGCCAGTGGGGCGGCCAAGCGCCGGACACCTATGAGCGCACGGGCCGCACGCAGGACCTGCTCTATCTCTGCGGCGGCGGCATCGTTAGCCACCCGTCCGGCCCTGCGGCAGGCGTGCGCGCGGTGGCCCAGGCGTGGGAGGCGGCGGTTGCGGGCATTCCGCTCGAGACCTATGCGAAGACGCATCCGGAACTCGCCCAATCACTCGCCTTCTTCGGTGATGGCAAGGCCTCCTGATGCTGCTGTCCTTCTACGGCGATGACTTTACGGGTTCCACCGATGTGATGGAGTCGCTCGCCATGAACGGCGTTCCAACCGTGCTGTTCACCCGCATTCCGAATGCTGACGAGCAGGCGCGCTTCGCCAGCTTCAAGGCGGTGGGCATTGCAGGCGCCAGCCGCAGCCAGACGCCGCAATGGATGGACGAACACCTGCCGCGCCACTTTGCATGGCTGAAACAGCTCGGCGCGCGCTTTTGCCATTATAAGGTCTGCTCGACCTTCGATTCGGCACCGCATGTGGGCAACATCGGCCGCGCCATCGAGATCGGGCGCGAAGTGTTCCGGCAGAGCGTGACACCGCTCGTTGTCGGCGCGCCGCAGCTCAAGCGCTACACGGCGTTTGGCCATCTCTTCGCGGGCTATCAGGGCCAGACCTACCGCATCGACCGCCACCCGGTGATGAGCCGCCATCCTGTGACGCCGATGGACGAGGCAGACCTCCGCCTGCATCTTGCGCGGCAGACGGCGCTTCCCATCGATCTCGTGCCCGTCAATCTCGTTGGCAATGACGCCGCAGTGGATGCGGTTGTTGCAGGAGCGCGCGGCATCCTGCTCTTCGATGTGTTCGACATGGCGACACAAGCGGATGTGGGACGCCAGCTTCTGCGCCTGTCGGACCGGCTCGGGCCACTCGTGGCGGGATCGTCGGGCGTCAGCTATGCGCTGGTAAAGGCGTTGGGGTCAGCTCCCGCCAGCTTTCCCGCGCTGCCAGCGGCGGACCGGATCATCGCAGTCTCCGGGAGCTGCTCGCCCACCACCGGGCGGCAGATCAAACATGCGCTGGCCCATGGCTTCGCAGGGGTTCATGCGGATCCGCTGGCGCTCGCCGGACATGACTGTGAGGCGGCCATGGCGCGCATCATCGCCGAGGCGAACCACGATTTGGGCGAGGGACGGAGTGTTCTCGTCTACACCGCGCTCGACCCTGAGATGGAGCGGGGCTCAGGCCTCGATGCCATTTCGGGTGGCCACCACCGCGTGGGCCAGGCGCTGGGCCGCATCGCGCGTGCCACGATTTCCGCCCATGGCCTGACGCGCGCCATCCTGGCGGGCGGCGATACCTCCAGCCATGCGCTGGGCGAACTCGATGTCTTCGCGCTCACCACGCGCTTGCCCCTGCCCGCAACACCGGGTTCGCCGGTCTGCACGGCGGCAAGTGCCGATCCGGCGCTCGACGGGCTGGAGATCGCCTTGAAGGGCGGGCAGGTCGGCGCTGATGATTACGTCGTTGCGCTGCGTGACGGCATCACGCCGTAGTTTGTGAAAACAGGAGAAGACCCGTGCCCCGCTTAGAACGCAAGACCCTGATGGAAAAGTTCCAGGACATGAAGCGCCGCCGCATTCCTATCGTGGGCGGAGGCGCTGGCACCGGGCTTTCCGCCAAATGCGAGGAAGAGGGCGGCATCGACCTCATCGTCATCTACAATTCAGGGCGCTACCGCATGGCGGGGCGGGGATCGCTCTCCGGCGTGCTGGCTTACGGCAATGCCAATGAGATCGTCATGAAAATGGCGCGCGAGGTGCTTCCCGTTACGAAAAGAACGCCGGTGCTGGCAGGGGTAAACGGCACGGACCCGTTCTGCATCTTCGACCATTTCCTCGATGAGCTGAAGGCCATCGGCTTCTCCGGCATCCAGAACTTTCCCACCGTGGGCCTCATCGATGGCGTGTTCCGCGCCAATCTGGAGGAGACCGGCATGTCCTACGGCCTCGAGGTGGACCTGATCAGGCTGGCGCGATCAAAGGACATGCTGACGACCCCTTACGTGTTCAATGCGGGCGAGGCGGAGGCAATGGCGAAGGCCGGGGCGGACATCATCGTCTGCCACCTGGGCCTCACCACCGGCGGCAGCATCGGCTCCCAGACCGCGCTGAAGCTTCAGGACTGCCCGGCCCTCGTGGATGAATGGGCGGAGGCGGCGCTGAAGGTGAACAAGGACGCCATCATCATCGTCCACGGCGGCCCCGTCTCCATGCCAGCGGATGCGCAGTTTATCTTGAGCAATACAAAGAACTGCCACGGCTTCTATGGCGCGTCCTCCATGGAACGCCTGCCCACGGAGGTGGCGCTGGTGGAGCAGACGAAGGCGTTCAAGAGGCTCTCTTTCACGTCCTCTCCCGCTTCCACAGCGTGACAGGACGACAGGCTGGAGCAAATCCTCCGCATGCTCTAAGACTCCCCCACGAGGAGTAACCGCGTCATGACCGAACTTCGCGCCGTCGGCGCATCCGCCCGCTTCGCGCCCGTGCCCCGCAACCCCGGCACGCCCCTGACCCTCGATTGGTTCGAGGATGTGCAGGTGAACCTCTCCGCGGCGGAACGCCGTGCGGCGAGCCTGCCCGCCCGCCGTTCGGTGAAAAAGAACTACCAGGCCGCCTGGCTGGTGAAGGCGCTGCAATGCATCGACCTGACGACACTTGCCGGCGATGACACGCCGGGCCGCGTGAACCGCCTCTGCGCCAAGGCGAAACGGCCACTGCGCGACGACATCGTCTCCGCGCTGGGGCTTGCCGCCATGCCGGCCGTCGGCGCGGTATGTGTTTATCCCACCATGGTGCCGCATGCGGTGAAGGCGCTGGAAGGCTCGGGCATTCCCGTGGCCTCCGTTGCGACCGGCTTTCCCGCAGGCCTCACGCCGCTCCCCCAGCGCCTCGCCGAAATCCGCTATTGCGTGGAGATGGGGGCGAAGGAGATTGACATCGTCATCCACCGCGCACAGCTGCTGACGCAGGACTGGACGGCGCTTTACGACGAAGTCGCCGCCATGCGAGAGGCCTGCAGCGAAGCGCACATGAAGGCCATCCTCGCGACTGGAGATTTGAAGACCCTGCGCAATGTCTACAAGGCCTCCATGGTGGCGATGCAGGCGGGCGCGGACTTCATCAAGACCTCGACCGGCAAGGAAGACGTCAACGCCACGCTGCCCGTCAGCCTCACCATTGTCCTTGCACTGAGGGATTATGGCGACCTGACCGGCGTCCAGATCGGCTTCAAGCCGGCGGGCGGCCTCAAGACCGCAAAGGACG
>JBEILC010000210.1:0-5259 GCA_040379425.1 Hyphomicrobiales bacterium
CCCCAATCATGTTATGCAGAGCACCGCATGCTTAACCCGTTGAGAAAAATGCGCTTGTGCGACCAACTCCGCATAATCATGCGCTCCACATATTACCGGTTATGCGGAGCTCCGCATAACTTGTAGACACGTCCGCGCCCCTCGACCTTCTCGGACGTCACTTCGAGGCCGAGTTTCTTCTTCAGCGCCCCGGCCATCGCGCCGCGCACCGTGTGCGACTGCCACTCTGTCGCTGCCATGATCTCCTCGATGGTCGCGCCGTCCGGCGCGCGCAGCATGGCGATCAGAGTGGCCTGCTTGGTGCCCTCACGCGGCGTGCGCGCCTTGGGCGCGGCGTCTGGTTCGCTGGGGTTCTCAGGCGCGGGCCCTTCTTTCGGCGCGTCCGTCGCGCCCACGGGCTCGGTGTTCGCGTCCTCGGGCTCGATACCGATGGCGGCGAGGCCAGTGTCGGTGGCGACCAGTGTGGTGCCGTGGCCGTCGCCGGTCTCGCGCCACATGGGTTCGCCTTTGCGCAGGTCGGCGTCGACCTCCTGCAGGAGGCCCTTGGCGATCATCGCGCCGACCACCTTGGCGGCGGCCCCGCCACGCAGGCTTTCGGGTAGCGGCAGGGCGATGCGCTCGGGCCGCTGAGCGGCGGCGCTCAGGATCAGGGCTTGGGTGTCGGAAAGCTGGGTCATCGTCGTCTCCCGTATCGGGGCGCGCGGGATGCGGGCCCTTCTACGAGGCCAAGCCCCGCTGGGCGGGGCTTTCGCGATGGCTGGCTGGGTTACTCGGCGTGTTCGCCCTCGCCGAAAAGGAAATCGGTGATCTTCTGGAGGTCGCTGGCGACGCTGCTGATCGAGCCGACGCTGCCCCAATTGACCGCGTCCGGATCGAAGTTGAAATGGTCATCGCTGAGCGCCTGAAGTCGGGCAAGCATCGCGTCGATCTCGGCCTTCTTGCCGACAAAGGCGTCGAGGGCTTTCGTGTTGTCTTGTGCGCGGCGGGTCATTTCGGTGGCTCCTAAGTGAGTTGGATCGTTCTTCTGAAAGAACGTTCGCTCTGTCCGTCGCGCTTATCAACTCGATAAGCATATGTTTTTGAATGATAATCGGAGTCGCCAATGCAGGGCATGAGCGAGCGCCAGTACGCCGCGCATGTCGGCCTGTCGCGGGGTGCGATCCAGAAGGCGAAGACCGCCGAACGGCTTGTGCTGTTCGCCGATGGCAGCATTGATGCCGGGGCCAGCGATGTGCGCCGGGCGGAAGCGACCGATCCGTCAAAGACCCGGAAGCCGCCTGAACCGAAGTTGAAACCCGTTCCCGAGGCCGCTGTGGCCGCTGTCGGCGATACTTTGCGCGAACAGGGGCTGGCGGTCCCGGCGGTCGGTGGCGGCATCACTTACCTGCAGGCGAAAACCGCCAACGAGGTGCTGAAAGCGCAGGAGCGGCGCGCAGTGCCGAAAGCTGAAAATGGGGCAGGCCCCCGGCACCCATGTAGTTCTCGGCATGCACCTCGAAAAATCCCACGGAGGGCTTGTCTGCCGTGATGCTGGCAAAGTGTTCGGGTTTGAAACCGACACCGGTGGTGGCTGGCAAATGGGACATGGGTGAACCCTTCAAATTTTGAAAGCCCGGGGCGAGCCGGTTACTCCGCGCGCCCCGGGACCGGAGAGCCGATCAGGCTGGAAGATCGCGGCTGAGCGCTTCCAGAGAACCCTGCCGCGGCGCGCCGTCACCCTGTGCGGGGAGCTCCATGGTGGTGCAGGTGCCAGCGGGTACCAGCTTCCAGGCATTGCCCTGATAATCGACCTTCGAGGTGCCGGCACATGTCGTTCCAGGCCCGGCTGCGCAGTCGTTCTGTCCGGCCTTGGCCACGCCGAAGCACTTTTCCATGTTGTTTTCCTGGGCGTGGACTGGCGTGATTGCCAAAACTCCAAGTACACAGGCGAGCGAGGCGGCGAGGCGCAGACTGGGGTTCGTCTCGGTCATGTTCATCTCCTTGTCAGACCAGAAGGAACTCATTGCGGTCCTTCACTGACCAGTTCGCTCCAGAGCGGTTATTGTTACGCTGTTCACGAAGGTGTGAATGCGGAGATGAGGCGGGTAAGCAGGTGCATTCGCTGGTTGCCGGCTGTTCATGAAATGGCGTGCATGCGCCTGATCATCATGACGGAGCGTAGTTGCGGGGAAGCCGCTGAATTCCGGTGGTGGCGTCCTCAGGATGGCTGCCTTCCATTTGGCACGGAGCCGAAAGCGGCCACGCAGCACAGTTCATTTGCGCTTGGCGAAGTTTTCCCTGGCTTTCCCGTAGGCGGCACCAATCAACGGCTTGATCCCGTCGAAGCTCTCGGGGGAGGGGTTCAGGATCGAAACCCACCCCATCCAGCCGTAGACAGGATGCGGCGTGAGCAGGTCGAGAGTGGTGAAATCCCAAGGACCTTCAATCGCCTGACCCTTTCCGGGCCGTGCCGGCTGGCGCCCGAACAGGCGGACAAAGTCGGGCCGGGGCAATCCGAAGTTAATGCGCCATACGCCGGGCCGGTCGAGATTCGATGCCCGGTCGTTTGCCCCATCCTTCTCCTTGATCGTCAGAAAGTATGTCCCGCGCGCAGCACGACTGCCCGGATTGTAGAAATAGGAGCGCTCGCCCCAGGAATTAATCGGCACAATGCCGTCGAACGTCGACATGATCCAGGAGTCAACGGCGTTTATATCAAGTGTCATGAACCAACTCCGGAAGCGCAGTCAACGCAGATAAACAAGGCGCCGGCAGAACCATCTCTGGGACAGCATCAACGGGTTCGCGGAGTCAGTACCGATGCATCATGCCGGAACTCATGCCACGTAATCATGCCCATTTCCATGCCTGGCAGTACAATGTTGCCGGCTGTCTTATTCTGGGAATCATTCAGCAACGCATAGAGCTTGTCGACCGCAGACTTGACCGACTCCAAGAGGTGCTTGAAACGATACAATGCTTACTTGAGACTGGACGGAAACCGCCAAGAACCGGTGCTCGATATTCCTTCTTGTCGTATTCGACTGATGAAAGCGCACCTCCCGCGGGTCTGTCCCAGCCGTGAAGACTTCGCGCGTGGCCTTAGAAGCGCGTTGTAAGCGCGGTAAGCCACTGCGGCGACAGCTCGACGAGCGTTGCTTCGAAGACCTTGTCGAACCCGCTCAGGATCAGAATGCCGGCTGTCACGAGGAGCAGGCCGAGGACGGTCTTGAGCGATTGCCCCGTCGCCAGCATCCTGCCCCGCCAGCGCAGCAGCATCTCGCGTGAAAGCGTGCCCAGAAGTAGCAGCGGCAATGCTGCTCCGATGCCGAAGAATGTCATTGTGGCTGTGACCTGCAGCAGATCCGTTCCCTGGGCGGCAAGCAGGGAGGCTGCGCCGAGCGTCGGTCCGACACAGGGGCTCCAAACTGCACCGAGCAAGAGGCCGGTCGCGAACTGCCCGCCATATCCGCCGCCATTGAACCTGCCAAATCGATCATCGACCCAGCCACTGACCGGGCCAGCTGCGACCGCCAGTTTTCCCTGGAGAGCGGGAAGGACAAGTATCGCCCCGACGGCGATCAGCATCAGTGCAGCCAATGCCCGGAAGAATCCCTGATCCAGCCCGATTGAAAACCCGACGAGGGCGACAAACATGCCAATCGTCACGAAAGACAACGTCATGCCCGCCGCGAGAAATGCCGGACCGAGTCGTCCCTCCGATGCAGCCGCGCCCAGCACCAGCGGCAGCAGCGGGAGCACGCAGGGCGACAGAACGGAGAGCACGCCCGCCAGAAGGGCCAGAAGCAGCGTCGTCACATCAGGACCCGCTGACGGCCTTCGCCAGCATCTCCTCAATCGCAGCCGGATCGGTCACACCAACCGATCGTGCGACTTCCTCTTTGCCGCGAAAGCTGATCAGAGTGCTCTGGGAGCGCGCATTGAAATTGCGAACGGCATCTTTCTGATTGTCGAAGTCGACGTGGAAGACGACCACATTCTTGTAGGCATCGCGAGATGTCAGATCCTTGATGATCGGAGCCTGCGCTTTGCACGTCGGGCACCAGGGTGCTGTGATATCAATGAGAATGGGCTTGCCCGCCTGTTGCGCGCTAAGAAACGCTTCCGGTGTGAAGGCGGATGGTTCCGCCGCGGACGCTGTGGCAAGCGAAAGGAGTATGGCGGGTGTGAGCAGCAGAAGAGAGCGGCGCGTTGTCATCAAGGGTCTCCAGAGGGTTCAGTCACTTCGTGAGACTTTAATCGTCTTGATCCCGGCCCTCGATTCACAACTGCTGCAGTTCAGGTAACGAATGCGTTGATTGCGCCGTCCCGACAGGACCCAAACATCGAGGATTGCAGCGTCATGATGCGTTCAGTTGCGTCACAATGACCGAGCTGGCCTCAAGTGTTCGGTGAACAGGGCACTTGTTGGCGATTTCGACGATCTTGGCCTCGAGTTCCGCCGGCACGCCACCTTCGATCATGATCCGTCTCTCGAAGCGGTCAATCCGTCCTTCACGCCCCTCACATTCCTTGCAGTCCTGGGCATGGACCTTGCCATGACTGACCTCGACGCTGATCCTGCCCAGCTGGAGGCCCTTGCGGGTCGCATACATCCGAAGTGTCATGCTGGTGCAGGCACCAAGGGCCGCCGACAGAAGATCATAGGGTGACGGGCCACTGTCGCCACCGCCGACGTCTGCCGGTTCATCGGCCAGCAGGTGATGCCGGCCGCTGATCACCTCCTGCTGGTACCCGCCGGTGCCGGTCTCCCTCACGAGAACGCCATTTGCCGGTGGAGTGACCTCATGATCCCGCGTGTGCGGGCTGTCGAGATAGCGTGAGGCCCAGCTGGCAATCACCATTCCGGCATATTCGGCATCGGCCCGCCGGGTCAGCAGGTGATCTGCTCCGTCAAGTGCCACGAAGCTCTTTGGGTGACGCGCCGCCTTGAAGATGCTGGTGGCGTTCTCGATCCCCACGATGCTGTCGAGCGGTGCATGCAGGATCAGCAGCGCGCGGTTCAGCGCTGCGATCCTGTTGTGCAGTGCCTGGCCGCGCACGTCGTCGATGAAGTCCTTGCGGATGCGGAAACTGCGACCAGCCAGCACCACCTCGGCTTCGCCGCGCGTTTCGATGTCCTCGAGCTGCTTGCCGAACGCCCGGAGCACATGCGCGGCATCGGCCGGCGCGTTGATGGTGGCGACCGCACGCACCTCGGGGATATCTCCGGCTGCCGCCAGAACCGCCGTTCCGCCGAGGCTATGGCCGATCAGGATC
>JBEILC010000211.1:0-5250 GCA_040379425.1 Hyphomicrobiales bacterium
ATGAAACGAAGCAGCACGGCGATGAGCAGCACGAGGCGGAGCCGCGGCAACTGGATGTGGCGGAACACCGCCCAGGGGGTAGCACCGTCGATCCGAGCGGCACGGTAGTAGTCATCCGGAATGGCGCGGAGCCCCGCGTAACAGAGCAGTACGACGAGACTCGTCCAGTGCCAGGCATCCATCAGGAGCAGCGTGCCCCAGACGACAACGGGATTGTTCATGTCATAGTCAAGCCCGATGAGGCCGGTGAGGGCCGGAAGCAGGCCGATGGCCGGCGCCGACATCACCTTCCAGAGATAGCCCACGACGATCAGCGGTGCGAGAAGCGGAATGGCGAGGAGCACGATCAGCACCGAGGCGAGCGCGCCCGACGGCGGCATCCTGAGCGCGATCCAGATGCCGAGCGGCACCTCGATCAGCAGCACAAGTGCGGCAAAGCCCACGCTCCGCGCCAGTGCCCACCAGAAGTCCGGCGAAGACAGCACGCTCACGAACCAGTCCGCGCCCACCCAGACGAAGCTGTTGCCAGCGAATGAGTCGTGTACGGAGTAATAGGCGACGAAGGATGCCGGCACGACGCCGCTCACCAGCATGACAATCAGGGCCGGAAGCAGCATTGGGGGGAAAGAGCGCGTGCGGGCAATCATTTGTGCAAGGATGCCCTTCGCGCCATGGGCGCGTCAAGCCGCGGCGGCATCGGGTCAGCGCGGCATCAGGCCGGAGGGCAGCACGGGAGGATCCTCCCGCCACGCCGGCAGCAGTTCGGTGACGATGCCGGCCTTATGGTGATGCAAGAGTTCATATCCGCTCAGGATCAGGCTGCCGGGAAGACAGATGCGTTGTACGCCGCGAGAAACGCGCGGACGCCCGCAGCCATTCCCGCTGCCGTCAAGAACTCCAGATATTCATCCGTTGCCACCGGATCGGGGATGTTCGTGAAGGCGCCCCTTGCGCCATGGAAGACCCAGATGGAGGCGCCGCTCGCCTTGCATATCCTTCCTTGCATGAACAGCGCAATGCAGCCCGACGCGCAGAGCGAGCCCTCCATGACCCGTGTGGTGAGATCCACGCGCCTTGCGACCTCCTGAAGCACCAGGACGAGCTCCTTGACCTAAGAGAGCTCGCCGCCGTCGCTGTCGCGTTCGAGGACCACGTGATTGAAGCGCTGCGGCGTGGCGAGCAAGAGCTTCCGCAGCTCCTCCGCCAGGGGCGGCGTCAGGGTGCCCGTAAAGCGCAACCCGATTCTGTCAGGCGCGATCCAGCTGACAGTTTCGCTGGTGAAGACTTCGAGGCCCATGGGGTTCGGCGGCCCGTACCAATGCGCCACCATCGGCCAGGGACGGCTCTGCCAGCCTGCCTCCAGCACGTCACGCGGCGGATGCGCTCGCATTCGCCGTTGTCGTTGCGGCGATAGCGCTTCGGGCACTCGCGCTGCTCAATGACCCTTTCGCAGCGGCCCGAAGTGCGGCCAAGTCCGGCGCCGCGCGGGCAGACGCACTTGCCGTTCTTGGCGCGCACGAAGCTCGGCCGGCATTGCGGCACGCAGCGGCCCTGGAAGCGCTCCTCACCCTCGGCGCAGCCCGGCGGAATGCAGCGCCCGGTCTCGGGATCGCGCCCGAAGCCCTGCGGGCATTCACGCTCCTAACAGCTGCGGCACAGCCCGTCCTCGCTGGCATAGGTGCCTTCCGGACAATCGACCACGCATTGCCCGGTCTGGGGCGAAAGCACCATGCCGGCGGGGCAATCGCCGTAACTTGGCTGGTCGAAATCCGGCACGCAGGAGCTCGGGTTGCGGATGTCGCGGAGCCATCGTCAAGCCTCCCCAGGCTTTGCTACCCAGAGAGATGCTGACACAATCGATTGTTACAAGGAAGTCATGTGTTCGACCCGGTGCTCTAGGCGTCCCGCTCGCGGTCGAGGTAGCTCCTCATGCCGGCGAGGAGCGGCAAGACGCCGGCAATGCCGCGCGCGTCGACATGCCTCGCCATGCGTGTGATATCAGGCTCCAGCCGCGAGATCGCATCCTCGCGGAAGCGGCGTCCCTTCTCGGTCAGCATCACGCGCTTGGAACGACCGTCATCCGGGTTAGGCTCGAGGCGTATGAGACCGGCCTTGGCGAGGCCGGTCAGCGTGTGGGTCATCGTCGCCTTCGGCACCTGGAAGGCGCGCGCGATGGCCAGCGGCGTCCGCCCGTCACCGAGCCTCACGAGATGATTCAGCACAGCGAAATGCGAGACGAGAAAACCCTTGGGCAGATGCGCCTCCAGCATGCGCCCCGAGAGCTGCGAGATGATCGCGACCTCGTTGAAGAAGGCGAAGAACAGCGCGTTGTTGTCGTCAGCTTTTGGCAATCTTCGCGTCCAGTGGCCAGCGGGGGCTCGGCGCCGTTTCGGGGCCATAGCCAATCCGCGCGAACATCTGAACGGTTCCGCCATCCGGCGCAAGCTTCTCGTGGATGCTGGCGTAGAGCTCCGCCATCTCCGGATATTCCTGCAGGGCCTGGCTCAGCGGCTGGGTGGCAATGCCCAGCCCGGTGGCAGCGAGGTTGACGCGCAGCCAGTCCGCTCCGGCGGCGATCTGGTCTTGCCGCGTGTTGGCAGCACTCACCAGCCAGATGTGGCCCATTGCCGTATCGGCATTGGCATAGACGGCATCGAGACCCGCCTTGTAGGCGGAGGACGCCGTATCGCGTGCCGATTCCCGGGTGAACAGGCCGAGAAGGCTCAGCGTCTCGAAGAGTGGGCCGGTGAAGTCGATGCCGTCCGGGTTGGCGTCCACTTCCCTGTGGCCGATGCGGAAGAGATCGACGCTCTCCTTGTACGTCCTCGGTGTTTCAACCTCGATCCTGAGGGCTTCGCGCGAGAGTGCGCGGAAGGAGGCGACCTCGGCCGCATCGATCGTGCCGCCGAAGCGGGTGCCCGCAGTGATGGCGGAGGACAAAGCAGCCAGCGCATCCGGCGCGACACTTCGCGCCGTGTCATAGGGTTCCTTCAGTGATCGCCGGGCCAGCACATGGGCGAAGAGCGGATCTTTCGGCACGGCGGGATCCACTCGGAACACGGCGCGCGCGATGGGGCGGCCGTCCAGCGCCTTGTCATCGGCGCCTTGCGGGAAGAGTTCGGCATCGACGCGGTAGCCCTGCTCCGCTGCAGCCATGCGCATCAGCTCAAGAAAGCCCCCGAGGCCGATGGTGATCTGCCGGCTGAAGGGATCGGTTTCCGGCAGGAGCTTTCCTGTATCGGCATGGAGCACCACCTCACCCTCCCGCGAGAGATCGACGAGCCAGGGCTGGCGGTTGTGCGGATTGGGCGCCAGCAATGCATAGGACAGCGCCTGCCGCCGCGGCTCGTCATAGCCGCCCGCCGCCGCCCAGGGCGCTTGCGCCGTCTGCGGCGTCCGGGTCACGGCAAAGCCGGCGGCAGCACCGGCGGCGAGGATGGTTCCGCCCCCGAGGACGGCCAGGAATTTGCGGCGGGACTTCATGTCGGCATCTCCATATTGTTCGATATCGAACTATATAGTTCCATTTCAAACTATATGCAAGTGCCCTTCAGTTCAGTAATGCGGCGGGGGCGGCTCGGGGGTGTTGGGGCCAGCGAGGCTCGCCGCGTCGAACTCCTCGCGGAGTTCGCCGAGGCGGCGTTCCATCGCCTCGATCCTGCGCCACTGGAGGACCACCATGTCGTTGAGATCGGCGATCACCCTGTCCTGCTCAGCGATGCGCCGTTCGAGTTCGGCGATTGGGTCGGGTGCTGTCATGTGTCTCACTCCTTGATCGAGCTGCCAGGCAGGCCGTGGCATATACAGGATGTTGCTGGCGTCAACGAGGCGGAAGCCGGTCTTGATGTGAGCAGTGCGCTGGCGATATCTCACCTGCGAGGGAGATCAGCAGGAGCCGCGCAGGCCGGACGGCGGATCGCCGTTGATGCGCTTGCCCTGGCACTTCCGCGGCAGGCGAGACCCGCGGACGCGCCCGCTGCATCCCGGCGCAAGGCGAAACGTCCCGGCTGACGCACGCGCAAACAAAGCGGGTGAGGGCCGATCCGCCCTCACCCGCAGACATCGCGGACGTTCACACTCAGAATGTCATGCCGAAGCTCAGGCGCCCTGAGATGGCATGGTCATCATTGCTGAACAGCCCGTCATGGGTGCCTTCGATGCCGAACTGCGTCCTGCCGGAACCTCCGTCGAGGCCCAAGGTGACGGCGGACGCAGGTCTGAGGCCGTCATCAGCTTCAGCACTTCGGAGAATACGAAGCACTCGAGCAGCGCGCCAAACGCCCCTCGATCCGCCTTGATACGATCGAAAGTCAGCCCGCGCGCGGCGGCCAGCAGGCCGGAATCAAGGAAGTGCAGTTTGGGTGACTTGACGATGCGCTTGAGCGCATCGGTGAACCAGGGCTGCAGGGTCGCGATCAGGAACACCTGTTCGAGCAGACCGACATAGCGCTGACCGGTCCTGTGGTTGACGTTGATCCCGCTCGCGAGCTGGGAATAGTTGACGAGTTGCCCGGAATGTTCGGCCAGAAGTCGTACAAATTTTGGGAGTTCCGTGAGCTTTTCCACCTCAGCGATATCGCGAAGATCACGGGTCAGGATCGAGGTGAGATACGACCGCGCCCAATCTTGTCGCCGGCGTTCGCTGTCCCGGCCGATCGCCTCAGGAAAGCCCGCGCTCCACCCCGGTATGATCGTCAGAAGCGCGCCGAACAGCGCGAGGGTTACCCCCGCCAGCACCCCGCAAGTAACAAGGCGCGGCCAGGGCGGTTCGCCAAAAGGTTGAGCGCTCTCCATGTCATCGAGATTGGACGGGAACATCCAAAAAGCAACGCTGGCCCCTAAACCGGGCGCTCAGCGGGTGATTTGCTGTTCGACATTCCAGCCCAGCGCCGCCAGGGACTTCGCGGCGAGCGGCGTGGCCGTTCCGGTGATGCGCAGGCTGAGTGGACCGGTGAACCCCTCCGGCTTTGCCGCTTTGGTGAGCGACGTGAAGGCCTGGCTGGTGTTCGCCGTCCAGGACAGCGCATCGAAAGGGAAGATGGCCTCGATGCCTTTGGAGTGTGTTACCGCGACAGTGAAGGGCGTCTGGCCCAGCGACGCAAAGCCGGTGATGTGAACGTTCATCCGCTGGTGTGCCGCAATGAGTTCTAGAGCACGTTCATTTTAGACGGAAGCATATACTGAGTTTCTGAGGTCGTTTGTGCATTCCTCGTGATCGAACAGTTCGAGAAGCTTTCAGGCCTTTTGCCA
>JBEILC010000212.1:0-5179 GCA_040379425.1 Hyphomicrobiales bacterium
CGGCCCCGAGGCCCGCTTCGTGCACCAGGGCATGACATCCTCCGACGTGCTCGATACCTGCTTCAACGTGCAGCTCACCCGCGCCGCCGACCTCCTCATCGAGGATGTGGACCTGCTGCTCGAAGCCCTCAAGCGCCGCGCCTTCGAGCACAAGGACACGGTGTGCATCGGGCGGAGCCACGGCATCCACGCCGAGCCCACCACCTTCGGCATCAAGCTCGCCCAGGCCCATGCGGAGTTCCAGCGTGCCCGCGAGCGCCTGGTGATGGCGCGGAGGGAAGTCGCCACCTGCGCCATTTCGGGCGCTGTCGGCACCTTCGCCAACATCGATCCGCGCGTGGAGGAGCATGTGGCGGCGAAGATGGGGCTTGAGCCCGAACCCGTCTCCACCCAGGTGATCCCGCGGGACCGGCATGCCATGTATTTCGCGGCCCTTGCCGTGGTGGCGAGCTCGATCGAGCGGCTGGCCACGGAGATCCGCCATTTGCAGCGCACCGAGGTGCTGGAGGCGGAAGAGTATTTCTCGCCCGGCCAGAAGGGCTCCTCCGCCATGCCGCACAAGCGCAATCCGGTGCTGACGGAAAACCTCACGGGCCTCGCCCGGCTCGTCCGCTCCGCCGTGATCCCGGCGCTCGAGAACGTGGCGCTGTGGCATGAGCGGGACATCTCGCACTCCTCCGTCGAGCGCGGCATCGGGCCGGACGCGACAATCCACCTCGACTTCGCGCTCCGCCGACTGGCGGGCGTCATCGACAAGCTTTTGGTTTACCCTGAGAGCATGCAGAAGAACCTCGACCGGCTGGGCGGACTGATCCATTCCCAGCGGGTGCTGCTGGCGCTGACCCAGAAGGGCATGAGCCGGGAAGAGTCCTATGCCGCCGTTCAGCGCAATGCCATGCCGGTGTGGCGCGGCGAAGGCAACTTCCTTGCCCTGCTGAAGGCCGACAAGGATGTCTCCGCCCTGCTCTCGCCCTCAGAACTCGAAAGCCTGTTCGACCTCGGCTACCACACCCGCCATGTGGACACGATCTTCCGGCGGGTGTTCGGGAGCGCCTGAGCGTCCGCCGGACAATCAAGGGCCTGCCGGACCTGCGCGATGCACGCCCGGCGCCGCGCGGGGCTCAGTGGTTTCCCCGTGCCGCCTCCTTCAGGATGAGCTTGTCCAGGGAGAGGTCCGAGACCGCCTTCCGGAGCCGGGCATTCTCAAGCTCCAACGCCGCGCTCATCGGCATCATCATCCGCAATCTGGTCGAGAATGCCATTCGCCACACACGGCCTGGCGAGCAGATCATCATCCGGGTGGAGGATGGCGTGCTAACGGTAGCGGACACCGGCACGGGGCTTGCCTCGACTGCCACGGGGTCAGGCGGCATCGGCCTCAAGCTCACGCAGCGCATCGCGGGGCATCTCGACGCCGCAGTCACATTCGGGGAAACGCCAGGCGGCGGCCTGTCCGTCAGCCTTCGCTTCGGGTGACGGGCTAGCCTTCATCCTCGTGCAGGAATTCGCGGCCGACCTTCACGCGCTTCACGCGATCATAGCGAATGATATCAGCCGTTGCATATGTTTCGGTGAGGGTCGCGGGCAGGAAGCTTCCGGTGCCGACCATATCCACAGGCGCTCTGGCAGCACCCATGATCTGGCACTTCTGCGGATCGAAACCGGAGGAGCCGACGATGGTGGCCTGGCGATAACCGGCCTGATCAAGGGCGCGGCGGACATGGATGATGTTGGCTGCGGACACGCCCTTGCCGAACAGGATGCGGCGCACCTTGTCGACCAGGATGTTGTTGGGGTCGAGCTGGAACGCCCTGCCCCCCAGCACCTGCTCCACGATGTTGTATTCGCCGTGGACCCCCAGCCAGTGCCCCACGGTTTCGACCGATTTCTCGTAATCGAGCCCTTCGGCAAAGCGGCCGCCGTGCGTATCGAGCCTGACGCCGAAGCTCTTGGCCTGCTCGTGAAGCTTCGCCTCATCATAAAACCAGCGCGCACAGCGGATGGAATCGGTTACCTCCTGGCCGGTGTAGTCGACGAGTGCGGTCAAGTGCTTCACCTCCGGAATGCTGGCGGCAAACATCTTCATGGCCTTCAGCACGTCGCCCTCGGTATAGCCAACAAGCGCATGCGGCATGGTGCCCATGCCGCCGGACGCGCCGAAGAAGGGCGCCGTCATGTCCTGCGAGGAGCCGACGAAGCCCTTGACGCTCGCATCGGCGTGGCGCGCGGCCGCACTGCCGACCGCCGCGCCATAGGCGGCGAGGATGTTCATTTCCGCGCCAGAAGCGTGGCGGGCGTGCATGTCCATGAAGGCGGCGGAGGGAATGGCCCGGCACATCTCATAGGCATTGTTGGCGGAGACACAGGGAAAGCCGATCTTCTGCAGCATCAGCGTCTCGATCTCCGAGAGCTTCTTCATGGAGCCGGTGATCTCCAGCATCTTCGATTCGGAGGGTACGATGTCGCCTTCCGCGAAGAAGCGCCTGATTTCCACGTCCGGCACGAAGTGGCGGATGAGGCGGATCGCGGGCTCAAGCGCTGCCACCACGCGGCGGCGCATGAACACCGCGAAGGTCACGCGCGAATCTCCGTTGGCCGCCACGATGCGCGCGGTGTTGGTGAAATACTTGTCCGTCTGGCCCTGAACGGGCCCGGCGCACAGGGCAAGGCCGATGAGGCGATCCAAGATCGCCTCAGCGCCCGGTATGAGGGGGGCACGCTGATCCATGATGAGGCACTGTGGCGCGGAACGCCCTTTCCGTCAAACAGCGAGGGACTTCAACAGCGAGGCCGCACCCCAGTGGAGGAGATCGACATCAACCGCCGCGGCGAGGAAGGTGAAGCCCAGCGACTGGTAGGTGCTGATCACCTCGGCACTGCCGCCGAAGGCGCCGGCAATCAGGCCGTTGCGCTTCGCCGCATCCGAAACACGGCACATGGCCTCCAGCGTGTCCTTGCCGAGCTTGTCGACCTTGGCCCCGCGGGTGAGCGTGATCGACAGGTCCGAGGGGCCGACGAACAGCCCGTCAAGCCCGGGGGTTGCGGCGATCTCCTCGACATTGGAAAGCGCCTCGACCGTCTCCACCATGGAGAACACCATGGTCATGCGGTTGGCCTCGCGGAGATATTCGGACGGTGTCAGCCCCGAGGCCTGCTGGGCGGTGTAGCCGCCCCAGCTTCTCGCACCCATCGGCGGGTACTTGGCGGCGCGCACCAGCGCCTCCGCCTGGGACCTGGTGTTGACCATGGGGGAGATTACCGCCACAGCGCCTGCGTCGAAGGCCTGGCCCGGCGTGGCCGGGTCGTTCCACAAGGCGCGGACAATGGCGGGCTTTCCGGCGGAATTGATGTTGGCGATCATCGGCACGGCATCGGTGAAGCCGATCATGCCGTGCTGCATGTCAAGACAGACGCCATCGAAGGGCAGGCGCGCCACCTGGGCGGCAAGCGCTGCCGAGGGCATGGACATCCATGAAAAAAGGAACGGCTCGCCATTGGCGAGCCGCATCCTCAGGTCGAAATGTTCAGCGGCCACGTCAGCCGGCTGCCTTGATCTGCTCGACCGCGGTTGCCATCAGCTCATCCATGGTGCGGCGGATCTGGTGGTCAGACTGGTCCACCGACTTGGCGTCGAAATCCGCCCGGATCTTGCGAAACACGTCATCATCGCCCGCTTCCTGGAAATCGGCCATCACCACCGACTTGGCATATTCTGCCGCGGCGTCACCCGCAAGGCCGAGCTTTTCCGCCGCCCACTGGCCCAAAAGCTTGTTGCGCCGGGCCGCTGCCTTGAACTGCAACTCCTCGTCCATCGCGAACTTCTTCTCGAAGCCTTCTTGCCGCTTGTCGAAGGTTGTCATTTCATGTCTCCCGTTCAGGTTCAGAGCCTTGAATTAGCCATGGCGGCTGTCCAAATCAACTGAACAAACAGACATTGTGCAGCGCACCACGTTCGGTTAAGGACCCTCTGCAAAGGCTTGGGGAAACATGGCCCCCTGACCGGAACAGAACTGGCGCAGCACGCCTTCCGGGTCTAAAGCTTCGGGGGTGGATTAGGGATTTGATGAGGATATTTCAAATGAACAGCAGGCGCACCCGAATCTACGAAGGCAAGGCCAAGATCCTCTACGAAGGCCCGGAGCCCGGCACCATCATTGTGCACTTCAAGGACGACGCCACCGCCTTCAACGCCCAGAAGAAAGCCGTGATCGAGGGCAAGGGCGTCCTCAACCAGCGCATCTCGGAGTTCATCTTCACCCGCCTGAACGAGCTCGGCATCCCCACCCATTTCATGCGCTCGCTCAACATGCGCGAGCAGCTCGTCCGCGAAGTCGAGATCGTGCCATTGGAAGTTGTGGTGCGCAACGTGGCGGCTGGCTCGCTCGCCAAGCGGCTGGGCCTCGAGGAGGGCCACCAGCTGCCCCGCTCCATCATCGAATTCTATTACAAGAACGACCAGCTCGGCGACCCGATGGTTTCCGAGGAGCACATCACCGCGTTCAACTGGGCCTCCCCCCAGGAGATCGACGACATGATGCACATGGCGATCCGCATCAATGACTTCATGGCGGGCCTGTTCTTGGGGATCGGCATCAAGCTCGTCGACTTCAAGATCGAGTTTGGCCGCCTCTATGAGAACGACATGATGAGGATCGTGCTGGCCGACGAAATCAGCCCCGATTCCTGCAGGCTCTGGGACATCAAGACCCAGGACAAGCTCGACAAGGACCGCTTCCGCCGCGACATGGGCGGGCTTGTCGAAGCCTACCAGGAAGTGGCCCGCCGGCTCGGCATCATCACCGAGGCCGAGAAGCCCGAACGCTCCAAGCCCAAGCTCGTGAAGACGGATCTCAACTGATGAAGGCAAAGGTCAAGGTCACCCTCAAGACCGGCGTGCTGGACCCGCAAGGAAAAGCCATCGGCGGCGCGCTCGGGCACTTAGGTTTCGACGGCGTCGGCGACGTGCGCCAGGGCAAGTATTTCGAGATCGAACTGGCCGAAACCGACCGCGCCAAGGCCAAGGAACAGGTGAAGGCGATGTGCGAGAAGCTCATCGCCAACACGGTGATTGAAAACTACGACATCGAACGTGCCTGAGCGACCTCCTGAAATCCGCCGTCGTCGTCTTACCCGTCCTCAACCGAGATCGCGAAATGATGCTTTCTCTCGAAACCGTAAC
>JBEILC010000213.1:0-5050 GCA_040379425.1 Hyphomicrobiales bacterium
ACTTTCATTCTGCCTGGTTCGTGCTGCCGCTGCTTGCCGCAGGCTTTGTCGGAGGCGCACAGGCGCCGTTGATCCGCAAGATGTGGGCGTCAGCGCTGGTTGCGGCGAGCACTGTCATCATGCTTCCCGTTTATCTCGTGGGAACGGGCATGATTGTATGGAAGATCGTCGATCAGCTACCGCCTGCCAGCAGCGCTGCACCCTTGCGGCTCACCTTCGTCTATCAGGATCGGGGTTTTGTCGCCGTTGTCCAGAACAATCCGCTCCTCAACGGCGGCGATATCTTCCTGCTGGGCGGCAATCCCGAGGACGATGCGCGGATTGCAAAGGCGCTCTCGCCTGAGGCTCGGATCGTGGCGCAGACGGATGTTGGCGTCATGTGGCAACTGCCAGTTCCGGAGGATGGTATCCGCGGCCTTCTCGGCCGCGTCCGCCCACCCGAGGATCACGGTCCCTAGGCGGCATTTTCCATATGACCTGACGGAACAGGAAATTGCTGGCTTGCGCGTTGGCCGTGCCTTCGTATCTGGCTTGGATGCGCCGTCAGCCGCCCTTTAGAAGCTTGCGCAGCTTCGCCTCCCGCATCTCCGCTGGCTCCTGGAAGGCAATTGTCCCGGCGAAGCCGCCATTGGCGTCCATCAGGAAGATGGATGCCGTGTGGTCCATGGTATAGTTGCCGCCGCTTGTGGGCACCTTCGCATAATGCACGCGGAAGTCCGAGGCGATGGTTCTCAGCTGTTCGGGTGTCGGTATCAGCGCCTCGATCCGCGGGTCGAAACTGGCGATGTAGTCCTTCATGATCTCCGCCGTGTCGCGCCCGGGGTCCACGGTGACGAAGAACACGCGGAAGTCCTTGGCGTCATCGCCCAGTTTCTCGAGCAATGCGCTCATCTCGTAGAGCGTCGTCGGGCACACTTCGGGACAATGGGTGAAGCCGAAGAAGATGGCATAGGGCTTTCCGCGGAGAGCAGCCTCATCAACGACGCCGCCCCGTGCCGAAGCAAGCGTGAAGGGGCCGCCGATATCCGCGATGGAGGAGGCCTTGTCCTTCAGCACATCTAGGGCGAGATAGGCAACGCCGGTGAGCAGAAGAACGGCGGCAACGAGGGCCCAGGCCCAGAGTCGAATTGTCTTCATCATGAGGATCCCTCCGGGGGTCAGGGGAGGCCGGCGGACACCGGCCTCCGCCAAGTCATCAGTTCATATGTGCGCCCTGCGCCTTCACGTCGAATGTCACCTCCACGCTGCCCGCCTTCTCGAAGGTGAGGGTGGCGGTGAAATGTTCGCCTTCGACGGGCGGCTTTGCCAGGCCCATGAACATGAGATGGAGCGATTTCGGCTTCAGCTCCACCGTGCTGCCCGCCGGGATCGGGATGCCTTCGGGAAGCTCGAACATCTTCATGACGTCACCTTCCATCTTCATGTCGTGGAGTTGCGTCATGGCGCTGATGGTGGTTTCCGCCTTGATCAGCCGGTCGTCCTCCTCGCCCTGGTTGGCGATGGTGAGAAAGCCCGCCGCGACATCCGCCGCCATCGGCGACTGCCGCGACCACACTTCTGTGATGACGAGATTGCCAAGCTTGACCTCCGTGTCATGCGCGCCAGCCGAGGGCGAAGCGAGGATGGCGGCAAAAGTCAGTGCCAGCGCCACGGAAAATTCCTTGAGAAGCTTCATGTTGGTCTCCGATCAGATTTCATATGCGAATGTTACTGTACCCCGGCCTGCTTCAGCCGCTTTGGCAGAAGAAAGTCGATGACGGCGAAGAGGGCGATGGCAAGCCCGCCAAGCGGGAAGGCTACCGCAAGCACGGCGCCGAGGCCCAGAACACCGGCCGGCACCGTGTAGTCCCGGGGATACTTCGGAGAACCAAGCCGGCCTACAGGCCTCCGCTTCCACCACATGACCACGCCTGACGCGCAAAGAAACACGCAGGCAAGGCAGAAGACCGTGTTGATGGCGAAGTTCCACCAGCCGAGCTGCCCTTCATGCAGCGCAATGCCGACCGCCATCGCCTTCGCCGCCACGCCGTAATCGGCGTAGCGCACGTCGGCCAGCACCTTGCCAGTGTATTGATCCACGTGGACGGTACGGTCGAGCGTCGGGCTCGCGCCGTCATAGCTCATGCTGTTCTGCGAGATCGTCCACACACCCGTCTCGCCGTCCGGCACAGTGACGCGCATGCGTCCTTCGATGCCCAGCGCGCGGCCAAGCTGGACCATGCCGGTGAGGTCAAGCGGCGTGCCACTTGGCAGGACGCTCACGCCGGCTGCGGAACCCGAGGCCGGAAGCAGCGTCTGCTCCAGCCCCCAGGGGACCTGCTTCTCGCCCGTACCGTTGAGCGAGAGATGCGTCTTGTCCGAGAGGGGCACATTGTCCCACTTCTCCGCCGGGAAGGTGCTCCAGGCCTGCGTGAACTTCTCGCCCCACACCGAGGCCCAGGCGAGGCCGGTGACCATAAACAACACGAGGATGATGGCCATCCACGCGCCCGTCGTCTCATGCCAGGACTTCCAAAGGCTGCGCCCGCTGGCGCTGAACTTCGGAACCAGTGCCGCGCCGAAGCCTGCGCCACGCGGCCACCACAGGAAGACGCCCGTGACGGCGAGGATGATGCCGAGGCTTGCCGCGATCTCGATCAGCCAGTCGCCCGTCTGGCCCAGCAGAAGCGTGCCGTGGATCTTCTCGAGGAACAGGTTCCAGGTGCCGTCCTGCGGCATGGAGCGCAGGATGGTGCCAGTGTAGGGATCAACCGCGAGCACGTGATTGATCTCGCCCGCTGCCACCGTCACCATCATGGGTGTCTGGGCATCATAGGGTGTGCGGATGTCCTTCACGATGGCCTCGGCCCCGAGAGATGCCCGCGCCGCCTCTGCCACGTTCCCGGCGGGAAGCGCCTGAGCCTGTGGGGCAACCGTCAGGCGGTCGCCATGCTCCGGCAGATAGGTCGTGAACAGCATCATGAAGAAGCCGGTGACGGCCAGCATGAGCAGGAAGGGAATGACATAGAGCCCGGCATAGAAATGCCAGCGCCACACGGCGCGATAGAGGCGTGAACTGGCAGCAGCTTCGGGCTGCGCCGCGGAAATGGTCGACATGGAATGACGTTCCTCGAGATCGATATGCGTTTCGGCACGGCCCTTCGGGCGCGCCGGCTCAGACACTCAGACCTGGAGGATGGAGGGTGGCCCACGCGGCGGACTGCCGGAAAGCAGTAAGGATGGATCCGGACGGGACAGTGCCGTCAGCGGAGGAGGAACGGCGGCGGCGGCATGCGGAAGGCGCGGAAAGGCCGAGCCGCCAGCGGCAAGTGCCGGACCCGCGGCAGTCGTGCAAACAGCACAGAGGATACAGTCTTCGTGGAGCGGGTGATGCTGCTCCTGCCCTGACGGCGTGCCGGAGCCGAAACTGTTGCAGAGGGATGCCGCGAGATCACGATCGAGTGCAGCGGCAGCGGTCGCACCCGGCGCCGGCAACAGCCCCAGGAGCGCGGGCACGGCAAAAGCCAGGATGACCGCCTGGGCGATCCATCGGCGGTGCGGACCCAATCGTGTTAGCCAGCCCCAGTGCATGATGAAACTTAATCAATCGGCGGCGAAGCTGTCTCCGCTACCAAGGGTCGCACGGCGGTCCGCTTCACCCCCCGGTGAAGCTGGCCAGCGCCATTAGGACGCCGGTGATGCTGCTATCCTCGCTAGCGGCCGCGGCGAAGGCGGTGATGATCTGTTCATGCTGGCTGGCGACGATCAGCGCCGAGATCACGATGCCGGCAAAGAGGCGGCGCATCAGGCTGCTCGCGATGAGAAGCGTCATGATCACGAGGAAAGCGAGGCGGAAAGGAAGGGTCAGCAACAGCATGGCGGAGCCTTACTTGCTGGCGGTGCCGCGGATGCCGGAACCCTGCCTCGGTTCGAGCGACACCCACTTGCGCGGGTCCTGGGCGGACTGGCGCTTCAGCATCGTGTAGTTCGTGGCGTTCCAGTTGCGGATGTCGTTGCGGCGGTTGTCGAGAATGAAATCACCCCGCGTGGTGACCAGAGAGAGAACCGCATGGCCCTCGCCCTGTTCGTCCAGCACCACGGTGATGCGCAGCGCCTCCGCCGGGATGCCCTTCTGCTGCAGGATCTTCTTCTTGAGCAGCACGAGGTCCTCGCAATCACCCGCATCGGCGGGGATCGTCCAGTATTCGGGCGTGCCGTAAAGGGTTTCGTCGGTGATAGGCGCGATCGCGCCGTTGACGAAGGCATTGACCATGCGCACGAGCAGCCACTTCTCTTCCGTCATCGCCAGGCGGCGCTTGCCGCCGGGGGCCTGGTCGCAGGCCTCTGCATTGCGCTGGCAGAATTCGACGAAACCGATGGGCGGCAGCGTATCGCCATATTCGCGGGCAAAGGCGCCGAGCTTCTTGGAAGCACCCGTGGCGACGGCGGGCGCCGAAAACGCAACGGCGCTCAGGAGGATCACCACCAACCCCTTGACGACCCAACGCAACATACGCCCCACCCTGATATGCTTAACATCTGGTGAAGAAGATGCAGGTGAGTGCGCCCGCTTGCAATCGTAAACGAAAGGTTAAGTTAACGGCGGCCCGGGGGCCGCCGGTCAGGCCTCAGTTCTGTGCCAGATCGGTACGGCGGAACTTCAGGACCTCGCCCTCGCCGTTCACCGCGACATACCAGGCGCCCTGGCGGGTGATTTCGCCGCAATAGGCATTGCCCTTGGTCCACTTGTTCCACACCACGCAGAGTGCGGAGCCTTTCATGTACCAGCGCCCCTTGTCCTGCTGGCCATAGGCGCTGCCGGACAGGCTGCCGCCTCTGGAACCGGAGAAGGCCACGCGATAGCCCTTCACCTTGGCCTCGAACTGGCCAGGAAAGAGTTTCGTGACCTCGCCCTTGCCGAGCGAACCGGCCTCTGCAGGCGCAGAGGCGGAGAGAACGGCAGCCCCGAGAAGGACGGCCGCGGAAATCATGCGAAGTGCCACTGGTCAAACCCCCGTCTGGCGCGGCGGCGGCCTGTGGAGGCCCACCGCCCGATTTGCTTTTCGGGCGA
>JBEILC010000214.1:0-5046 GCA_040379425.1 Hyphomicrobiales bacterium
ATGGCAAGCCCCAGCCCGGTGCCCGTCTCATCGAGGTTGCGCGCATTGTCGAGGCGCACGAAGGGGCGGAAGGCTTCCGAGCGCTTGTCCGGCGGAATGCCGGGGCCATCATCATCGACGGTCAGCGTCAGCATGGAGCTGTCGACGCGGGCCTTGACGCTGACATTTCGCGCATAGCGCACCGCATTGCCGATCAGGTTGGCGAGCAGCCTGCCGAAGGCGTTGGCCTTCACCCGCACGCGCTGCTCGGCGGGAACATCGATCTCGAGCGAGCCTTCCTTGCGTTCAAGGCCGCGGGCCGCAGCCTGGACGAGCTGAGCGAGGTCCGCATCCTGTGCCGCTTCGCCCGCATCGCCCTTCACGAAGGCCATGTAGGCCTCCAGCATCCGCTGCATCTCGTCCACGTCGTCCTTCAGCGGCTGGACCTTGGGTCCGTCGCCCAGGAAGGCGAGTTCCAGCTTGAAGCGGGTGAGGATGGTGCGGATGTCATGGCTGACGCCGGCCAGCATGGCGGTGCGCTGCTCCACCTGCCGGGCAATACGGTCCCGCATGCCGAGGAAGGCGACACCCGCCGCCTTCACCTCGCGCGCACCGCGCGGACGGAAGTTACCGACGTCGCGGCCCGTGCCGAAGCTCTGCGCGGCTTCGGCCAAGTCGGTGATTGGACGGATCTGGTTCCGGAGGAAGATGATGGCGAGGCCCAGCAGCAGGAGGGAGGAGACCAGCATCAGCAGCAGCAGGAAGCCCGTGCTGGAGGCCAGCGCACGCTCATCCTGCGGGGTGAAGCGGAAGATGAGGCCCTTGTCCACCTCGACGCGGACATCGACGTAGCCCGGGTTGCCGCGGCTGTTGACCCAGAAGGGCTTGCCGGTTTCGACCCGGATCTCCCGCGCGAGTCGGGTATCGGCGCGCGAGAAGATCAATGGCGTGGAAAGCGGCGGGGGAAGCTCGCCAGGCTCAATGGTAAGGCGGAGCCGCAGCGTCTTGTTGGCAAGCTGCAGCACGCGCTCCTGCGCGGCCGCCGACCTGTCCGACTGCTCGTAGATCTGGATCAGCATGCTGACGTCACGCGCGAAGGAACGGGCGAGGATGCGCGTGCCGTTTTCGAAATGCCGCTCGAAGATGAGGCCCGTCATGATGGTCTGGAGCAGCACCACGGGGGCGACAAGAATGATCAGGGCCCGCTGGAACAGCCCCTCGGGCATGCGCCGCTCGAGGAAGGCGTTGAAGCGGGCGTAGAGCCAGTTCCGCTGGCGCATGGCGTCAGTCCGCCTCAATCTGCATGAAGCACATAGCCCGCCCCCCGCACCGTCTGGAGATAGACCGGGTTCGAGGGGTCATCCTCGATCTTCTGGCGCAGACGGTTGATCTGAACGTCGACGCTGCGCGCGCCGTCTTCGGAGGCTTCGGGCGCAAGATCGCCCCGCGCCACGGGTGTTCCGGCACTGGCGGCGAGCGTCCTCAGGAACTCGCGCTCGCGGCTGGTGAGCCGCACGGACTCCGCACCCTTCCGGAGTTCGCCCCGCTGCAGATGGAAGACATAGGGGCCGAAGGCGACTTCCGCTCGCCCGCGGGCGGGCTGCTCCTGCCGCCTGAGGAGGCCGCGTATGCGCAGCAGAAGCTCGCGCGGCTCGAAGGGCTTGGCGAGATAATCGTCGCTTCCCGATTCGAGGCCCGCGATGCGGTCCGAGGGTTCGGCCAGGGCCGAGAGCATCAGCACCGGAACAGCGTTGCCGGACTGCCGGAGCGACTGGGCAAGCGACAGGCCGGTCTCACCCGGCATCATGATGTCCAGCACCACGAGGTCAAAGGCCATGATGCGCATCTGCTCGCGCGCGTCCTGGGCAGAGGCGGCGACCGAGATGCGGAAGCCGTTCTCCGCCAGGAAAGACTGGAGCAGGCTGCGGATGCGCCTGTCATCATCGACCACGAGGATGTGGGGAAGGTCATCCACGGGCTTCAGCCTTCCTCGTTCAGCGGGTTCGCCCGGCCGATCCAGTCCCGCACCGCGTCACGGTTGGCGGGCGAGACCATGTGATAGAGCACCTTCCGGTAAAGCTCCGCCGCATTGCCCTCGGGCTGGGCCCCGGCGCGGCGGATGCGGTTCATCTGCGGGCCCATGAGGCGCTGGCGCAGTTCCTCGCCCGCCTCGGTCAGGTAGAGAAGCCGCTGACGGCGGTCGCTCTCGCCCTCCTTCTGGAAGACATAGCCCTTGTCGATCAGCTCCTTCAGGACACGGCCCAGGCTTTGCTTGGTGATCTGCAGGATGTCGAGGAGCTGCTGCACCGTCATGCCCGGGTCCCGGCCCACGAAATGCAGCACCCGGTGGTGGGCCCGGCCAAAGCCGAACTGGCCCAGGATTTCATCGGGATCCGACACGAAATCGCGGTAGGCGAAGAACATGAGCTCGATGAGCGCCACAGTCTCCTGTTCGCTCAATGTTTCGCCTTCCGGTTGCCGGCGGGGCTCAGGGCCCGTTTCTTGGGCAGAAATTACGTCAGCCATATTGACATATTTACCCGGCCTCGATAGCTTCGTCCACCACTTATGTAATCCGGACAGGAGCTTCTTGCCATGGCGATCATTCCCTTTGACCAGCGCGACGGCTGGATCTGGTTCAATGGCGAGATCGTGCCGTGGAAGGAGGCCAAGGTCCATGTGCTGACCCATGGGTTGCATTACGGCTCCTCCGTCTTCGAGGGCGAGCGCGCCTATGATGGGGTGATCTTCAAGTCGACGGAGCATTCGATCCGCTTCAGGAAGTCCGCCGAGATCATGGATTTCGAGATCCCCTACTCGGTCGAGGAGCTGAACGCGGCCAAGGACAAGGTCGTGGAGCTCAATGGCGGGGGCGACCAGTATGTGCGCCCCGTGGCCTGGCGCGGCTCCGAGATGATGGCGGTCTCCGCCCAGCACAACAAGATCCATGTGGCGATCGCCACCTGGGCCTGGCCCTCCATGTTCGATCCCGAGACCAAGATGAAGGGCATCAAGCTCGACATCGCGGATTACCGCAGGCCGGACCCGCAATGCGCCCCCGTCCACGCCAAGGCGGCGGGGCTCTACATGATCTGCACCATCTCCAAGCACAAGGCGGAGAAGAAGGGCTATGCCGACGCCATGATGCTGGACTGGCAGGGCCGCGTGGCGGAGTGCACCGGCGCCAACATCTTCTTCACGCGTGACGGCGCCATCCACACACCGATCGCCGACTGCTTCCTCAACGGCATCACCCGCCAGACGGTGATCGCACTCGCCAAGGAACAGGGACTCGAGATCATCGAGCGGCGGATCATGCCGGAGGAGCTTTCGGGCTTCAACGAGTGCTTCATCGTGGGTTCGGCTGCGGAAGTGACGCCGGTCGCAGAGATCGGCCCCTACAGCTTCAAGCCCGGCAACATCAGCCGCACCATGATGGACGCCTATACGAATGCGGTGAGGCCGAAGTCGAAGGCGGCGTGAGCCACGGCTGCGATTACCTGGTGATCGGCGGCGGCTCCTCCGGGGCCGTCGTCGCGAAGCGCCTCTCGGAAAGAACCCGTGGGCGCATCATCCTCCTCGAAGCCGGGAAAGCAGATGAGGGCGACCCCGCCGCCGTCGATCTCACAAAGCTTGACGCGCAGACCGATGACTATGACTGGGGCTTCCGCGCCTCCACGCTTGCGGGCGGTGCGCCGCTGCTGAAATACGCCCGCGCCCGGCTGCTGGGCGGATGCGCCAACCACAATGACTGCGCCTTCATCCGCCCGCCCGATTCCGATTTCGACGACTGGGAGCGCCTGGGTGCCTCGGGCTGGAACGCTGCCGCCATGGCGCCCTACTGGCAGCGCGTCACCGGGACCATCACCATCGAGACCGCACCATGCCACCCGGCAAGCCGCGCCTTCATCGAGGCCGGGATCGAGATGGGCCTGGAAGAGGTCGATTTCGGGCGCGAGGTGCGTGAGGGCGTGGGGCTGTTTCCGCTCAATGCGAAGGGCCGGCTCCGGCAATCATCATCGGTTACCTATCTCCATCCGCTCGGCCAGTTGCCGAAACACCTCGAGGTGTGGACGGAGTGCATGGCTGACCGCCTCATCATCGCGGATGGCCGCGCCATGGGGGCCGGGACCTCGCGCGGGATCATCCGTGCACGGAAAGCCGTGGTGCTGGCCTGCGGGGCGGTACAGACGCCGCAACTGATGATGGTCTCAGGCCTTGGGCCAGCCGAACATCTGAAGCAACACGGGATTCCCGTCATCGCCGATCTTGCCCATCTCGGCCGCCACCTGAGGGACCATGTGGCCGCACCCGTCGTGTGGGAGACGCATGAGCCTGTCTCGGGCTGGGAGATCTGCCCCTTCGAGGCGACGATGATGCTGAAGCTCGAACCGGACGCGCCCGCCCCCGACATCCTGTTCCACTTCGGCCTCCGTGTGCGGGAGAAATATGCCGGCAACCCGCGCCTTGGCACGGACCGCCCCGCCGTTAAGGCCTCGCCCAATGTGACACGTGCGAAGAGCGAGGGGGAGATCCGGCTCTCCGGGCCGTCGATGTCGGACAAGCCCATCATCAACCTCAACTATTTCTCCGGCCCCTCGGACCTCGCCCTCCTCATCCGCGCGCTGCGCCTCACCCGCAAGCTGGGCGAAACCGCCGCCATGAAGAAGCTCTGCCGCGCCGAGATCCACCCCGGTCCCGCCGTCCAGACAGATGATCAGTGGGCGGACTATATCCGCGAGGTGTGCGAGACCGTCTATCACCCCTGCTCGACCGCGGCGATCGGCAAGGTGGTGACGCCGGAGCTCAAGGTGATGGGCATTGAAGGGCTGTCCATCGTGGATGCCTCGGTCTTCCCCTCCCTCATCACCGTCAACATCAATGCGGCGGTGATGATGACGGCGGAGAAGGCGGCGGACTGCATCCTCGCGGGGTGACGCGCGATTTGTGAGGGCGGGAGCGAGCGGGACTCGCGGGTCCCCCACCCCTACCCCTCGTGGGGAGGGGTGGGGGGCGCGCGCTCCGGAGCTAAAGGGAGATTCCCTTCCTCGCCAGATAATCCACGAA
>JBEILC010000215.1:0-5011 GCA_040379425.1 Hyphomicrobiales bacterium
CGTACTTCTTCTTCCAGTTGAAGTAGGTCGCCTCCGAAATCCCGGCCTTGCGGCAGATCTCAGCGACGGGATGACCGTCCGCTCCCTGCTTCAAAATGAACGCCTTCTGGGCGTCCGTGAACTTTGATGCCTTCATCGTTTCCACTCCTCCCAGCCAGGGAGATTACAGCGGAAAACTCCAGTTCAGAACGGTCCAGTTTCTAGGGGGCAGAGCACATGAGCCGGACTCTAAATCTATCTGGAGGAAATCTTCAGGGGCAGGTCACTGAGGCTCGATATCTGGGCAGCCCTGCATCCGCAATGGCTTCATGGTTTTGTCCGCAGCACGGATTGCAGCAAACGATTTCAATTGGTTATGCTGAATATTCTGGATGAACTTGTCTTCCCACCGTATACACTCATAATAAGAATCAATCGCCAATTTCGCGACTCAGAGCGCACATCCAGGACATGTTGTCAGAGACCGATCCCATGGCTCCGGACGTCCTCATGCCGGTCCCGCGCGGCCTGGCGCCTGACCACGTTGACGTGACAGTGGTCTTGCCCTGTCTCAATGAACGCGAATCCCTGCCGCATTGCATCAAGAACGCGCGCGCCGCGCTGACGAAGCTGCAAGACGATTATGCGCTGAAAGGAGAAATTGTTGTCGCCGACAATGGCTCCGAAGACGGCAGCCAGATGCTCGCGGCAAGTCTGGGCGCCCGCGTGGTATCCGTTTCTTTGCGCGGCTATGGCGCTGCGTTGATCGGGGGCTGCGAGGCGGCGTCCGGGCGCAACATCCTGCTCGGCGACTGCGACGGCAGCTACGACTTCCTCGAAGGCGTGGCGATGGTTGCTAAGCTCCATGAAGGCTATGACATCTGTATGGGTTCGCGTTTCGCGGGGCGTATCTTGCCGGGCGCCATGCCGTGGAAAAACCGCCACATCGGTAACCCGCTGCTGACCGGCATTCTCAATCTCCTTTTCCGCACCGGGCTCACCGACGCCCACTGTGGCCTGCGCGCCTTGCGAAGCGATGCTTTCCGGAAGCTCAAGCTGACCGGCACGGGCATGGAATTCGCCAGCGAGATGGTCGTCAAGGCAGCGCTGCTGAAACTGAAAACAACGGAAGTGCCGGCCACACTCTCACCGGATTTGCGCCAGCGCGCGCCGCATCTGCGACCATGGCGGGACGGATGGCGGCATTTGCGCTTCCTCTTCATGCTCTCTCCGACATGGGTGTTCGGCTTGCCTGCCATTGGCCTGCTCGCCATGGGCACCGCTATCCTGCTGACTGCGTGCGCCCATGCACTTGGCTTGATGGGCCCGATTGCTTTTGGTGAAAGCTGGATCGTGATCGGAGCGCTGGCGGTGGTGAGCGGGCATATGACTGCGATCATGGCGTTCGCGTCTCATCTCTATGGACTGCGCCAGGGCTATCGCCTGCAGAAACCCTGGTTGCTACGTTTCACTGGCGCGCTGTCGCTGGAGGGCTGCCTTCTCGCCGGACTTTTCTTGATCGTGCTGTCTGCCGCCGCGCTCACGCTGGTCGGCGTGATCTGGGGGCTGAGTGACTTTTCGGCTCTACCGAGCATTCTGCCCGTGACGCTGGCCGGCCTCACAGGTACGATCGGACTCCAGACACTGCTGGGCGGATTCCTGCTCGCCGTGATCGGCGGCAACAGGGCCGATTTTCTCTCAGGCGGCGAAGCGCGATGACGTCCAGCACGAGTGATGCGAACAGGCGCCTCAACCCGCGGATCACCGATCCGGATTGGCTGCCGATGAGCAAATTGTCCGGAGCAGTCGCCCGCTTTGCGGCCGCATGTCCGGGACAAGGCCTGACCGCTCTTGATTTCGGTTGCGGCAGCCAGCCCTACCGCCCACTCTTCGAGGCGAGTGGTTTCCACTACCTCGCCGCGGATCTGGGCACGGGGACGGAGGTCTCGATTTCGGACAAAGGTATCGTCAAAGCGCCAGATGCGAGCGCAGACCTCGTCGTGAGCTTCCAGGTGCTTGAGCATGTCCGCGATCTCGACACCTACCTGTCCGAGGCCAGAAGATTATTGCGGGGCGGGGGCAAGCTGCTTCTCTCCACGCATGGCGTCTGGTTGTATCATCCCCACCCCGAAGATCATCGGCGCTGGACCAGAACCGGCCTGATCCACGAGATCGAGGCCCGCGGCTTTCGTGTCGTCGATTGCGAGGCAATCGTCGGGCCGCTCGCCTGGACAAGCGTCTTCCGCTTGTTCGGATACTGCTATGTGCTGCGTCGCATTCCAGTGCTCGGCGGCATCGTGGAGTACGGCGTCGCGGCGGTGATGAATGTCCGCGCTGCCATCGAAGACAGGCTCACACCGCGGCAGATCACACGGGACAATGCCTGTATGTATCTCGTACAGGCCGTGCTGGAGGAGCGCTCATCACTATGATGCGAATTGGCTCCCACGTCGTCATCTCCGCATTCTGCGCGGCGCTCAACATCGCAGTGCTGATACTTTCAGAGGCAGCGGGCTTGAGCCTGCCTGTCTCCGTATCGCTCTCCTTCTGTGCCTGCGTGGCAGTGGGCTACGCCTTGCATGTAAGATTCACATACCGTCACGCGCCGGGATGGGAGAGCTTCCTCCGCTACACGGGAGCAATGGCGATGAATTTTCCGCTCCTGATCGCTGTCCTGTGGCTTTTCCGGGACGTTTTCGGAATACCCATGGCCGCGTCAGCACCAGCGTCAACAGCCGCTATCGCGGGCTATAATGTGCTGTCTGTCCGCTGGGCACTCAAGCGGGACAGACTGCTCCGATGAGTGCGGACGTCGCCGCGTTGGAACGAACCGCGCAAGGATCGAATCGAGCCTACATTACGCTCACGGCCGTGACCCGCGTGCTTGCGGCCCATGCGAAGCTCTATCGCTGGCGGGCTCCGGTCTATCAGACGGTCATGCTTCAGGACCTTGCAACGCTTTGGAGAGCTCACCATCCCACGCTTCTCGATCTTGGCGGAGGAACAGGCGTGATGGCCGAGGCAATCAAAACCCTACTCCCCGTGGACCATGTGACGTCAGTCGACGTCACAGACCGCTTCGTCCGCTCACTCACGGTGAAGACAATGGTTTATGACGGCCGTAGCCTGCCCTTCGCCAGCGGGAGCTTCGATGCTGCAACCATCAACAATGTGCTGCACCACGTTCCAGCCACCGATCGCGCGGGCCTGATGACCGAGCTTTGCCGCGTGGTGAAGGGTCCTATCTACATCAAGGATCACATTGCCAGTTCGCAACTGGACCACTGGCGGCTGAAGCTGCTCGATGCCGTGGGAAACATCCCCTTTGGCGGCCAGGTGCGCGCGGAATATCTGCCGCTTGAGGCATGGCATTCACTCGCTGCCTCCGTGGGCCGGCACCTGTCGGTACAGAGCGGCAGTGCATACCGCAGTGGCGTAATGGCCGGCCTGTTTCCCAACCGCCTTGAAGCAGTCTTCCGCCTGGACCCGCAGTGACTGTTCCGTCTCATTGCGCCGCGCCCCTGCGGATCGTTCTGGTGACTCACTACTTCCCGTCCCATGGCGGAGGGCTCGAACGCGCCGCAGCGGAGATTGCGGCGAGATTGATGGAGAGCGCTTCCGTCACGATCGAATGGTTCGCCAGTGACGGCGACAAGCCTCCGGCGGGCACAGAAGCTTTGAGAATCGTGGCGGTGCCCGCCTGGAATGGGCTCGAGACAAGGACGGGCCTGCCCTACCCGCTTTGGGCAGCCAGCGCCTGGCGGGAACTGTGGCGGTCCATCAGGAGATGCGACGTCGTGCATGTCCATGATTACCTCTACATGGGAAGCCTTCTGGCCTGGGCAATGGCGAAGCTTGCTGGCCGGCCTGTGGTCGTTACGCAGCACGTTGGAAACGTGCCCTTGCGGAGCCGTGTACTGTCGCGCCTCCTGAAAGTCGTGAACGCCACAGCCGGGGTCTTCATCCTGCGCAGGACCGCCGCCGCGGTGTTCGTCAGCAATCATGTCATGCGGCAATTCCGTTTGTCCTCCCGCGATCGGGTCCACCTCATCGCCAATGGCGTTGATGCAAATGTCTTCAGCCCGGTCGATGCAGACCGGAGAATAGCACTGCGCGGACTCATTGGCCTGCCGGAAGGCCGGCCAATGGTGTTGTTCGTGGGCCGGTTCGTCGCCAAGAAGGGGCTTCACCTGCTGCGCGCGCTCTGCTCACGCATGCCTGAGGTACATTGGGTGTTCGCAGGACGTGGCCCGCTTGATCCCCAGGCTTGGGGCTATCCGCACGTGACGGTGTTCCATGACCGCGGCGGCGAAAGCCTGGCAGACCTCTACCGGGCCGCCGACCTCCTCGTACTTCCAAGTGCCGGAGAAGGTTTTCCGCTCGTGGTTCAGGAGGCCCTCGCCTGCGGCACGCCGGTCTTATGCGGATCCGAGATCCAGCATGCCTTGCCTGGCGTGGAACAGATCTTGATGATCGAGCGCATTGAGGGAGGCGACGAGGCCCTGGCGGCATGGGAGCGGCGGATCAGATCGCTGACCGGCGATGTCGCGGCCCTCGGCAGATACCGTGAACCCGCCGCTGCCTTTGCGCGCGGGAACTGGTCATGGCCAGCCTGCGCGGCGACCTACCTCAACCTCTACCGGAAGGCGCTGGCATGATGATGGATCCAACGAGCAGCGGCAGTGATCCTGTTGCCGCGGCTTCACTGCGTAACCTGCGGCTATGGGTCGTCTCGTTCAGCTGTATGATTATTGTCCTGCTCGCCTATTTGCTTGCCGGGCCGTCTACGAAATATTTTACTGGGCTGTTCACGCTTTTGCTTCACCAGGACCTGTTCTATTGCCTGGCGTTTGTGGCGGCTCTCGCGCTTGCGGGCGCGGCAGTGACCCCGACTGAACGCATACTGGCGTTGATAAAGTGGATGGGACAGCACCCGTGGATCTGCGCAGGCCTTGTCCTGGCGGTGGTTGCCGTTCTGGCTCCGCTGGTACACCGGATGTACCCCGTGTCGGCGGATGAGTACGCAATTCAC
>JBEILC010000216.1:0-4997 GCA_040379425.1 Hyphomicrobiales bacterium
GCTTTTTCCAATGGCACTCTTGGATGCCCACCGAACCATCCCCTGAGCGTTTCTCCGCTTTTCGAGGAGAAGTGCCGGGTGTTGCCTCCGGCGTTGCATTCGAGACCGAAAAGCCGGCCCGTCGAAGCCTCCCGCAGCGCGTCCACCCCGAGGAGTGGTACATCCGGAAGCAGGCCGTAAACCTTCATGGCCAGTTCGACCATGTCATCGTCAGCGTGCATGAAGCGCATCTTGTCCTTGATGGCATCGCTGGCGATGGGCGTACCCTCCAGAATTTGATCCCCTGACCCAAGCGGCGGGCGGTCCACATTCGATTTCTTAGATAGCGAGAGAATAGGCACCGAGAAGAGCGTGGTGACACGGAAAGCCGAAATCCGCTCTCCGGTGTCAACGAAACTTTGAACGAGATACCCCTTCGAGTCCTTGCGAATGTGATGGTCACTGGGAAAACCATTGATGGTCAGCTTCTCCGCCCGCGTTCTCCTGAACAGTTGAATGCCGTCACCCGTTGATGTGATCTTTAAATCCATCGGTTTGAGAAGAACAAAATCGCCCAACAGAATGGGGTCGAGCTTCATTCCGAAGCTGAATGGCAGGGCGGGAGGTGTTGGAATGCCGTTCTTTCGGAACAGAGCCTGCTGTTCGAGTTTCTCGATGGCATGGTTCCTGAAGACCGGCCCCCGCCTGATCGGCACCTTGAACTTGCGCGTAAGAGCGACTGTGAGAGTGGGGTGCTGCCAGACGCTCTCCGGCATGTTCGCCTGCATGGTGTAGCAAACCGGATAGACAGAAATGCCGCCATCAATTGCGCGCACCCGTTCCGCGATCTCCAGGAAATCCTCCTGATATTCAGGGCCGCGATGAATGAGGATCAGGTATCTCTTTGTCATGACCGCGCCGGTTGCTGTTGGGTGAGGCTCGTGCAGGAGGAACGTCACTTCAACGCTTCCGCCCGGCGCTGAGTGGAGCGCACCCATGCCTCTCAATCTTCAATAGGCGATCTTGAGCGGCTGCCGAGCTGCTGTTCGGGAAGGCCTAGCCCCTGCGGTCCGGCCTTGGGCTGCCATAGCCCATCCGCCGGGCGGCGTTGGGCCAGCGGCGGTGGAGCCAGTTGCCGAATCGCACCGTCATCCGCCTCTGGAAGCGGCGCACGGGCGGAAAGTCCACGGCGAGAATTGCAAGCCCAACGGGCACCATCCAGAAGCCCAGCACAGGAAGGAACCCGATCAGTCCGCCCAACACCATGCCGCCGCCCAGTACAATGCGCGGAAGCGGGTGGCGTGGTACCCCGAACCGGTAACCCAGAATGTTGATTTTCGGCATATTCTTTCGTATCGGAACCTCTTTCAGGCTCCCATATGGTGACGCCTTGCCCTAACTTCACCCTCATCCCCTTGGATTCTGATGGAAATGCGGCAAGCCGGCAGAAAGTGCTTTTCCCTGCCAAGACCCTCTGCTATAGCCCCGACCATTCCCCGATAGCTCAGTTGGTAGAGCATTCGACTGTTAATCGAATGGTCCCTGGTTCGAGTCCAGGTCGGGGAGCCATCCCTCCCGAAGTCCAGGCATTTGACGGAATATCTGCGCTGGGGCATGTCTAGCCGCCATGGATATCAGGCAAGACGTCATCGCCGCGATCGGCAACACACCGCTCATCAGGCTCCGCAAGGCTTCCGAGCTCACCGGCTGCACCATTCTTGGCAAGGCGGAGTTCATGAACCCCGGCCAGTCGGTCAAGGACCGGGCTGCCCTGTTCATCATCAAGGACGCCATGGCGAAGGGCCAGCTCGCGCCCGGCGGCACCATCGTTGAGGGCACGGCGGGCAATACGGGGATCGGCCTGACGGTCGTTGCCAATGCGCTGGGCTTTCGCACGGTCATCGTCATTCCCAACACCCAGAGCCAGGAGAAGAAGGACGCGCTCCGCCAGCTGGGCGCCGAGCTCGTCGAGGTTCCGGCCGTGCCTTACAAAAACCCCAACAATTACGTGAAGTATTCGGGCCGGCTCGCCAAGGCCATGGGCGCCGTCTGGGCCAACCAGTTCGACAATGTCGCGAACCGCCAGGCCCATATCGAGACGACCGCCCCGGAAATCTGGGCGCAGACTGACGGCAAGGTCGACGCCTTCGTGGCCGCCGTGGGCTCGGGCGGTACCCTTGCAGGCGTTTCCATGGGCCTCAAGTCCCGGAACAGGACCATCAAGATCGCGCTCGCGGACCCGATGGGTGCGGCCCTCTACAGCTATTACAAGCACGGTGAGCTGAAGTCCGAAGGCTCCTCAATCACAGAGGGAATCGGCCAGGGGCGCATCACCGCCAATCTCGAGGGCGCCCTTGTCGATGACGCCTTCCAGATCCCCGATTCCGAGGCGATCCCGATTGCCTTCGACCTCCTTGAGCATGAGGGGCTCTGCATGGGTGGCTCGTCCGGTGTGAACGTCGCGGGCGCCATCCGCATGGCGAAGCAGCTGGGGCCCGGCCACACCATCGTGACCATACTGTGCGACTACGGCACGCGCTATGCCTCCAAGCTCTTCAACCCCGCCTTCCTGCGGGAGAAGGGCCTGCCCGTGCCCGCCTGGCTGGAGAAGGTCCCGCAGGTCCCGAACGTCAGCGAAGAGGTTCCGGCTTGACGGAGCTTCTTTTCCGCGAGGAAGCCTATCTGAAGGATTGCCGGGCGACTGTCACCGCCATCAATGACAAGGGCGGCATCCTGCTGGACCGGACGGTGTTCTACGCCACTGCAGGCGGCCAGCCGGGCGACAAGGGCCGCATCCTGTGGGAGGGTGGCGAAACAGCCATCGCGACCACCGTCTATGACGAGGCGAAGAACGTCGTTCATGTTCCCGATGCCGGGCAGAGTCTGCCGGGCGTTGGCGCCATCGTCATGGTGGAACTCGACTGGGCCAACCGCTACCGCAACATGCGGGCGCACACGCTGATGCATCTGCTCTGTGCCTCCGTCCCCTTCCCCGTGACGGGCGGAGCCATCGGCGAGGATGGCGGGCGCATCGACTTCGACATTCCGGAAGGCCAGATCCCGGACAAGGCCGAACTCACCGCAACGCTCAACAGGCTGATCACGGAAGATCATCCCGTCTCCTTCCGCTGGATCACGGACGAGGAGATGGCGCAGAACCAGCACCTGATCCGCACCATGTCGGTGAAGCCGCCCATGGGAACGGGCCGCGTGCGCCTCGTGATGATCGGGGAAGACGGCAAGGTGGACCTCCAGCCCTGCGGCGGAACCCATCTGTCCTCAACCGCCGCCATCGGCCCCGTCGCTGTGGCGAAGATCGAGAACAAGGGCAAGATCAACCGGCGCATCAGGGTGGCGTTCCAATGAGCAATGACATCGTCTCGACCGCGTGGCTCGAAGCCCATCTGGACTCTCCCGACATCGCCATCCTCGATGCGTCCTGGCATCTCCCCACGGCGAAGCGGGACCCGAAGCAGGAATTCCTCGCCGCACACATCCCCGGCGCGCAGTTCTTCGACATCGATGAGCTGTCGGATACATCCTCGCCCCTGCCCCACATGCTGCCGAGCCCGGAGACGTTTTCCTCCCGCATGCGCAAGATGGGTGTGGGCGACGGCAAGCGGGTGATCGCCTATGACTCGACCGGGCTGTTCTCCGCTGCGCGTTGCTGGTGGATGTTCAAGGTCTTCGGCCATGACGACGTGGCCGTGCTCGACGGCGGCCTGAAGAAATGGCTGGCCGAGGGCCGCCCCACCGAGGACGGTCCCGCGCGAAAGCCGCAGGAGCGCCACTTCACCGCGCGCTCCCGCCCCTTCATGGTGCGGGACATGAAAGAGGTGGCGACGGCTCTCGCCTCAGGCACGGCACAGGTGGCCGATGCCCGCTCCGGCACGCGCTTTCGCGGCGAGGAAACAGAACCCCGCCCCGGCGTGCGCGCGGGCCATATGCCGGGTGCGAAGAACGTCCATTATGCGAGCCTGCTCAATCCGGACGGCACGCTGAAATCGAAGGACGCCATCGCCGAAGCCTTCCGCGCGGCGGGCGTCGATCTCGCGAAGCCGGTTATCACCTCCTGCGGCTCCGGCGTCACCGCCGCGATCCTGACGCTGGGCCTCACGCTCATCGGCGCGAAAGACCACGCCCTCTATGACGGCTCATGGACGGAATGGGGCGGCAACCCGGATGCGAAGGTGGTGACGGGGGCGTGAGCCCTCACCGCACCGGCGGCGCGTAGAGCAGGCCGCCGTTACTCCACAGCGCGTTGATGCCGCGGCTGATCTGCAGGGGCGTTTGTTCGCCGAGGTTCCGCTCGAAGATTTCGCCGTAATTTCCGACCGCCTTGATGGCGCGGGTGGCCCAGTCGGGGTCGAGGCCCATGTCGGCGCCGAAGCTGCCTTCAAGCCCCAGCAGGCGGCGCACGCCGCCACGCTTCGACTCGGCCTTGAACTGGTCGACGCTTGCCGCGGTGATGCCCATCTCCTCCGCGTTGACGAGCGCAAAAAGCGTCCAGCGCACGATATTGAACCACTGGTCGTCACCCTGCCGGATGACGGGGCCCAAGGGCTCTTTCGAGATCACGTCCTGCAGCACGATCGCATCATCGGGGTTGGAGAGCCTGAGGCGCACGGCGTAGAGGAAGGAGACGTCCGTCGTCATGGTATCGCACTTGCCTTCGTCGAAGGCCTTGATCAGGTCATCCAGCTTCTCGAAACGCACGGGCTGGAACACCATCTCCTTCTCACGGAAGAAGTCCTCGACATTGGGCTCGCTCGTCGTGCCCGTCTGGAAGCAGATGGCAGCACCCGAGAGATTGAGGGCCGAGGTGACGCCCAGAAGCTTCTTCACGATGAAGCCCTGCCCGTCATGGTACGTAATCGCGGGGAAGCGGAGCTTCATCTTGGTTTCGCGTTCCATGGTCCAGGTGGTGTTGCGCGCGAGGACATCCACGGCGCCGGAGGAGACCGCCTCGAACCGCTGCTGCGCGGTGAGCGGCACATATTCGACCTTGGCGGGATCAC
>JBEILC010000217.1:0-4990 GCA_040379425.1 Hyphomicrobiales bacterium
CCTCCGCAAAACCAAGGAACGCAGTGTCGAGGCGACCTGGCAGCGGATCGGCGCAATCCTTCCATCCTTCACGCCACAGGAATGCTCAAACTACTTCAAAAACGCCGGATATGGGTCCACGTAGAGTCATTCCGCTCTAGGCCTGGCAGGCGTGCGCATCATCAAGCCGGAGGAGGCTGACCTGGCCTCGGGCGATCCTGACGGAACGCTTCATCGGCGCAACGCCGACCAGTGCTGCCACATCCGCAAGACAGTGCCGCTGCAGAAGGCACTCCACGGCTTCGATGTCACCATCTCAGGCCGCAAGCGCTATCACGGTGCGGCGCGGGCAACGCTCGATTTCCTGTCGATTGCCGATGGCCGCCTCAAAGTGGAGCCGCTCGCGGGCTACTCCGCCCTCGACATCAACGCCTATATGAAGACCTATGACCTGCCGCCCCACCCGTTGACGGAAATCGGCTATTACTCGATCGGCTGCGAGCCTTGCACGGCGCCCGGCGGCTCCTCCGCCGACCCGCGCGCGGGCCGCTGGGCGGGCAGTGACAAGACCGAGTGCGGCATCCATTGGACGGTCAACGGCGAGACCATGACCCGGCCCACGCACTGAACGGCCGTGCGGTCAGTCACGGAAGAGGCCTGAAGCCCCGCCAGCCTCAATCCACCTCGTCGGCGTGGATGATCCACGGCTCCTTCAGAGCCGCCTCGCGCCAGGCATTGAAGGCCTCGGTGTTCATGATCGTGTCCATGTAGGCCCGCGTGTCGTCCGCCACCTTCACGGCATAGGTGTCGAAGCGGGTGACGACTGGCGCATACATTGCGTCAGCGATGGAGAAGCGGCCGAACAGGAACTTTCCGCCCTTGCCGAAGCGGGCGCGGCAATCACGCCAGATGTGTTCGATGCGGGCCACGTCCTTTAGCACCTGCTGGCTCATGCGAACGGGCTTCCTCGGCCGGCGCAGATTCATTGGCAAGGCATTGCGGAGCGCCCCGAAGCCAGCATGCATTTCATTCGAAACCGCCCGCGCGATGGCGCGTGCCGATACCGCCTTGGGCCAGAGGTGCTTCTCGGGAAAGAGTTCCGCCAGATACTCCATGATGGCGAGCGACTCCCACACGGTGTGGCGGCCATGCAGCAGCACGGGCACGCGGCCCGCACCCGAATGCTGGGCGATAAGGGCCGCCGTCTCCGGCGTGTCGAGCGGGATCAGCGTCTCGCGGAAGGGTATGCCGGCCATGGTCATCGCGATCCAGGGCCTGAGCGACCATGAGGAATAGTTCTTGTTGCCGATGACAAGTTGCAGCTTGCTCACTTGCGTTCAACCTTCTCGATGGGTCCTCCGGCGTCCTTCCATGCGGTGAAGCCGCCCTTCATGTTGAGCACGGGCTTCAGCCCCATGCGCTGAAGAACCTCCGTTGCAAGCAGCGAGCGCCAACCCGACGCGCAATGGATGACAAAGGTCTTATCCTCCGCGAAAATGGGCTTGTGGTAAGGGCTTTCGGGATCGACCCAGAACTCCAGCATGCCGCGCGGTGCGTGGCAGGAGCCGAGAATGCGGCCCTCGCGCTCGATCTCGCGCGGGTCACGAATGTCGACGATCACCACATCGGGCCTGCCCAGCATCGCCATGGTATCGGCAGCGGACACATGCGAGACCTGGGCCTCGGCTTCCGCCATGAGCGCCTTGTAGCCCAGCCTGATATTCTGAGGCATTCCCCGTCCCCGCGTTTTTCAGCCGTTTTGTTGCGCTTCACGGCACTGTTGCGTCAAGTGAAATGTATTCAAATGAAGGTCTTGACGGTGATCGGCGGTCATCCGCCGTTAGCACACGCGCTGTCATGAGACTGCGCTGAGGGCGTCAATCCGCCAGGATCTTGCCGCGTTCGAGCCGTGCAATGCGGCTCATTCCCTGGGCGAGTTCGAGGTTATGGGTGGCAACCAGTGCACCCAGCCCCTCTTCACTGATGAGGCGGAGAAGCTCGTCGTGGACGCGCGCGGCCGTTTCCGGGTCAAGGTTGCCGGTGGGCTCGTCAGCAAGAAGAAGCAATGGCCGGTTGGCCAGCGCGCGGGCAATCGCCACGCGCTGCTGCTCGCCGCCAGAGAGTTCGGAGGGGCGGTGCTCGAGGCGGGGCTCGAGGCCCATGCGGGAGAGGAGGTCACGCGCGCGGTCTGCCGCGCGGGCACGCGTTGCCCCGGCGATGAGCTGCGGCATCATCACATTTTCGAGTGCCGAGAACTCGGGCAGCAGGTGGTGGAACTGATAGACAAAGCCGATGCCGATCCGGCGGATGCGCGTCCTCGCCTGGTCATCCAGCTTCGAGCAGTTCTGCCCGGCGACCAGCACCTCGCCCGCAGTGGGCTCCTCCAGGAGGCCCGCGATATGGAGGATCGACGACTTGCCCGAGCCCGACTGCCCGACCAACGCCACGATCTCCCCGGGGTAGACGATAAGGTCCAGGTCCTTGAATACCTCGAGCCGGCCTTTCCCCTCAGGGTAGGAGCGCGCGACGGAGCGGAGTTCGAGGGCGGGTGTCATTCGTAGCGCAAAGCCTCGACGGGATCGAGCTTCGCCGCACGCCATGACGGATAGAGCGTTGCGGCGAAGGAAAGGCCGAGCGACATGAGCACGATCAGCACCGTCTGCCAGCTGTCCATCCTGGCGGGAAGCTGGGCCAGGTAATAGAGCTCCGGGTTGAACGGATCGACACCGGACACCCAGGAGATGAACTGCCGGATGCGCTCGGTGTTCAGGCAGATGAGCAACCCGGCGATGAAGCCACCCAGCGTTCCGGCGACCCCGATTGCTGCACCCGTGAGGAAGAACACGCGCTGGATGGCGCCGCGCGTCGCGCCCATGGTGCGGAGGATGGCGATGTCGCGCCCCTTGTCCTTCACCAGCATGATCAGCCCTGAGATGATGTTGAGTGCCGCAACGAGGATGATCATCGTCAGCACCAGGAACATCACGTTGCGTTCAACCGCCAGTGCGTTGAAAAACGTCGAGTTGCGGGCCTTCCAGGTGGTGACGGCAATGCCCTCGCCCGCCGCGTCCATGATCGGCAGGAGGTAGCTTTCGACCTCGTCCGGGTTATCGACCATCACCTCGATCTGGTTCACGCCATCTTCGGTGACGAAATTCTCCTGTGCCTCGGAGAGCGGCATGTAGATCACGTTCTCGTCGTAATCCGACATGCCCACCTTGAAGATCGCCACCACCGGATAGTCGCGGATGCGCGGCGCGGTGCCCAGCACAGTCTCGGGCCCCTCGGGCGAGATGATGGTGATGACCGACCCCAGCCCCAGTTGATGGCGCCAGGCCATGCGCTCACCGATGGCAACACCGCCAGACGCGTCGAACCCCTTGAAGGAGGGGGTTTCGTCCGGAATACCCTCCTGCTTCAGAGCAGTCCGAAGGTTCTCGTTGTTGAGGCTTGGCACCTTCAGGATGTCGGCTTCCGATATGCCGCGCACCAGTGCGCCTGTGTTGTTCCGGAGGCTTGAGGCCATCGCCTGGCCCTCGACGAGCGCCACCGCGCGCGTGACGCCTGGAATGGCTGAGAGTTTCTGCTGCAGGTCCTGGTAGTTCGGGATCGGAGAGACATCCGAACGGTACACCGCGACATGGCCTTGAAACCCGAGGATCTTGTCCAGCAATTCAGCGCGGAAGCCGTTCAGCACCGCCATGACGACGATGAGCGTCGCCACACCCAGCAGGATGCCGAGGAAGGAGAACAGCGAGATGACCGAAATGAAGCCTTCCCGCCGCCTGGCGCGCAGATAGCGGCCCGCCAGCATCCACTCGAAGCGGGAAAACGGCCGCGTATCGGGCAGGCTCTTGTCCATCAGGACGCGAAGCGTGAGACGAGTTGGCCGATGGCCACGTTCTCGCGGGCACCGGTCTTGCGGTACTTCACTTCGGCGATGCCGTCCTTCAGGCCGCGCGGACCGATGATGACCTGCCAGGGAAGCCCGATGAGATCCATGGTCCCGAACTTCGCCCCTGCGCGCTCGTCACGGTCGTCATAGAGAACGTCCACGCCCTTGGCCTCAAGCGCCGCATAGATCTTGTTGCAGGCAGCATCCGTCTCCGCATCGCCGGCCTTGAGATTGATGAGGCCGACCTTGAAGGGGGCGACGGGCTCTGGCCAGATGATGCCTGCCTCGTCATGGCTCGCCTCGATGATGCCGCCCACGAGGCGCGAGACACCGATGCCGTAGGAGCCCGACTGCACGGTGACCATCTTGCCGTCCGGCCCCTGCACGACACAGCCCAACGGCTCCGAATACTTGGTGCCGAAGAAGAAGATGTGCCCAACCTCGATGCCGCGGCCCGTGACCCGGCGCTCGGCGGGTACCCGCGCCTCGAAATCGGCCTGGTCATGCATTTCCGAAGTGGCGGCATATCTGGAGGTGAACTCGTCAACCACCGTCGCCACGGCCTCGACATCGTCATAGTCGATCTCGAAGGCCTGCCAGTCCATGTCGTTGAAGGCCTTGTCCAGGAAGACCTCGGACTCGCCGGTGGCGGCGAGAATCAGGAACTCGTGGCTGTCCTTGCCGCCAATCGGACCCGTCTCGGCGCGCATCGGCACCGCCTTGAGGCCCATGCGGGCGAAGGTCTTGAGGTAAGAGACGAACATCTTGTTGTAGGAGTGCTGGCCCGCCTCACGCGACACGTCGAAGGAATAGGCGTCCTTCATCAGGAACTCGCGGCCGCGCATCACACCGAAGCGCGGGCGCACCTCGTCGCGAAACTTCCACTGGATGTGATAGAGGTTGCGCGGCAGGTCCTTGTAGGACTGCACCCCCTGGCGGAAGATGTCGGTGATCATCTCCTCATTGGTGGGGCCGAACAGCATGTCGCGGTCATGCCGGTCCTTGATGCGCAGCATCTCCTTGCCATAGGCGTCATAGCGGCCGGACTTGCGCCACAGGTCAGCGGGCTGGATCGTCGGCATCAGCACTTCGATGGCCCCTGCCCGGTTCTGCTCC
>JBEILC010000218.1:0-4982 GCA_040379425.1 Hyphomicrobiales bacterium
CTCGATGCGGACCTTGAGCAGCGTGCGCTTGCGCGGGTCCATCGTCGTTTCCTTCAACTGCGCCGGCATCATCTCGCCGAGGCCCTTGAAGCGGCCGATGTCGATGTTGGCCTTGCCCTTGAAGACGGTGCGCATCAGCTCGTCCTTATGGGCGTCGTCGCGGGCGTAGACGGTGCTGGCGCCGTGCGTCAACCGATAGAGCGGCGGCACGGCGAGGTAGAGGTGGCCCTCGTCGATGAGCTTCGGCATCTGGCGGTAGAAGAAGGTCATCAGCAGCGAGGCGATGTGGGCGCCGTCGACGTCGGCGTCGGTCATGATGATGATCTTGTCATAGCGCAGGTCCTCCTCGCGGTAGGAGGTGCCAGTGCCGCAGCCCAGCGCCTGCACGAGGTCGGCCAATTGCTGGTTTCCGGCCAGCTTGTCCTTGGTGGCGGAGGCCACGTTGAGGATCTTGCCGCGCAAGGGGAGCACGGCCTGAGTCTCCCGGTTTCGCGCCTGCTTGGCGGAGCCGCCGGCCGAGTCACCCTCGACGATGAAGAGCTCGGAGCCCTCCTTCTGGGTGGCGGAGCAGTCCGCCAGCTTGCCGGGAAGGCGGAGCTTCCGCACCGCCGTCTTGCGGGAGACGTCCTTCTCCTGCCGCCTGCGGATGCGCTCCTCCGCGCGGTCGATGATGAAGTTGAGCAGGCGGTCCGCCTGGGCGGGGTGGCCGGTGAGCCAGTGGTCGAAATGATCCCTCACCGCCGTCTCGACGATGCGCTGGGCCTCCACCGTCGCGAGCTTGTCCTTGGTCTGGCCCTGGAACTCCGGCTCGCGGATGAAGACGGAGAGGAGTGCGCCGGACGACGTCATCACATCCTCCGCGGTGATCACCGCAGCGCGCTTGTTCTGGGTCATCTCGGCATAGTTGCGGATGGAGCGGGTCAAGGCCGTGCGAAGGCCCTGCTCATGCGTGCCGCCATCGGGCGTAGGGATTGTGTTGCAATAGGACGAGGAGAAGCCATCCTCGCCGCCGAACCAGGCCACCGCCCATTCGACCGTGCCGTGGCTTCCTTCCTTCTCCACGCGGCCCGAGAAGATCTCATCCGCCACGCGGGTGCGGCCCTCGATCCGCTCGGCGAGGAAGTCCTTGAGGCCACCGGGGAAGTGAAGCACCGCCTTCTCCGGCGTGTCCTTGTCCTTGATGAGGGCGGCGTCGCAGGACCAGCGGATTTCCACGCCGCCGAAGAAATAGGATTTGGAGCGCGACATCGTATAGAGCCGCGCGGCGGCAAACGCCGTGTTGCCCTTGCCGAAGATCTGCTCATCCGGGTGGAAGGAGACCTTGGTGCCGCGGCGGCCGGAGACCTTGCCCAGATCCTGCAGCGGGCCCGTCGGCTTGCCGCGCCGGAATTCCTGCCGGTAGAGCTGCTGGCCGCGCGCCACCTCGACGATCACATGGTCCGAGAGCGCGTTCACCACCGAGACGCCCACGCCATGGAGACCGCCCGAGGTTTCATAGGCGCCGGAGTCGAACTTGCCGCCCGCGTGCAGCATCGTCATGATGACTTCGAGAGCGGACTTGTCCTTGAACTTGGGGTGCGGGTCGACCGGCATGCCGCGGCCATTGTCCGTGACGCTCAAGTAACCATCCGCCGTGTAGCTGACGTCGATCCAGGTGGCGTGGCCCGCCACCGCCTCGTCCATGGCGTTGTCGAGCACCTCGGCGAACAGATGATGCAGCGCCTTCTCGTCCGTGCCGCCGATGTACATGCCGGGGCGGCGGCGGACGGGTTCAAGGCCTTCCAGCACCTCGATGTCGGCGGCGGTGTAGCTCTCCTCACCGCGCGACTTGGCCGGGCCCTTGGAGGCTTGAGGCTTCGGGGCGGCGGGGAGATCGTCGAAGAGGCTGGCAGATTTGGCAGGCTTGGCCATTCGTGTTCCCGAATCGTTTCGCCTGCTCACTATCCCCCCGATGGCCCTGCTGGCAACACTTGACTTCAAAGGCCCGCAAAGGGCCTTCTGCCAGCCATGCCGGATGCCGTTATCATCGAGAACCGCCCGCTCATCGCCCGCCTGCTCCTGATGTTCTGGGAGGCGGAGATCGTGGTGGGCCTGCTCTTCACCCTCGCTGGCGTCAACCTGCTGAGGCCCGCCGAAAATGGCGGCCCCATCCTGCTGATGGTGATGGGACTCGTGCTCGTCCTCGCCGGGCTGGTGATGAGCGGGCTGTGCTGGCGGGTGGCGCGCCTCAAGGGGGCGGCCATCGAGATGAGGCCGGAGGGGCTCATGGATCGGCGCCTGGCCCGCAATGCCATCCCGTGGGAGGCGATCTCCTGGAAGGTGATCTTCAACGGGCGGAGCTACAGCCTGCAACTCGACATCGCGGAACCCGCCCGGTCCACCGCCGGGATCTATTGGTATCAGCGGGCACTCGGCCTGTTCAGCCGCATGCTGCGCCAGCCGGCCTTCACGGTCGTCACCCTCGGCACCGGTCTGGGTGCGGAGGAGATCGGCCGGCGCATGACGCCCTTCAAGCCCGCCGTGACCTGAGCCCCCGCAGACGGCTTGACATCGCGGGTTGGCGGGAGTTTCCTCTCAGAAAATAAATTTGCTTCGCAGCAAACGACTCACGTGATTGACCCAGCCCGCTGCGGGGATAATGGCTGGTCAATGGGAGAAAACGCATGTCCGACCTCAATCACCGTATTGAGGCCATGTACCGCGGCGACCGCCTCGGTGCCTGGCTGTTTGTTGCCGCTCTGTGGGTTGCAATTCTCTTCGTGCTGTTCATGTCCTGGCCCTACATCCCCGACCAGGGTGTGCGGATCGTTGTGGTGATCGCCGCGGCGGCCGTGCTCATCTTCAACACCGCCTCCGTCGCGGCCATGCTGCGCCACTATGCCGAGGACAAGGAATTCATCTACGGCCTCGACATCCAACACCTCGAAACCATGAAGAAGGAGCGCTGAGAATGGCCAGGTACACGCCGCCGGAACAGAGCAAGTTCATGCAGTGGGTGGACATCGTCTTCGTTGTCGCCGCCATCTTCCTCGCCCTCTGGCTGCCGCTGCAGGCCGGCTGGGCGGGCGTCTCGCGCGCCATCGAGAAGATCGAGAACCCGACATGGGAAGCCCTCGGCCAGACCCCGGCCCAGGTCGAGCAGTGGGTCAAGCTCGGCTTCGCCGACGCAGCCGCCGCGCATGACATCATCCAGAACAAGTTCGACTACACCATCGACTGGCTGCAGCTCATCATCCTCACCATCGTCATCGCGGGATATTTCATCTTTCTCTTCCGGGCCTCTGACAAGGAGTACCGCGACGTGATCGACGAAAAGTTCAACGGCAAGGGCAAGTGAGGAGCACGTCATGTGGATCATGATCGCAAATGCCGGATGGGTCTTCGCCGCGGCCCTCGTGCTGTGGATGCTCTATGACTGGTTCCGCGTCGACACGACCTATTCGGAGGAGGTCCTGACCTCCTCGCGCGAGGGCGAGATCGAAGCGGTCCAGGAAAAGCACAGGGTGTGAGGAGCAACGCATGGCAAACGCAACCGCCTCCACCGCAAACACCGTCCAGAGAGTCTCGCTGCTGCGCATCCTGGGTCCCGGCCATGTCTGGGCGCTGGGCGTCGGCATCGTGCTGGTGGGCGAATACACCGGCTGGAACTTTGCCGCCGACAAGGGCGGCACGCTGGCCGCGCTGATCATCTGCTGGGTGATCGGCCTTCTCTACACCTCGGTCGCCATGATCGACTCGGAGGTGACGTCCACAGTCGCCGCCGCGGGCGGGCAATATGCCCAGGCCAAGCACATCGTGGGGCCGCTCATGGCCTTCAACGTGGCGCTCTACCTGGTCTTCGCCTACACCATGCTGGAGGTGTCCAACGCCATCCTGATCGCCGACACCATCAAGGCCTATGCCGGCGAGGGCTTCACTGACTGGCACTACAAGGGCATCATCGCCACGGTGATTGTGGGCCTTGCAGCCCTCAACTACCGCGGCGTGCTGATGACGCTGAACGTGAACTTCGTCATCACCGCCATCGCCTATGCCGCCATCATCATCCTGTTCTTCTCGGTCCAGCCCTGGTCGCAAGGCACAGTGCTGAAGCTGAACGAGATGGTGACGCCCGAGAATGCCCTGCCCTATGGCTGGATTGGCGTCATCGCGGCGTTCCACTGGGGCATCTGGTACTATCTCGGCATCGAGGGCACGACCCAGGCCGCGGAGGAAGTGCGCTCTCCGCCGCGCTCGCTGCCCTACGGCACCATGGCGGGAATGATCACGCTGCTGATCGGCGCCTCGCTCACCTGGTACATCTGCGCCTCGCTGATGCCGTGGCAGTATCTGGGCTACACCTACTACCCGCTGCTCGATGCCGGCAAGCTGACGGGAAGCCCGCTGCTCGAGACCATGATGTTCGTGGCCACGATCCTCGCGGCCTTCGCATCGGCCAACGGCTGCATCAACGATGCGGCACGCGCCTGGTTCTCGCTCGGCCGCGACAGGTATCTTCCCGCCTGGTTCTCGGCCGTGCATCCGAAGTACCGGACGCCCTACCGGTCGATCCTGTTCCTCGTTCCGATCGCGCTGGCCTTCGCCTTCATCGCCAATCTCGGGCAGGCCATCACCTTCTCGATCCTCTCGGGCGTGCTGCAATACACGTTCATGAGCATCAACATCATCATGTTCAGGAACAAGTGGCCGCTGGGAACGATCCGGCGCGGCTACACGCACCCCTTCCACCCGCTCCCCGCGGTGGTGCTGTTCCTGCTCTGCGTGGTGACCTACTTCGCGATCTTCCTCGGCTATGGGGCGCAGCTCACCGCCATGGTGGCGTTCTACATCGTCATGTCGCTGTGGTTCCATTTCTACCGCTACCGCTATGTCCGGCGCGGCGACCAGTTCACCATGCCCTGGCCGAAGCCCCAGGGCTACTGAGCCCGGCACACACGGGAGCGGCCCCCCGCCACCAAGGCGGGCCGCGACGCAATGCCCCC
>JBEILC010000219.1:0-4974 GCA_040379425.1 Hyphomicrobiales bacterium
CCGTTTGTCGGGCCTGTGGGAGTTAGGGTTTAAAGGTTTGAAACGTCAGGCAGCGCGGATGCTGGTCACTTAGCCACGTTTGAGCTTGGCCGGTCCGGACTTCACGAGGTTCGCCACCGTCAAATGATTTCCTGCACTTGGGGCGGAACGATGGCTTCCTGTCTGGCAGAGGTATCCGGGGCCTCTTTATCCTCGTTATCGCCAAGGTCGTGTCGGAGCTGGGCCATGAGGGCTTCCCGGGCTGCATCGTCGGGCGCTCGTTCCAGGACCTCGTTCAGCCTCAAAAGCAGCTGGGCGCGGGCATTGTGCCAGTCAAGCTTTGCGGTTGTTTCGGGCGGAATTCTCGGCTGTGCGCCCTTCTGGGCCTTAGCCCGGCCTTTGCCCAGGCTGAACGACTCGTCGAGCCGGGGGGCGACGAGTTGATCGGCCGGAAAACCCGCCAGTATTAGTCGTTCACGCAGTCCTTCCACGGCATCGGGTTCGCCATGGACCATGAACACCGAGCCGGTGATAGGCCGGCGCGCCAGGGCCCAAGCCTCCAGAGCTCGGGCGTCGGCGTGGCCGGAATAGGTATCGAGCATGCGGATGTTCGCACGCACCTTGATCTCCTCACCCTGGATGGTGACCCTCTTGCTCCCCTCTGCCAGCAGCCGGCCGAGGGTCCCGACGGCCTGGAAGCCCGACAACAGCACGGTCACTTCCTCGCGCCACAAGAGGCGCTTGAGGTGTTTGCGGATGCGGCCGGCGTTGCACATGCCGCTGCCGGCCACGATAATGTGCCAACCTTTCAGCCGGTCCAGACCATCGCTGTCATGTGGCTTGTCGAGAAAGCGAAGACGCTCGGAAGGCCGCACCCTCTCGAACGGATTGCGCCCCGTCGCCGGATTCCAGCCCTGTTGCCGGAACACTTCGGTCGCTTCAATCGCCATGGGCGAATCCAGGAAAATGTCACCTTCGGGAACATCCCCACTATCCATCACAATCAAAAGGTCGGCCAGCAATTCCTGGGTACGCTCGACGGCAAAAGCCGGGATCAAAAGCGGTCCGCCAGCGGCATGGGCGTCAAGTAACTCGCGGGCAAGCATATTGCGACGGGTAGCGGCGTCGGCGACGATGCGCTGGCGGTCGCCATAGGTCGATTCAATAATCAGATGATCGATGCCGGCCGGCCCCTGGGGGTCGGCAATGAATTCGCTCCCGCCTGGTCCAAAGTCCCCGGAGAAGAACAGGCGCATCGGCTCGGGCCCGCACGCCGCATTTACTTCGATTGACGCGGCACCGAGGATGTGGCCTGCTTCCCAATATATGACGCTGACCCCGGGCGCGACCTCGACGGTTTGGCCAAGCTTCACGGTCTCGAACTGGCCCATGACCTCCTTTGCATCTTGCTCGGTGTAGATCGGCTCGATGGCAGCACGACCGCGTTGCTGGTTGCGCCGGTTGAGGTGACGGACCTCGCTCTCCTGGATACCACCGGCGTCTGCGAGCATCACAGCACAGAGGTCGCGGGTGGCCTCGGTGCTATAAATCGGCCCGGCGAAGCCTGCGAGCATAAGCTTGGGCAGGAGACCGGAATGGTCGATATGGGCGTGGGTCAGCAACACCGCGTCGATGCTGGCCGCGTCGAAGGGGAAGTCCGCGTAGTTCAGGGTCTTTAGCGTCTTGGATCCCTGGAACATACCGCAGTCGACGAGGATTCGTGCGCCCTCGAGGCAAAGCTCGGCGCAGAAACCGGTAACGCAGCCTGCTGCGCCATGAAATATGATGGAGGGTGTCACGCAGTGGTCTCCTTGCGAAGAGCCGTGGCGAGAACGCCAGCCAGCTCCATTTTGTTGGTCGGGTTGGGAACAGAGTCGCTGGACAGGATCTGGCGGGCACCTGCGGCCCGCAGGCGGCTTTCGACGTCAGCGCCAAACAGCGCGTGGGCAACGGCCACATCGACGGATGCCGCGCCGGCTTGGCGCAGCATGACGATGGACTGTTCCAGCGTGCCGCCGGTTGAACAGATGTCGTCGAGAAAAAGGACGGCCCGGCCGGCGATCTTTTCGGGGCCATTTAACGAGAGACGTACCTGCCGATCGCCGAGCCGTGTCTTGTCGAAGACAATCCAGTCCGTGCCCAGACGCCTCGCCGCCTCTTCAGCCAGGGGCTGGGACTCTATGTCGGGTCCGACAATTAGGGGTTGGCCGCCAGCGGCTGCGAGGACGGCGAGATCGCCGGCAATGCTCACGCTTTGGGCGGGCACGCCGAACACCTCTGTCAAGTCAAGCGTGCGATGGAGATGTGCCTGTACGGTGAGGATGCGATCAAAGGCCGCGCCCAACCATTGGCCCACCACGTCGCGGCTGAGGGACTGGCCCGGCTGAAATACTACGTCCTGTCGGAGATAACAAAGATAGGGCGCGACCAGCACAAGTCGCGCCACGCCGCAACGGCGGTAGGCGTCAGCTGTCAAGAGCAGCGAAACGAGCCGCTCGTTGGCATGATGGAGTGATCGGTAAAGGATCACTGTCGAGGCGTCAGTAAGCGGGACCGTTGGCAGGCTCTCCCCGTCGGGAAACGCATGCAGATTGACCAGACCCATCGGCACAGCCAGACGCTCGGCCAGACGGCCAACCTCCGGGGCGTCCTCGGCGAAGCCATGGACCTGTGCGCGGGTCACGGATTGGCGATCGCGAAGCCGGCGTCTACGCCTGCGGCTTCGAGGGCAAAACCGAAGTCTGAATGTTCGGAGCCGTAGATCCGATAGAGGGGATCACCGCGTCTGACCACATCGCCAATGCGGCGTAGGACTTCAATTCCCGCACCGGGGTCGGTTGGCGCGCCTGCCAGCCGGGCGATGCCGGCGATGCGCAGGCAGTCGACCGCGGTGACCCGACCGGCCGCTGCAGCCACGACCTCATGCTCGAGCGAACCCAAGGTGCCGCTCAGCGGCGACGGGCCCTGGGCCTCGATGATGGCGTCCATAGTCCGGCGGGCTGCTCCTGATTCCAGCAACTCCCGGGCGCGTGCCTCGGCCTTGCCGCCGGGCAGGTCAGGATCCGCGTCGAGCACCCGGGCGGCCAGGCGTATGGCCTTTTCCCGGAGATCCGCCGGTGCGCCGGGCGTGTTGGCAAGGACGGCCATGATATCGCGCGCCTCCAGGACCGGCCCCACTCCGCGGCCAATCGGCTGGGTGCCGTCGGTGAAGACCACCTCGATTTCGAGACCCAGATTGGTGGCAACGAACTCGAACAGCTTCCTCAGGCGCACTGCCGCCTGGCTGTCGTGTAGCTTGGCCGACGGCCCGACCGGCAGGTCAAGCACCAGCCGCCCGACCCCGGCTGCGATTTTTTTGGAAAGGATGGACGCAACCATCTGCTCTGGCGTGTCGATCGACAGGGGGCGTTCGACCGAAATCAGCACGTCGTCTGCCGGCGACAGGTTCACCCGCCCGCCCCAGACAATGCAGCCGCCGCAGGTTTCGACGACGTTACGCATCTCCTCCTCCGACAAATCCACGCGGGCGAGGACCTCCATGGTGTCGGCGGTTCCTGCTGGCGAGGTGATTGCCCGCGAAGAGGTTTTGGGAATGATGAGTCCATGGGAGGCGACGATTGGTGCGACGATCAATGAGGTTCTGTTTCCGGGTATGCCGCCGATGCAGTGCTTGTCCACGACAAGTTTACTACCCCAATCGAGCCTAGAGCCAGCCGCGATCATCCCGCGGGTGAGGCCAAGGGTCTCTTCGGGCGTCATGAAGCGGGCACAGGCGAAGAGGAAGGCAGCGACTTCCATATCCGACCATCGATGATCGGCAAGATCGCGCGCCACGGCCACAAAGGCGGCGTCATCAAGCACCAGACCATCGACCTTGGCGCGAATGGTCGCAAGGCTTGCCGGTGGACGCGCGGGAGCCACCTGGACAAGGTCGCCGGCCTTGACGCCGAGGCGACGGAACAGCGGCTGTGGGAGTCCGATCTCGTCAGGCATTAGCAGGGTCGGGTCGCCGATCATCGTTGAGGCCAGCAGTGTTTTATCGCCGAATCGCAGCTCTACTTTGCGTGAGCCCCGAAGACGTTCGGGACGTAGCACCTCGCTACACCGGGCCATGACGACGACATTTTCACGGAAGCTGTCAAGGCCCAGCGGCCGGGCTTTGAGAAACTCAGTCCGTCCTACAACGGCCACAGGCTGGGCCTCGCTGGAGCTCCTAGTCACGCCACTCATGGTTTACCTTTAAGCCTTTACAGTGGCTCGCAATGGCTGGGTTGTCAATCAGCATCGAACATGAGACCCGGACTTTCATTTAAATCTGCTCCGCCATAGCGCGATGTTCTAGCTGCTGTGCGGGCAGGCGCTCAGCTTTTTTGTGTGCACAACGTCTGTCCGCAGGGAGGTCTTGAGCGGGCGCTTTTGCGGCTGTGTGGTTGGTCATTTAAGCTGGATACTGATTTGGTCATACGCCCGGCCCACAAAAGAAAAGCGGGAAAGCCGAAGCTTTCCCGCCTACCGTCGACTAAAAGTCGGTTGGGTTTCGGAGTTGGCCTTCAAGCTGACATAGCCGAAGCCACCATTCATGCCGAATGGGCCACCGCTGCGGGGATAGACCTGACCATCGGCCAGACCGCCGCTGATCGGGAACACATTGATAGCAGACGACTGGGCGATCTTGTCTGGATAGGTGCTGAACAGGTTCTGTGCGCCGATCGTGACGGTGTATTTCTCAGCAATCGTGTAGCTGACATCAAGATCAACCGTCGTCTTGGCCCCAAACACTTGGCCTGGATAGTCTTGCTCGTTGCGCCACTCTCCGAAGTAGATATGCGCTTCGCGCCGCAGGGTGCATTCCATCCATGGAATGCACCAAGGTCACGCAATCCCAAAGATTGTCGATGTTGAGCGGCAGCCAAAGCACGTGGGACGGTTCAAGGCCGCACTTTGCTTGCCTTGAAGCCGCTCGACAAAGGTTTCTGCGTAAGATGGGGTGTCAAA
>JBEILC010000220.1:0-4831 GCA_040379425.1 Hyphomicrobiales bacterium
AGCCGCGCCACAGCAGGGCGGTGGCCACCAGCACGAAGAGGGCGAGCGCCAGGGTCATCGGCGCCTGCGGGAAGTTCGCCAGGGCGTGGACGCCCAGCGGCGTGCCGATCAGCGCCCCCGCCATCAGCCCCGCCAGGGAGCGCCAGTGCACGTCTTTCCAGATCGACGGCAGGAGGGGGAGGCTCGCCGCAATCTCCAGGAGAAAGATCGCCGGAATGACCTGTGCCGGGGCGTAGATCAGCGACAGGGCAGTTATGGAGAGCAGCGAGAAGCCAAAGCCCGAGTAGCCCCGGACGATGGCGGCGAGGAAGACGAAGCCCGAGGCGAGTGCTAACTGGAGGAGGTCCGGCACGGCGGCATTCTATCCTGCCGCCTGCCTTGCCCCTGTAGCGCCAGTTCCGCCCGGTTTAGTGGACGGGCGAACGCTCCTCCGGGACGTGACCCTCGGGCTGGATCAGCCCGATGATGGCGCCCGCCGTGTCGCTGACCACCGAAAGCCGCCCGACGCCCTGCAGGCGGAAGGCCGGCCGCAGGATTTCGCCCCCGGCCCGTTCCGCCCGGCTTTGGGCGGCCACGATGTCATCTACGGCGAGATAGGTCATCCAGTGGGCGGGGATGCCCTCAAAGTCCGGCTCGGTGAGCTGGAAGATGCCGCCCACGGCGCGGCCCTCCTTGTGGACCACCCAGTAGCTGGTGCCGTCGGGCAGCATGGTGGGCTGGAAGTCCCAGCCGAGCGTTTCATTATAAAAGAAGCGGGCCTTGTCCGGCTCCCAGGTGTTCAGCTCGTGCCACCAGACCTTGAGCGGTGTGGATGTCATGCGATTCTCCCTTGTCTCGTTCAGGGCTGGGTTCAGTCGCCGTCCGGGAGAGAGAATCGGTGGTGAACCCGGCAGAGGTGTGGCGGCACGGGGACGGATTGTGGCGGCGGGCGCTTTCTGGCGCGGTTTGCGTGTGCGGCGCACAAGATTCCAGCCGCAATAGCCCTTTCGGCACCCCGAAATGTGCGATTTTTCCCGGATTTTGGGGTTGACGGCGGGCGCTCACGACTGTAGATACCCCCTCGCTCCCGAACGGCAGGCCGTCGGTGCTTCGCGCATCGAAACGCTTCTGAGGGGAGTGGAAGAAGAACATTCAAGGTCAAGACCCTTTGGGCCCTGCCGGCTCCAGGGTCCTCTGGTTTTGAGCACTGCGCGATCCAAGAGCCCGGATTGCGTCGGTGTTTTTGTTATGTGCAATCGGGTTCGAAGGTAGAGACAAGGCCACAATGCCGACGATCAACCAGCTTATTCGCAAGCCGCGCCAGGCGCCGACCTATCGTAACAAGGTCCCGGCGATGCAGGCCTGCCCGCAGAAGCGCGGCGTTTGCACGCGCGTCTACACCACGACGCCCAAGAAGCCGAACTCGGCTCTGCGCAAGGTCGCCAAGGTCCGCCTGACCAACGGCTTCGAAGTCGTGAGCTACATTCCGGGTGAAGGTCATAATCTTCAGGAACACTCGGTGGTCATGATCCGCGGCGGCCGCGTGAAGGACCTTCCGGGCGTCCGCTACCACATCATTCGCGGCGTGCTCGATACTCAGGGCATCGTCAAGCGCCGCCAGCGCCGTTCGAAATACGGCGCGAAGCGTCCGAAGTAAGATCGGGGAGATAGAACATGTCGCGTCGTCATCGCGCCGAAAAGCGTGAAATCAATCCGGATCCGAAGTTCGGCGACCTCGTGGTCTCGAAGTTCATGAACAACCTCATGTATGAGGGCAAGAAGTCGGTTGCCGAAGGCATCGTCTACGGCGCGTTCGACAAGATTCAGTCCAAGGCGAAGCAGGACCCCGTCCAGGTGTTCCATGACGCCCTGAACAACGTGGCTCCGGCCATCGAGGTGCGCTCCCGCCGTGTGGGCGGCGCCACCTACCAGGTGCCCGTCGAAGTCCGCAGCGAGCGCCGCCAGGCCCTCGCCATCCGCTGGATCATCACCGCGGCCCGTAACCGGAACGAGTCCACGATGGTCGACCGTCTCTCGGGCGAGCTGCTCGATGCAGCGCAGAACCGCGGCACCGCCGTGAAGAAGCGCGAAGACACCCACAAGATGGCGGAAGCGAACCGCGCCTTCTCGCACTACCGCTGGTAAGAGCTACAGGACACCAAGATCATGGCCCGCGCCCACAACCTCGAGGACTATCGTAACTTCGGCATCATGGCCCACATTGATGCCGGCAAGACGACGACGACCGAGCGCATCCTCTACTACACCGGCAAGAGCCACAAGATCGGCGAAGTGCACGACGGCGCTGCCACCATGGACTTCATGGAGCAGGAGCAGGAGCGCGGCATCACCATCACGTCGGCCGCCACTACCGCTTTCTGGAACGGCAAGCGGATGAACATCATCGACACCCCCGGCCACGTTGACTTCACGATCGAAGTCGAGCGTTCGCTGCGTGTGCTCGACGGCGCTGTCTGCGTGCTCGACTCGAACCAGGGCGTTGAGCCCCAGACCGAGACCGTGTGGCGCCAGGGCGACAAGTATTCCGTCCCCCGCATCGTGTTCTGCAACAAGATGGACAAGACGGGTGCTTCCTTCGAGCAGTGCATCAAGGACATCAAGGAGCGCCTCGGCGCCCGCCCGGTTCCGATCCAGCTGCCGATCGGCGCCGAGAACAACTTCAAGGGCATCATCGACCTCGTCCGCATGAAGGCCGTCGTCTGGGAAGACGAGGCGCTCGGCGCCAAGTTCCATGACGAGGACATTCCGGCCGACCTCCAGGCTGCCGCCGAACAGGCCCGCGCCGAGATGATCGAAGCCTGCGCCGAACTCGACGACCAGGCCATGGACGATTATCTCAATGGCAAGGAAATCGACAACCCGACCATCAAGAAGCTGCTGCGCAAGGCCGTTCTGACCGGCGCCTTCTTCCCCGTGCTCTGCGGCTCGGCCTTCAAGAACAAGGGCGTTCAGCCGCTGCTCGACGCCGTCGTCGACTATCTCCCGTCGCCGCTCGACCGTCCTGCCATCAAGGGCATCGATCCGAAGACCGGCGAAGAGACGACCCGTCCGTCCTCCGACACGGCTCCGCTGTCGCTCCTCGCCTTCAAGCTGATGGACGACCAGTATGGCATCCTCACCTTCTGCCGCATCTACTCCGGCGTGCTGACGAAGGGCATGGCTCTTCTGAACTCGACCCGCGAGAAGTCCGAGCGCGTCGGCCGCATGGTTCTCATGCACGCCAACAACCGTGAGGAAATCTCGGAAGCCTATGCCGGCGACATCGTCGCGCTGGTGGGCCTCAAGGACAGCCGCACCGGTGACACGCTGTGCGATCCCAACAAGCCTGTCATTCTCGAAAAGATGGAATTCCCGGATCCCGTCATCGAGATGAAGGTGGAGCCCAAGACCAAGGGCGACCAGGAAAAGATGGCCGTGGCCCTCTACAAGCTGGCCGCCGAAGATCCGTCCTTCCGCGTATCGACGGACTCGGAGTCGGGCGAGACCATCATCAAGGGCATGGGCGAGCTTCACCTCGACATCAAGGTCGACATCTTGAAGCGCACCCACAAGGTTGAAGTCCAGGTCGGCGCCCCGCAGGTGGCCTACCGCGAGGCCATCACCCGCAAGGTGACCAAGGACTACACCCACAAGAAGCAGACCGGCGGTACGGGCCAGTTCGCCCGCGTGATCCTCGAGATCGAGCCGAACGAGGCCGGCGCCGGCAATGCCTTCGAGTCCCGCATCGTCGGCGGCTCTGTGCCGAAGGAATACGTTCCCGGCGTCGAAAAGGGCCTGAACTCCGTGCTGAGCTCCGGCCCGCTGATCGGCTTCCCGGTCGTTGACCTCAAGGTTGCTCTGATCGACGGTGCCTACCACGAGGTCGACTCCTCCGCGATCGCCTTCGAAATCGCCACCCGCGCCGCGATGCGCGAGGCTTTTGAACAGGCTGGCGCTGTGTTGCTTGAGCCGATGATGAAGGTCGAAGTCACCTCGCCCGAAGAGTTCGTCGGTTCCGTGATCGGCGACCTGAATTCCAGGCGTGGCCAGATCGTCGGCACCTCGATGCGCGGCAACGCCAACATCATCAACGCGCTGGTGCCGCTCGCCAACATGTTCGGCTACATCAACAACCTTCGTTCGATGAGCCAGGGACGCGCGTCCTACACCATGCAGTTCGACCACTATGCCCAGGTTCCGGGCCAGGTGGCCGAAGAAATCAAGAAGAAATACGCTTAATTAGCTGAAGAACGGAGACATTCCGATGGCCAAAGAGAAATTCAACCGCGACAAGCCGCACTGCAACATTGGCACGATTGGCCATGTTGACCATGGCAAGACGTCGCTGACGGCTGCGATCACGAAGGTTCTGGCGGAAACGGGCGGCGCGACGTTCACGGCCTATGACCAGATCGACAAGGCGCCGGAAGAGCGCGCCCGCGGCATCACCATCAACACGGCGCACGTCGAGTACCAGACGAAGGCCCGGCACTATGCCCACGTCGACTGCCCCGGCCACGCTGACTATGTGAAGAACATGATCACGGGTGCCGCGCAGATGGACGGCGCGATCCTGGTCGTGTCGGCGGCTGACGGCCCGATGCCGCAGACCCGCGAGCACATCCTGCTGGCCCGCCAGGTTGGCGTTCCGGCGCTGGTGGTGTTCATGAACAAGGTCGACATGGTCGACGATCCGGAGCTGATCGAGCTTGTGGAGATGGAAGTGCGTGAGCTTCTGTCGAAGTACGAGTTCCCGGGCGACGACATTCCGATCATCAAGGGCTCGGCCAAGGTCGCGCTCGACAATGTCGACAAGGCGATCGGCCATGACGCGATCCTGAAGCTGATGGCG
>JBEILC010000221.1:0-4806 GCA_040379425.1 Hyphomicrobiales bacterium
ATGCATTCGCCGCGGCGGTCGGTGAGGCCCAGCGTCTGCGCGCTCAAGCCGCGGGCTTCCCCGTCGAGCGAAACGTCCTCGAACAGCGACAGGATCCAGGAGGGGAAGTCGCCCCCCACCATGTCGCCATCGCGCGTGAAGCGGGCCCAGCGCGAGATCAATGCGGCGAGAAGCGCCGTGCGCGGGTTGGCGGCGGTGAGCCTCCCGAATACCTCCTGCATGTTGAGCAGGCAGACGTAGTTCTCCCGGCCCTTGCGGATCACGATCTTAGAGCGCCGCTCCTCCGGGTTCTCGATGAGGCGCGCGGATTCCTGGTCAAGCTGCCGCTGCAAGTTCTTCGTATAGGTCGAGACCCAGACGGGGGCGTTGTTGCGCTTCGCCCAGAGATAGGCGGGGGCCAGATAGCCCAGAGTCTTGCCCAGCCCGGTTCCGGCCTCTGCGAGAAGGATGTTGTTGATCTCCTTCGACTGGCGCGGCTGGAAGGCGAAAGTTGCGGCACCTGCATAGGCCGATTGCGACTGGCGGCGCTCCGACTGACGCCCCAGGATTTCGCCGAGATAGCGCTGCGCCTCCTCCGGGTTCACGCCATCCTGCCGGCCGGGCGGCCTGCCGCCGTCCTCCTCCCATTCCTCCACGCGGTCCCAGGCGTTGAGGCCGGTGGCGAAGGAGCCGACGTCGAGCTTCGGGTTCGCCTGCATCAGCGCCTTCAGCGCGGGCTCCGCCCAGGGCCAGTTGGCGCGCGCGAGGAAGCTCGCATTCTCCGCCGTCTCGCGGATCAGTGGGTAGTGCTTGTTCGCAAGCCTGCCGAGCAGGTCCTGCGTGATGAGCTGTAGCGTTTCCCCATCATCGCTGCCGGGTTCAAGCGCCAAGGACCTTGCGATGCCTTGTGGGGTCGGGGTTGCGAATCGGGCCGGGCACACGAAAGCGAAGAGCTCCGCCACGTCGAAATGGCGCTGCTCGCGGGCGGCCCTCACGCTGGCGCGCGGCGCCTGGGCCGCAATGCCGAGGCGCTCGATCAGGAAGGCCGAATGGCAGATCAGATGCGGTTTCGCTGCGAGCGCAACGAGAGCTTGCGCCGGATCCATGGGCGCGCCACCGATGATGGCGCCCATGCCGGAAGCCACGGCGGTGCGGGGGAGGGAATCCATTGTCATCCTGTTGCCTTGCAGGCACGTTTAAAGACGTCGGCAGCTGAACGGAAGAGGAACAGACACCATGGACCAGAAATTCATCGATCTCTTCGACCGCTACACCCATGGCGGCATGAACCGCCGGGACTTCCTGGAGAAGCTGAGCCTGCTGGCGGGCTCATCCGCCGCGGCCGTTGCGCTGCTTCCCGCGCTCGAGAACAATTACGCCCATGCGGAGATCGTTGCTGAAAACGATCCCTCGATCACCACGGAGACGGCCGAGATCGCACCCGGCATCAAGGGCTATCTGGTGCGCCCGTCCGCTGAGGGCACTTACCCCGCGGTTCTGGTGATCCATGAGAACCGCGGCCTCAACCCGCACATCAAGGATGTGACACGCCGCATGGCCAAGGAGGGCTTCATCGCCTTCGGCGGCGACTATCTGACGGCCGCCGGCGGCACACCCGCCGACGAGGAGAAAGCGCGCGAGCTGATCATGGCGCTGAAGCCGGAGGAGGCGCTGGCCTTCAGCCGCGCCGCCGTCGATGCGCTGGCGAAGATCGAAGGGTCCAACGGCAAGGTTGGGGCCATTGGCTTCTGCTGGGGCGGGGGTGCGGTCAATGCGCTGGCCGTCTCGGCTGACCCGAACCTCAAGGCCGGTGCCGCCTATTACGGCCGCCAGGCTCCTGCCGCCGAGGTGCCGAAGATCGTGGCCCCTCTCATGCTCCACTACGCAAGTCTTGACGAGCGCATCAACGCCGGCATCGCGGAGTTCGAGGCAGCTCTGAAGGCCAGTGGGAAGAATTACGAACTTCATATGTATGAAGGCGCCAACCACGCCTTCAACAACGACACCAACGCCGCCCGCTACAACAAGGACGCCTCCGGCCTCGCCTGGAGCCGCACGGTCGCCTTCCTGAAGAAGAATCTTGGCTGACACCAACACCACTCCACAGCTCCGGCGGGTGTTGAGCCTGCCGTGGCTGGTGTTCTATGGCGTGGGTGTCACGGTCGGCGCGGGGATCTTCGCGCTGATTGGTGACATCCTCGGGCTGGCGGGCGATCACGCGCCGTGGTCCTTCGCTGTGGCGGGCGTGGTGGCGGGCTTCACGGCTCTTTCGTTTGCGGCATTGTCATCGGCCTATCCCCGCGCGGCGGGCGAGGTGATCTATGTGAAGGAGGGGATCGGCCATCTCGCGGGCCGTCTCGTGGGGTATGCGCTTCTCCTTACGGCACTTATGGCGGGGGCCGTCATCTCGCTTGCCTTCGCCGGTTATGTGGCGAGTTTCTCAGGTATTCCGGAATGGGCGGCCCTCATCGGCGTGCTGGTGATTCTCGCGGGCGTGGCGGCGGCGGGTGTGAAGGAGAGTGTCGCGGCCGCCGCGCTCATCACCGCACTTGAGGTCGGAACGCTGCTGATCGTGATCGCGGTGGGGCTTCCGTCTGCCATCGGCTCCGGCGCGCTGTGGACGGTTCTGGCGCCGCCCACCGAACTCCCGCAATGGTCCGCCGTGCTGGCGGGAAGCTTTCTCGCCTTCTTCGCCTTCATCGGCTTTGAGAACATCGTCAACATGGCGGAAGAGGCGGAGGATGCCACCCGCGTGATCCCCAAGGCCGTGTTGCTGACGCTGGTCATTTCAATCGTGATCTATGCGCTGGCTGCTGCGGTCGCTGCGTCCTTCGCGGACCGGACGGCGCTGGTGGAGAGCAAGGCGCCGCTCGCCGTGCTGTTCGAGGGTGCGACGGGCCGGCCTGGCGCCATCATCGCTGCCATGGCCTCGATCGCGATGGTGAACGGCATTCTCGTACAGATCGTCATGGCCAGCCGCGTGCTCTATGGCATGGCGGGCGAGGGGATGATGCCGGGCCTTCTCGGCCGGGTCCATCCGCGCCGCCAGACTCCGGTGATTGCCATCGTACTGTTCACGCTGCTGATTGGGGCGCTCGCCCTCACCGTGCCGCTGGTGAAGCTGGCGGAAATGACGAGTTTCGTGATCCTCGCCATCTTCACCATGGTCAATGCCAGCCTGTTCCTCATCGGCGGCCGGGCCTCCACACCCCCGCGCCTTCGGCGCTGGCGCTGGACGGGACTGATCGGTGCGATCATCTCCCTCGGCCTGATTGCATCGGAACTGGCCCCCTGAGATTGACCGGGAGGCGTCCCGTCCCTAAAAACGCCGCTCACCTTCAATTCCGGAACCGCCCCTGACATGACCGCCGATCCCGCCCTTCGCGCCGCCGCCGAGACCAGCAAGGCCTGGCCCTTCGAGGAAGCCCGCAAGCTCGTGGCGCGCGTCAAACGCACGGGCAAGACGGAAGTGCTGTTCGAAACGGGCTACGGTCCCTCGGGGCTTCCCCACATCGGCACCTTCGGCGAGGTGGCGCGCACCACCATGGTGCGCCGCGCCTTCGAACTGCTCTGCGACATCCCGACGAGGCTCCTGTGCTTCTCGGATGACATGGACGGCATGCGCAAGATTCCGGAGACCGTGCCGGACCCCGCAGCGCTGAAGCAATATCTGCACATGCCGCTGACCGCCGTGCCGAACCCTTTCGGCGGTGATTACGAAAGCTTCGGGCATCACAACAACGCCATGCTCCGCCGCTTCCTCGATACATTCGGATTCAAATATGAATTTGCGTCCGCCACCGGCTACTACAAGTCGGGCAAGTTCGATGCGATGCTCATCCGCGCGCTCGAGAAATTCGATGACATCATGGCGGTCATGCTGCCCACACTCGGCGAGGAGCGGCAGGCAACCTATTCGCCCTTCCTTCCCATCTCGCCGTCCTCGGGCCGCGTGCTCTATGTGCCGATGAAGAAGGTCGATGCCAAGGCCGGCACCATCACCTTCACGGACGAAGACGGCGCCGACGTGACGATGCCCGTCACCGGCGGCAATACCAAGCTGCAATGGAAGCCGGACTTCGGCATGCGCTGGGCGGCCTTGGGCGTCGACTTCGAAATGTTCGGCAAGGACCACCAGACCAACGCGCCGATCTATGACAGGATCTGCGAGATCCTTGGCGCCGAAGCGCCGGAACACTATGTTTACGAGCTGTTCCTTGACGACAAGGGCCAGAAGATCTCGAAGTCCAAGGGCAATGGCCTCACCATCGACGAGTGGCTGACCTATGCGGACCCGGAGTCGCTCGCCCTCTTCATGTTCAACAAGCCGCGCGAGGCGAAGCGGCTTTACTTCGACGTGATCCCGCGCGCAGTGGATGACTACGGCGCCTTCCTCTCCGCCTATCAGCGCCAGGCCGACAAGCCCGTGGACCGGCTGATGAACCCGGTCTGGCACATCCACCAGGGCAATCCGCCGCCGCCGGAAGAAGGTGGCATCTCCTTCGCGCTGCTTCTGAACCTCGCCGCTGTGGCGAACGCACATGACAAGTCGGCCTTGTGGGGTTTCATCCGCCGCTACCAGCCCAATCTTGCGCCCGAAACACATCCGCGCCTCGACCTGCTGGTGAAGCATGCGCTGCGCTACTTCGATGATTTTGTGAAGCCCAAGAAGCAATATCGTCTGCCCACGGAGGAAGAGGCGCAGGCCCTGTCCGATCTCGCGGATGCACTCGGCACACTGCCCGAACACGCAGCCCCTGAGGAGATTCAGCAAAAGGTCTATGACGTGGGCCGCCGCGATCCTTACAGGACCACGCAGAAGGACGG
>JBEILC010000222.1:0-4796 GCA_040379425.1 Hyphomicrobiales bacterium
CGCATCCTCCGCAAGCTGCGCGATGATGGTGTCGCCATCGGCTTCGTCAGCCACAAGCTGGAGGAGGTCTTCGACATCTGCGACGCTGTCACCGTGCTGCGTGACGGCAGGAACGCCTGTGACAGCCAGCCGCTGAAGTCTCTCACCCGCGAAGATGTGGTGAAGATGATGATCGGCCGCGCCGAGCGCATCTCGCGGCGCGCGCCGCGTCCGCAACCCGCTGCCGCGCCCTTCTTCGAACTCAAGGATTATTCCTCGACGGCTGGCCACGAGAATGTGTCGCTCGCGGTGAGGCCCGGCGAGATCCTCGGCCTTTATGGCCTGGTGGGCGCGGGGCGGAGCGAGCTTGCGAAGGCCGTGCTTGGCCTGTCGCGGCAGACCGGCGGCGAGATCAAGGTTGGCGGCACGCCCGTCAGGATCGGCTCCGTCGCCGAAGCCCTCGACCTCGGCATCGGCTATGTGAGCGAGGACCGCAAGGGCGAAGGGCTGATCCTGCTGCACTCGGTGCTCGACAATGCAGGCATCACCGTGTGGAGGAGCCTCGCCAATGCGCTGGGCTTCCTGCGCGATGGCACGGTGGCGCGCAAGGTGGGTCCGATCCTCCGCAAGCTCGAAGTCAAGACGCCGTCAATGGACCAGACAATCGGCAATCTCTCCGGCGGCAACCAGCAGAAGGTCTCGGTGGCGAAGTGGATCGCGGCGGGCGTCAAGCTGCTCATCATCGATGAACCCTCGGTCGGCATCGACATCAAGACAAAAGCCTATCTTCATGATTTGATCCATGAGCTGGCCGAAAGCGGAACCGCCGTGCTGCTCATCACCTCGGACCTGACGGAAATGGTGGATGCTGCGGACCGCGTGGCGGTGATGGATGATTACAGGATCGAGGGCATGGTCGAGAATGACCGCAACTATGAGCGCGTCAGCACCGCCATCATGGCGCTGATCCACGGGCGGAAGGCGGCCTGATGCAGCGTCTCTCGCGCGCCACTGCGGGCCTTCCCTATGATCCGGCACTCATCGACATCGGCATCGTGCATCTGGGTGTCGGCGCCTTCCACCGTGCGCATATGGCGGATTACACGGAGCAGGTTCTGCGCAACGGCGATCTCCGCTGGGGCATCGTGGGTGCAAGCCTCCGCTCCCCCGGCACGCGCGATGCGCTGGCGCCGCAGGACTATCTCTACACGCTGGCGGAGAGCGGCGAGGCGGGCGAGCACTGCCGGATGATCGGCGCACTCCGCGGCGTGCTCGTTGCCCCCGAGGACCCGCAGGCGCTGATCGAGGTCATGTGCCTGCCATCCGTCAAGATCGTCTCGCTCACCGTCACCGAGAAGGGCTATTGCCACGACCCCGTGACGGGCACACTGAACGAACAGCACCCGGACATCATCCACGATCTCGCGAACCCAGACGGCCCGCGCTCCGCACCGGGCTTCCTCGTCGAAGCCCTGCGCGCGAGGAAGGCACGGGGCCTTCCGCCCTTCACCGTGCTCTGCTGCGACAATCTACCGGCGAATGGCCGCACGGTACGCAAGGTGATCACGCGGCTCTCTCAATTGAGAAGTCCTGCGCTCGGTGAATACGTGGCGGAGCATGTCGCCTTCCCCGCCACCATGGTGGACCGCATCGTCCCCGCCACCACTGACGCAGACCGCGCACGCGTCGCCGCCGCCACGGGGCTGGAGGATGCCTGGCCCGTCATCACCGAAGTCTTCCGTGACTGGGTGATCGAGGATCACTTCCCGCAGGGCCGGCCGGACTGGGCCGCCACCTTCGTCACTGATATTCAGCCATTCGAACTGATGAAGCTCCGGCTTCTCAACGGCTCGCATTCGACCATGGCCTATCTCGGTTATCTCGCCGGCCATGAGACGATCGCCGGCTGCATGAAGGATGACGCGCTCGCCCATCTCGTCACTTACCTCATGCACAGGGAAGTGACGCCCACCCTCACCGTGCCCCCGGGCGCTGACATCGAGGCCTACAAGCAGGCGCTTCTCCGGCGTTTCCGCAATCCAGGCCTGCGCCACCGCACCTGGCAGATCGCCATGGATGGCTCTCAGAAGCTCCCGCAGCGCCTGCTCGGCACCATCCGTGACAGGCTGAAGGCAGGCCAGCCCATCGGAGCCCTCGCCCTCGGCGTTGCCGCATGGATGCGCTACGCGACGGGACTCGACGAGAAGGGTGCCGCCATCGACGTGCGTGACCCGCTGAAAGACCTGCTGCGCGCGAAGGCCGATCAGGCGGGCCCCGATGCCGCGCGGCTTGCCACTGCCCTGCTCTCGGTCGAGCAGGTCTTCGGCAGCGACCTTCCCGCCAACCCCGCCTTCACCGCTGCCGTAACGGCTGCGCTGGACAGCCTGTTCAGCAAGGGCAGCAGAGCAACCTATCAAGCATTCCGGAGCACATATTCATGAGACAGACCTGGCGCTGGTTCGGCCCTGACGATGCGGTGAAGCTTTCCCATGTGCGGCAGGCGGGCGCTGTGGGCGTCGTGTCCGCCCTCCATCACATGAACCGCGGCCAGGCCTGGACCGATGACGAGGTGATGAGGCGCAAGGCGGAGATTGAGGGCGCTGGCCTCACATGGGACGTTGTCGAGAGCATCGCGGTGCCCGAAGCCATCAAGACGCGCACCGGTGATTTCCGAGCCAAGATCGACAATCACAAGGCATCGATCCGCGCCGTGGCACAGGCCGGCATCAAGGTCTGCTGCTACAATTTCATGGCCATCACGGACTGGACGCGCACTGATCTTGACTGGCCGCTCCCCAATGGCGGCACGGCGCTGCGCTTCGACATCGTGGACTTCTGCGTTTACGACGTGCTGGTGCTGAAGCGCCGAAATGCGGAGGCGGACCATCCGGCGGAGCGGATCGCCGCCGCGAAGCAGCGCCTTGCCACATGGTCCGAGAGCAAGGCAGCGGAGGTGGAGCGCAACCTCATCGACTGGGTACCCGCGCGCGAGGCGATCTATGACCGGCAGAGCTTCCTCCGCCAGCTCGACGAATATCGCGACATCACGCAGGAAGGCCTGCGCCAGCATCTCTTCCTCTTCGTGAAGGAGATCTCGGAGACGGCGGAAGAGGTGGGCGTGAAGCTCGCGATCCACCCGGATGATCCGCCCTTCCCGCTCTTCGGCCTGCCGCGCGTGAACTCGACGCAAAGCGACACCCGGAAGCTCTTGGATGCCGTGCCGAGCCCCGCCAATGGCGTCACCCTCTGCACCGGCTCCTATGGCGCGAACCCTACCAATGACCTCGTGAAGATGGCGAAGGCCTTCTCCTCGCGCATCCACTTCACCCATCTGCGCAACACCACGCGCGAGCCCGATGGCTCCTTCTACGAGTCGGAACATCTCGACGGCGACACAGACATGATCGGTGTTGTGGCGGCACTGCGCGAGATCGAAACGCGCGAGAAGCGCGAGATCCCGATGCGGCCGGACCATGGCCACCTCATCGTCGATGACATCGGCAAGAAGGTGAACCCCGGCTATTCCTGCATTGGACGGCTGAAAGGCCTGGCGGAGCTGCGCGGCGTCATGCGCACGGTCGATGCCTTCCGCGCCGGCCGCGTGAGCTGAGGAACAAGCCATGGCGAAGATCACACGCGTCGAAGCCCTGATGGTGGACCTGAAGCCAAAGGTGAAGCGCACCGACGCGATCCAGTCCTTCGTCAGCCAGGAGACGCCGATCATCCGCATCTATGATACGGATGGCGCGGTTGGTACGGGCTACAGCTACACCATCGGCACCGGCGGCCCCTCCATCATGGAACTGATCCGCCGCACACTGGGACCGGCCCTGATCGGGCGTGACGCAATGGAGATCGAGGCGATCTGGCGCGATCTCTTCTTCCTCACCCATGCGACGACAGTGGGCGCCATCACCTCGCTGGCACTTGCCGCCATCGACACAGCCTTATGGGACCTGAAGTGCCGCCGCATGGGCGAGCCCCTGCACCGCATGGCGGGTGGCGCCCAATCGCGCGTGCCACTCTACACGACGGAGGGCGGCTGGCTCCACATCGATACGGCAGCCCTTGTCGAGGACGCGCTACAGGCCAAGGCCAAGGGTTTCGGCGGATCGAAGATCAAGGTCGGCCGCCCGCATGTCTCGGAAGACGTGGCAAGGCTTCAGGCGGTGCGCGAGGCGGTGGGGCCTGCCTTCGAGATCATGACGGATGCCAACCAGCGCTTCACCGTGGACGAAGCGATCAGGCGGGCGCGCTGCTTGACGCCGCTCGACATTGCCTGGTTCGAGGAACCGCTGACGGCGGATGACATCTCGGGCCATCTCCGCCTGTCGCAGAGCACGACGATTCCGATCGCCGTGGGCGAAAGCCTCTACAGTCACCTGCATTTCCGTGAATATCTGGAGCGCGGCGCCTGCTCCATCGTGCAGGTGGACGTGGCCCGCATCGGCGGCATCACGCCGTGGCTCAAGGTGGCGCACCTGGCCGAATGCTTCAACGTGCCGGTCTGCCCGCATTTCCTCATGGAGCTTCACGTGGCGCTCTGCGCAGCCGTGCCCAATGCCCGCTGGGTGGAATACATCCCGCAGATCGACTCGCTCACCACCGAATCCATGAAGATCGAGAACGGCCACGCCATCGCATCGGACCAGCCCGGCCTCGGCATCGCCTGGGATTTTGATGCAATCAACAAGGCCGCGGTCGAGGGCTCGGCATTCTCAATCAAATAGAATAACGGCGAGGAGCGGGCGGTCAGGCCGTCTGCTGGGTCGCACGACCGTGCATGGCGTCGACAAAGAACTGCTGCCCGAGGAGCA
>JBEILC010000223.1:0-4750 GCA_040379425.1 Hyphomicrobiales bacterium
GACGATGCAGGCGATTGGCAAAGGATTGGGAAAACCTCAATCGCAGGGCGCGCGCCTTCCTGCGTCTCGCATCAATCAGGCTCATGCTGAGAAAGCTATGCAATCCGGTATGATCTCTTCGGACAGACTCTTACGAAATGGCCTGATCGAGATCGGCGATGATGTCCTCGACATCCTCTATGCCGATCGACAGGCGAACGACATCCGGCGTGGCACCCGCGAGCTTCAACTGGTCGGCGTTGAGCTGGCTGTGTGTGGTCGAGGCTGGGTGGATGATCAGCGAACGCGTATCGCCGATGTTGGCGAGATGCGACAGGAGCTTCACCGAGGACACTGCCTTCACGCCGGCGTCATAGCCACCCTTGAGGCCGAAAGTGAACACCGCTCCCGCGCCCTTCGGGCAGTATTTCTTGGCAAGCGCATGATGCTTGTCGTCGGGAAGCCCGGCATAGTTCACCCAGGCGACGTTCGGATGGGACTTCAGCCAGGTCGCCACCTTCAGCGCATTGTCGCAATGGCGCTGCATGCGCAAGCTCAGCGTCTCCATGCCGGTCTGGATCAGGAAGGCATTGAGCGGCGCGATGGACGGCCCCAGGTCACGCAGGCCAAGCACGCGGGCAGCGATGGCGAAGGCGATATTGCCGAAGGTCTCATGCAGGCGCAGCCCGTGATAGGAGCCGTTCGGCTCCGAGAGAAGCGGATAGCGGCCGGACTTTGACCAGTCGAAGTTTCCGGCATCGACGATGACGCCGCCCATTGAGTTGCCGTGGCCACCCATGAACTTGGTCAGCGAGTGGAGCACGATGTTGGCGCCATGCTCGATGGGCTTGCAGAGATAGGGGGTGGCCAGCGTGTTGTCGATGATGAGCGGCACGCCCGCCGCCTTGGCGATCTTCGCGACGGCCGCGATGTCGGTGATGCGGCCGCCGGGGTTGGCGATCGACTCGATGAAGATCGCCTTGGTCCTGGGCGACAGCGCCTTCTCGATCGAGGAGATGTCCTCGGCGTCTGCCCATACCACGTGCCAGCCGAAGGACTTGAACGAATGGCTGAACTGGTTGATCGAACCGCCATAGAGCTGGCGCACCGCGACGAACTCATCGCCTGGCTGCATGATGGTGTGGAAGGTAAGCAACTGTGCCGCATGGCCCGATGCCACGGCGAGGGAGGCCGTGCCGCCCTCGAGTGCGGTGATCTTGCCCTCGAGCGCGCCCTGGGTGGGGTTCATCATGCGGGTATAGATGTTGCCGAAGGCCCGGAGCGCGAAGAGGTCCGAGGCATGCTGCACATCATTGAAGACGTAGGCCGTGGTTTGGTAGATCGGCGTGATGCGGGCGCCCGTGGACGGGTCTGGAGCGGTTCCCGCATGCAGCGCCAAAGTGTCGAAACCCGGTGTTCTCTCGGTCATTGTCGTCTCCCATGCTTGTTTGAGCCGAGACCTTAGCCCGGCGTCCGGAAAACGACAATTGCGGGAATCTCAAGCCGCGGCAGGGGAGTCGGCGGTTTTCAATAGCCCCGGCGGGGGCCTAGTCCGAGGCTCTGCATCTTGCCGCTTTCATGCAGTGTCTGCTTCTTGGATGAGATGATGCCGGAATTGCCGCCGACCCACGCCCATTCGCCGGAGAGCTTGCCATATTCCATCTTGGGGCAGCGGTTCATGACGACCTGCAGCCCCGCCGCCTCGGCCTTGGCAGCGGCCTCGTCATTGCGGACCGAAAGCTGCATCCACATCACCTTTGGCTTCGGATCGAGCGCCAAAGCCTCATCGGTGATGGGGCCTGCCGCTTCCGAATTGCGGAAAATGTCCACCATGTCGATGGGCTTCGGAATGTCCTTCAGCGCGCTATAGACCGTCTGGCCCAGCAGCTCCTGGCCGGCCAGGCCCGGGTTCACCGGGATCACGTCATAACCCTTGTCGAGCAGGTACTTCAGCACGAAGTAGGACGGGCGCACGGAATTGCTCGATGCTCCCACCAGCGCGATGGTCTTCACTGATTGCAGGATGGAGCGGATGTAGTCCGGGGAATAGGAATCGTGATTCATGACGCTGTTCACATGGTGCCCTAGGGCCTATCCGTCCAGTGCGGCGGACGCTTGGCGATGAAAGCGGAGATTCCTTCCTCCGCATCACGCTGCAGCAGGTTCTCGGTCATGACGCGAGCCGTGTAGGCATAGGCCTCCTCAAGCGGCAGGTCGAGCTGGCGGTAGAAGGCCTCCTTGCCGGTCCTCACCGTGACCGTGGATTTCGATGCAATCTTGGCCGCGAGGGCCGACACCGCCTCGGAGAGCTCGTTGGCGGGCACGACGCGGTTGACGAGGCCCATGCGGAAGGCATCCTCCGCGCTGAAGATGTCGCCCGTCAGCAGCATCTCCATGGCGTGCTTGGTTGAGACGTTGCGGGCCAGGGCCACCATGGGTGTTGAGCAGAAGAGCCCGATGTTGACGCCTGGCGTGCAGAAGCGCGCCTCGCTCGCCGCGAGCGCCAGATCACATGAGGCTACGAGCTGGCAGCCTGCTGCGCTGGCGAGCCCCGCCACCTCGGCGATCACGGGCTTGGGGCTCCTGACCACGGAGATCATCAGCCGCGCGCAGGTATCGAACAGGGATGCGAAATAGGCAGCACCCTTGTCCGGGTCGCCCCGGCGCGCGGTGATCTCCTTGAGGTTGTGGCCGGAAGAGAAGGCGGGCCCGGTCGCGGCGAGCACGATGACCCGAACCGAAGCATCCGCCGCAGCGGCATCAAGAGCGGATTGAAGGTCCGCCATCATCGCTTCGGACAAGCTGTTGCGCGAAGAGGGATCGTTGAGGGTGAGGCGCAGTACGCCGCCCTCCCGCGCGGAGAGGATCAGTCTGCTCATTCTTCCTCGATGTCGAGCAGCTTGAGTTTCGGGCCGTAGATGGGATCGTTCAGCAGGTCCTCGATAACCTTGCGGTTGTTGTCGGAGGGGATCAGCGCCTGAAGGGCCTTCACCATGCGGTCCTTGATGTCCTGTGCCATCTCGGTGTCCTGCTTCACCTCCTCGATTTGCAGCAGCAGGTCCGGCGTCTGGTCGTCCACCACGCTGCCATAGGTCAGGCCGAGCGTGGTGATGGCAAGGTTCCAGTCGTTCACGTTGGCAAAGCCCGAGGCCTTGATGTCGGCCTCGAAGGCCTTGCCCTCAGGGGTCTGGTCCACGAAGTCCTGGAGGTTTTCGTAGAGCTCGAGATCGGAGTTCACGAACTTCTCGCGCGCGGCGATGTAGCTGTCGAGCGCCCGCTTCGCGATGTCCGGGGTGAGTTCCATCGTCTCGATGATGGGGATTTCGCCGAGGCTCAGCTCTTCATTGGGCGTATCGCCGGAGTCGTCCTCTGCATCAGGCGCGGGTGCAGGAGAAGTGGGCGCAACCGGCGGCGCAGGGGCCGGCGTTGCCGAAGGGGCAGGGGCAGCCGGAACTTCAAGCGGGGTGGTCGCCTGTGCCAGGCGCTGCGGCGCGGCTGGTGCGCCCTCTGCCAACGCAGATCCACTGAACCACGAAAGACCCGCGAGGGCGAGAACCATCATGTAGGTAAGAGTTGTCATCGGCATTCCCCGTTGGGCGGAACTCTATGTCATGCCATGCACATGCGAAAGGACGATTTCAGTGTTACGGCGGCATTTGCGGTATCATGTTACCACAGCAGAAAACAGCCGTTCTGAAGCGTGTTTCTGTTGACAGGTGGCCGCAAGGGGCATAATCAGCCCGTCATTGAGCGGGGTGCCGGGCAATCGCTTTGGCACCCTTGATCTTTGACCCCGTAACACCAGAGACAATCAGATGACAACCTATTCGGCGAAAGCCAAGGACATCGTGAAGGACTGGGTGCTGATCGACGCAGAAGGCCTGGTCGTCGGCCGTGTGGCCGCCATCATCGCCAACCGTTTGCGTGGCAAGCACAAGCCGACCTTCACCCCGCATATGGATTGCGGCGACCACGTCGTCGTCATCAACGCCGAGAAGATCCACTTTACCGGCAAGAAGCGCCAGCAGAAGACCTATTACCACCACACGGGCTTCCCGGGCGGTATCAAGGAGCGCAATGCCGGCAAGATCCTCGAGAGCAAGTTCCCCGAGCGCGTTCTTGAACTCGCCGTGAAGCGCATGCTTCCGGGCGGTCCGCTCAAGCGCCAGCAGATGACGCACCTCAAGATCTATGGCGGTTCGGCTCATCCGCATGATGCGCAGAGCCCCAAGCCGCTCGATATCAAGGCAATGAACCCCAAGAATGCGGTGAGAGGCTGATCATGGCTGAACGCAAATCCCTCGCAGACCTCGGCCAGGCCATGGGCGTTGCCCCGGCCGCCGGTGCACCCGCTGCCCCCGCCAAGCCCAAGATCGATGCCCAGGGCCGTGCCTATGCCACGGGCCGCCGCAAGGACGCCACCTCGCGCGTCTGGGTCAAGCGCGGCAAGGGCAAGATCACGGTCAACGGCAAGCCGATCGAGACCTATTTCGCCCGCTCGGTGCTTCGCATGCTGGTCCAGCAGCCGCTGGTGACCGCCAACCGCGCCACCGAACTCGACGTCGTCTGCACGGTTGCCGGCGGCGGCCTCTCCGGCCAGGCCGGTGCGGTCCGCCACGGCCTTGCCCGTGCGCTCACCTATTTCGAGCCTGAACTCCGCCCGGCCCTCAAGAAGGCCGGCTTCCTGACGCGCGACCCCCGCATGGTCGAGCGCAAGAAGTACGGCCACCCCAAGGCCCGCCGCAGCTTCCAGTTCTCGAAGCGCTAAGCC
>JBEILC010000224.1:0-4745 GCA_040379425.1 Hyphomicrobiales bacterium
CCGGTGATCATCTTCACCCGTATTCCGGCCGCCTGGCACTCAGCGACAGCAGCGATCGCCTCTGCCCGTGGTGGATCGATGAGGCCGACGAGGCCAAGAAACGTCAGGCTACCGTCCAGCGTTTCGGCATCGATCCGGCGTTCCTCTTCGGCGCGTTCTGCCAAGGCCAGCACCCGCAGTCCGCGCCTGGCCAAGATGTCCGCCCGGTCCTGCCAGTGGTGCAGATCGATTCCCCGGCACATCCGCAGCACCCGCTCGGGTGCACCCTTCACATGCGTCAGCCGGCCCTCTGGTCCCTCGGTCAGCACGGCCATGAAGCGTTGGCGGCTGTCAAAGGGAATGGCATCCAGCCGCACACCCTGGTGATCGCCGCCCAGCTTTCCGGCAAATGCCAGGAGTGCCCCCTCCATGGGATCTCCCTCGGCGAGCCACTGCCCGCTGTGGCAGTGAAGTGCCGCGTCGTTGCACAGGGCGGCCGCGCGGGCGAGGCCGCCGAGCTGGCCTTCGGGTGACACCACGCCGTGTGGCGCGTAGCCCTCGCCGGTGATCTTGAAGGCTCCCTCGGCTGTTTCCGCGGCGGCGACCATCATCTCGTTGCGCGTGAGGGTGCCGGTCTTGTCGGTACAGATCACCGAGACGGAGCCAATCGCCTCGATCGCGGGCAGGCGGCGGATGATCGCGTTGCGCCGCGCCATGGCTTGAACGCCGATCGCGAGCGTGATGGTCATCACCGCCGGCAGCCCTTCAGGGATTGCCGCAACGGCGATACCGACCACGGCCATGAACATCTCGGAAAAATCGTGATGGCCGACGAAGTAGCCGTAGACCAGCAGCAGGCCCGATGCGAGCAGGATGAGGAAGGACAGCCAACGCGCGAAGTGGTCCATCTGGGCCACGAGCGGCGTGGTCAGTTGCTCGACATGGGCGAGCAACCCGCCGATCCGTCCGATCTCCGTGGCCTTGCCGGTTGCGATGACCAACCCGCGCGCCGTGCCTTGCGTGACGCGCGTGCCGGACCACAGCATGGACCTACGGTCACCCAGCGGCATATCGGGCGCCACCTGATCAACGGACTTTTCTACCGGAACCGACTCTCCGGTCAGGATCGCCTCCTGCGCGGCGAGACCCCGCGCCTCGAGCACCCTGAGGTCTGCCGGCACCTTGTCGCCTGCCTCCAGCAGCACGACGTCTCCCGGCACCAGATCGGCGCCGTCAACCGCCATGCGGCGGCCGTCCCGCAGCACGGCGGCACGTGGCGCAAGCATGCCACGGATCGCGGCCATCGCTGCCTCGGCCTTGCCCTCCTGCAGGTAGCCAATTGAAGCATTGGCCAGGACCACGGCCAGGATCACGCCAGTATCCACCCAGTGCTGCAGCATGCCCGTCACCACCGCGGCACCGAGCAGCACATAGATCAGCACGTTGTGAAACTGCGCCAGCAACCGCATGAGCGGACCGCGCGACTGTACCTCGGGGAGCCGGTTCGGTCCATGTTCCGCCAGCCTCCGCCCGGCCTCCGCCGCGCTCAGACCTTCGGGCCGGGAGTCCAGCGCTGCAAGGCAGGCATCGGCGGAACTGGCGTGGGCGTCGGGCAGCACCATCTCATCGGGCCGTATAGCCGCCATCGATCACGATCTCCGCACCGGTGACGAACTTGGCCTCATCGGACGCCAGCCAGACCACGGCCCAGGCAATGTCGTCAGGTTCACCCATGTGACCGATGGGATGGACCTGTCCCGCCGCCGCTTTCGCTGCGTCGAGGTCATCCGAAGTGGCGCGCAGATGGTTTTCAACCATCGGCGTCCAGATGTAGCCGGGGTGAATAGAGTTTACGCGGATCTTCTCGGACGCGTAAGTGATGGCGTCGTTCCTGCTCATGAGCCGTACAGCACCTTTCGATGCGTGATAGGGAGCGATGCCTCCGACACCAACCAGCCCCGCAATCGAGGACAGATTGATGATCGACCCGCCTCCGGCGGCGCGCAAATGTGGAATTGCATGCTTGGTGCCAAAGAACACGCCCTTTACGTTGACAGCTTGGACCTGATCCCACTCCGCCTCGCTTACCTGATCTGTCGGCTTGGGAGAGCCTGAGATCCCGGCATTATTGACCATCACATGCAGTCCGCCGAAACGGGTGGCCGCCACATCGATGGCAGACTTGAGACCGCGCTCATCGGCTACGTCGGCAGCCCAGAACTTTACATCATGCCCGCTAGATGCGAGTTCCGTTTCGAGTGCCCTACCTTCATTTTCCAGGACATCAAGGATCGCGACGCGCGCGCCCTCTTCCGCCATGCGGAGTGCGCAAGCCCGGCCGATACCAACGGCACCGCCGGTGACGGCAACTGATTTTCCCAAAAGCCGGTTCATGAAGCACCTCTTCCCTGATCATTGTGTAATGGCATTCAGCCTTCTCATTCTCGTTGCCAACCGCTCATGGGTGCATTGATCAAACGCAAACATGCACATTAACAATTGTTCATTTTTCCCGAGACTGGACTGTCGTAACCTCGGTCACCGGAGAATGACCAATGAGCATTCGCGATACACTGGTTCATTTGAAGTTTCACGAAGAATGGTCGCGACATGTCGACTACGCGATCAGAAGTGCAAAACTCTTCTCCTGCAATGTCCGCGCGCTCGTCACGTTTCACGAGGTCGTCATACTCCGCAATCGTCCCCGCTATGCCGGTCAGGGCCTCGAGGAGCAGATGGAAAAGGACGCCGCCATTGCACGGCATCTCAAGTCGAAGTTCATCGACGCCTGTGCCAAAGCTGGCGTCGCAGGGTCATTCGACACGCCCGAAGGTGGGGCAGGAGAGTTTATTCCCCGGCATGGTCAGCTAACGCCATCACCTGAGCATGTCCTTGTCGCCTGGAATGGCAGCGCCATGGCAGTGGCAGCCGTTCACGGTGAGCTCCCCTTCTTGGAGCGTGCGAGGAAAGTGACAATCTGCTCCGGTGAATTGCGTCTCCCGCTGAGGCTGGTGAACTGGCCTGCTGCCGATTCCGTGGACAGGTACTTAAGCTAACCCCGCCTTCCTCTCGAACTCAATGGGGCTGATGTACCCGAGCGTGGAATGCCGGCGCTTGGGGTTGTAGAAGCACTCAATGTAATCGAACACATCGGCCTTGGCTTGTGCCCTTGTGCGATACGTCTTGCGTGCTGTTCGTTCCGTCTTGAGCGAGGAAAAGAAGCTTTCCATCGCAGCATTGTCCCAGACGTTGCCCGATCTGCTCATGGAACAGGAGACGCCATTGTCCGCCAGCAACAGCCGGAACGGCTCGCTGGGGTATTGGCTTCCCTGATCCGAATGATGCAGCAAGGCCTTGGGCTTGCCGCGCCGCCAGATGGCCATGAGAAGCGCATCGGTCACGAGTTGCGCCGTCATCGACGCGCTCAGCGACCAGCCGGCCACACGCCGCGAGAACAGATCGATAACCGCTGCTACATAGAGCCAGCCCTCGGCTGTCCAGATTTAGGTGAAGTCAGCAATCCACTTGCTGTTTGGCGCTGGTGCATGGAACTGCCGGTCCAGCACATTGGGCGCAATGGCGCCCGCCGCCCGCTCGCCTGCGTCGGGTGGCAGATAGCGCCTGCGGGGCCTGGCCCGCATGGCATTCTCCCGCATCAGGCGTTCGATGCGGTGAAGACCCGGGTTGAAGCCCTCAGCCAGAACATCGCGCCAGATCCGCCGTGCTCCGTAGGTCCGGTCACTGGCCGTGAAGCTCCGCCGCATGACAGTCCGCAGCGCCCCGTCTTCCAGAGCCCGCTTGCTTGGAGACCGGTTCAGCCAGGCGTGGAAGCCCGACCGCGACACATCCAGCGCTTTGCAAAGCCATGCCACCGGCCAGATCGAACGGTGCTTCGCGACAAAAGCGAACCTCACGTCACTTCCTTCGCGAAGCAGGCTGCGGCCTTTTTTAGGATGTCACGCTCCGCCTTCAGCTTCGCGACCTCCTTGCTCAGCCGGTCGATCTCCAGCTGCTCAGGCTTCATCTGCCCGAGGCCTGGAAACGCCCGCTTGGGATCAGAGCCGAACTCCTTCACCCACCGCCGCAACATGTTGACATTGATATCGAGGTCACGGGCTGCCTGGGCATATGAAACACCGCGCTCCCGGACCAGGTTCACCGCCTCAAGCTTGAACTCGCGGCTGAACTTCCGTCTCTCCATTGGACACCTCCAGTTCCATTAAACACCTTAACTCGGTGTCTACGGAACCGGCAGCAGGCCACCAGTGGAATCGTCTACGGAAGCGTTCGTGATGAGGGCGGGGAATGTGCGGCCGTGTTTCACCCCCGGTTGCTTTCCAATTGCCGACAGGAACGGCACCTCTGCTACGTGTGGGATGGAAAGACCATCTCGACCATTTACGAGAAGAGGAGTTTCGGATGACATCTGAAGCTTCCAGTCTCTGCCTGGCGGGAAGGAGCGTAGCCCTGCGTAAACGCTCCCAATTGCCATTTTCCGCAATCGTACCAAGGACTTCGCTTCATCCCGCCCAGACAGTTCGGTCCCAGCGCCTCTCCCTCCGCCAGTTGTCCCTTGGAAAAATCTCTCTTCCCGAATCTCGAGCGTCGAAAGTCCCCAGTATTTGCGGGCTTCTCGGCGAAAAGCTCCTGAATGAGGAAATTCCAGGCGAGTCGATTTTCGTTTCTCTCCGCCCCCTATTCTCCAAGGCTCATGACTGCGCGGAAAAAGTACGGCAGCGATAAACATCAGAAATCAAGGGATATTC
>JBEILC010000225.1:0-4740 GCA_040379425.1 Hyphomicrobiales bacterium
CGCGCGCCGCGGCGGTGAGATCATGAACCTCGGCATAACCCACGATCCTGAGGCCGAGCCTCCGGCCCTCCGCCAGGGCCAAGGGCCCGCAGGCAGCATGCAGCAGCAATCCCGGCAGGCTCACCATGGGAACGAGTTTCGTGCGGAGGGCGGCATCGAGTTCGTCAGGCGGCAGCCGGCGGAGGATGCCGCAGAGCGTGTTGCGGTCAACGCGGGGCAAGACATCCTCCGCGCCGGAGGATATGATGAGAGGCGATGCTGGAGCCTCACCAAAGCCATATGGGCCGCTTGCATTTTCCATCCGCACCCACCGAGGTAACGCAACGTCATATGAAGCGACGCAAGGGAAACTCAGCAACGGCCCTTTGGCTGTTTTTGATCCTGGGATTGCACTCTGAGGTTGCTTTCTCGCAAGAAACCACGCCTCCTCCCTATGAACCTCCGCTGTTCCGGACCGTCGAGACGGCGGAGCGCCCCGCGATCCCCGAGAACCTGCCGGTTAAGCTGGTGGCGGACGCGGATTTCGCGCCCTACAGCTTCATCTCCAGCACGGGTGCGCCCGCGGGGCTTGCGGTTGAACTGGCGATTGCCGCTTGCGAACGCGCCCGGCTCAAATGCACGCTGGAGGCCCTGCCCTTCGGCGAGATCCTCGCGAGCCTCGAGTCGGGCGAGGCCGATGTCGCGGTGACCGGCCCGCGCCTTGACCCCGCAACACTCGCCGCCGCCAGCATGACGCGGCCCTATTTCCGGATCATGGCGCGCTTTGCCGTGGCGGGGGCAAGCCCGCTCGCCTCCGCTGGCCCCGAAGTCCTGTCCGGAAGCCGTATCGGCGTGGTGAAGGACACCGTCCATGCCCGCTGGCTCGAGACCTATTACGGAGGCTCCTACATCCAGCCCTATGACAGCCTCGCCGCCGCGGGCGAAGCCCTGAAGGCGGGTGAGGTCGAAGCGATCTTCGGCGACAATCTGCAGATCATCTACTGGGTGGAAGGAGAAGCCGCAGCGCAATGCTGCAAGCTTCTGGGCGGGGCCTATTCGGACTTTGATTTCTTCAGCCGCAACCTCGCCTTCCTCGTCCGCAACGGAAGGCCTGAACTGCGCGCTGCCTTCGACTACGGCCTCGACCAGGCGCAAAGCTCCGGCGCCACGGCAAAGGTCATCCGCACTTATGTGCCGCTGCCGCCCTGGTGAGCAATTGCCGCGGCATCCCTGCCGCGCAGGCTTTGCAGCGTCTCGCCATCGAGTGCCGCAGCGAGGCCTGACAGGATTTCGGTGACAAGGCCCGGCCCCCGGTAGACCAGCGCGGAATAGAGCTGCACGAGCGATGCTCCGGCGCGGATCTTCCGAAGGGCCGAGGCGCCGTCATGTACGCCGCCGGCACCCACCAGCGGGATTTCGCCCCCGGTGAGCAGGTAGAGCCTCGCGAGCCTTTGCGTCGAGAGGTCCAGGAGCGGCTTGCCGGACAATCCGCCCGCCTCCTGTGCCAGGCCTGACCGGAGGCCCTCGCGCGATAGCGTGGTGTTGGAGACAATGATGCCGTCGACCGCCCCGCCACCGCAGGCGGTGGCGATGTCCTCCAGCTCGTCATCGCTGAGGTCGGGTGCGATCTTGAGCAGCATGGGCGGCTTGTGTTCCTGGGTCCCGCGCGCCGCGTTGAGCCGCACCAGCAGGGCCTCGAGTTCCATGCGTGACTGGAGCGCCCTGAGCCCTGGCGTGTTGGGCGAGGAGATGTTGACCGTGAAGTAGGAGGCTACATGCGAGAAGGCCTCGATGCCCTTCACATAGTCGCCGATCCTGTCGCCTGACTCCTTGTTGGCGCCGATGTTGACGCCGACGATGCCGCCCCGCCCCTTGCGGGCCTCGAGCCGCTTGAGCGCCGCCCTGTGGCCCTCGTTGTTAAAGCCCATGCGGTTGATGACGGCTTCATCCGCGCTGAGGCGGAACAGGCGCGGCTGCGGGTTTCCCGCTTGGGGCAAGGGCGTGACGGTACCGATCTCGGCGAAACCGAAGCCCAGGGCCAGCATCTGGTCCGGCACCTCGGCATTCTTGTCGAAGCCCGCGGCGAGCCCCAGAGGGTTGGGGAAGCGGAGGCCGAAAGCCTCGGCCTGCAGGCGCGGGTCCGGCGCTGCGGCCTTGCCGCTTGGGAGCAACTTCAAGGCGCTGATCGTCAGGCCATGCGCGGTCTCCGCATCGAGCGCGTGGAGCAAGGGCCGGGCCAGCGGAAAGGCAAGCGACGCGAGGTTCATGGAACGCCAGGCGGAAAGCGGTGCACGCCGTTCTCGAGCGGCAGCGGATGGACCCCGGTGGCAAGCTGCGTCTCGATCGGCCCATAGACATGCGGGAAAAGATCGCCGCCGCGCGAGGGTTCCCACTTGAGATGCGCAAGATCCTCCGCGGCAAAGCTCACCAGCATAAGGCCTTCGCCGCCCTTGAAGTGCCGGGCCGCCGTCTCAACCACCTGATGCGCGGCGGAGAGGTGAATGAAACCGTCCTTGTGGTCCACGGCCGAGCCTTCGAAAACGCCACGGGCCATGGCATCGCGCCATTCGGCGGCGGGAAGAATCTTGTAGAGGATCGGCATGACCGCCAGACCTTAGGCGAATTCGCCACGGCTGGACAATGACCGGTGTGTGAGGTATAGCTTCCTAGGAATATGAACTTTTACAGATGGCGCCGGAGAGGCTTTCAATGCTCACCCACAAACAGGTCTGGAACGCCATCGACACGATCGCCGAACGCTATGGCTATTCGGCCTCGGGGCTTGCCAAGAAGTCCGGACTCGACCCCACCTCCTTCAATCCATCAAAGCGCAATGGCCCCGATGGCCGTCCGCGCTGGCCCACCATGGAGTCGGTCTCGCGGCTCCTCCAGGCGTCGGGCGCCACGATGGAAGAATTCGCCGACCTGCTGATCGGGCGGCGCGGCCAGCCGCCGAAGCTCCGCCAGATTCCGCTGCTTGGCCTCGCCAAGGCTGGCAAGGGCGGCTTCTTCGACGATTCGGGTTTTCCCGCCGGCAATGGCTGGGACGAGATCGACGTTCCGGGCGTGACCGACCCCAACGCCTATGCGCTCGAGATCACGGGTGATTCGATGCTGCCTGTCTACCGCGAGGGAGACATCATCATCGTCTCGCCCTCCGCCACCGTCCGCAAGGGCGACCGCGTGGTGGTGCGCCTGAACGACGGCCAGGTGATGGCCAAGATCATGCAGCGCCAGACCTCGAAGAGCGTGGAACTCGCCTCCTTCAACCCGAACCATGCGTTGAAGACACTGGACATGAAGGACATCGACTGGATCGGCCGCATCATGTGGGCCAGCCAGTAGAAGGATTGCCAAACTCCGCACGGTCTGTGCGGAATGAAGTCCTGAACTGGCAAAGACCGGCTGTGGCGGCCATGTGCTCAGCACAACGACATGGAGGTCTCCGATCACTATCGAGGGATTTCCATGCGTGATTACCTGAAGCCTGGCTGGTGCGGCGGCGTGATGCGCGCCGGCAACGTGATCTCCCCGGGCGACGCGGCCGTTAGCCAGCGCCTGAAGATCGTGCTTCTGAATCCACCTCACCGATCCATCGGTAGCCGGGTGCCCGGCGAACTTCTGCCGCCGCTGGGCCTTCTGATGATCGGCGGACCGCTGATCGATGCCGGGCATGAGGTGAGGCTCATCAACGCCGACCTTGCCCCCATGTCTAAATCGGACATCATCGATGAACTCCGCCGTGACCTGCCCGACGCGCTGCTCGTCGGGCACTCCGGCTCGACTTCTGCCCACCCGGTCATACTGGACATCTGCGCCGAGGTGCGCACCCAATGGCCGGATATCACAATCGTCTATGGCGGGGTCTTCCCGACTTATCATTGGGCCGGCATTCTGCGCGAGGCACCGCAAATCGACATCATCGTGCGGGGCGAAGGCGAGGTCACCGCTCCGGCCCTGATGGCCGCCCTGGCGGACCGCAGCCCCCTCGTCCAGGTGCCGGGCATTGCATTCCGCTGGGCGGGCGAACCCTTCGCCACGGCGCAAGCTCAGATGATCCGCAATCTCGACGCCTCACGCGTCGGCTGGGAACTCATCGACTTCACGAAGCACTCCTATTGGGGCGGGAAGCGCGCCGTTATCATGCAGTTCTCACGCGGCTGTCCGCATCTTTGCACCTATTGCGGCCAGCGTGGCTTCTGGACCCAGTGGCGCCACCGCGATCCCGTCGCATTTGCAAGGGAGATCGCCTGGCTGCACCGCGAACACGGCGTGGAACTCATCAACCTCGCCGATGAAAACCCGACCTCGTCGCGCGCCGCCTGGAAGGCCTTTCTCGAAGCCCTGATCGCCGAGAATGTGCCCGTGCTGATCATCGGCTCAACAAGGGCGGACGACATCGTGCGTGATGCGGACATCCTGCATCTCTACAAAAGGGCGGGATGCCTGCGCTTTCTCCTGGGGCTTGAGGGGACCGACGAGGCGACACTTGCGAGCGTCCGCAAGGGAGGCAGCCGCGCCAAGGACAAGCAGGCGATCAGCCTGCTGAGGGCCCATGGCATGATCGGCCTTTGCACCTTCGCGGTTGGCTTCGAGGAGGAGGCCGACCACGACTATTGGCGAATGCTGCGTCATCTGCTGGCCTATGACCCGGACCAGGTCATGTCGGTCTACGCCACGCCGCACCGGTGGACACCCTTCCACCGCCAAAGCGCGCAACGGCGGGTCATCCAGCAAGACCTCCGCCTCTGGGATTACAAG
>JBEILC010000226.1:0-4731 GCA_040379425.1 Hyphomicrobiales bacterium
GCGACTTCAGGCGCGAGCATTCGCGGCTGGCCTCGCCCTGGGTTTCGAAGCCCACGAAGCGGACCCGATAGAACACCCCCTTCGCCCCGAGATCGGCGCGGACCACGACGGGATCCTTGCCTGCCAGAACCTTGTTGCGGGCCTTCATCTTGTTCCAGCTCGACCAGGCGGCGTCCTCGCTCGACGCGGAGGCGATCTGAACCGACCAGCCAGACACCGGCTGCTGTTCCGCGGGCGTTTCGGCCACGGTCTCGGCGGGTTCCGCTGAAGCGACCTCTGCCGCCGGCTGCTCCTCCGGTACTTCTTCGACCGCAAGGATCTTCTCCTCAGCCGGTTTCGGAGCGGCGGAGATTTCCTCTGCCGGCACGGCAGCAAGGCGCATGGACTGCGGTACGCGGTCAGTGAAGAGCTTGGTCGACGTCACGCCCGCATTGTCCTGCCCGCCGACAAGCGATTCGGGGGGTGCTGCAGCCTCGGGGAGCGTATTGGCGGCGGGCGTCACCGCAGCCGTCTGAATGCTATCCGCGCCCGGAACCGTGGCGGACGGCTCACCATCAAGAACCGCGAGGCGCTTCAGCGCAGGCTCGTAGCCGGGGTTGGCGGCAAGCGCATTCTGCAGTGCCGCGCGGGCCTCAGTCATGCGCTTCAGCCGTTCATAGGTCACCGATTGCGCAACATAGACACGCGCCGGATCCGGATAGTCAAAGCGCAGCGCCTTGTCGAAATCGGCAAGCGCGAAAAGGTGCTGCCCGCCATCGCGCAGCAGCGTGCCGCGGCTGAAATAGGCGTGGCTGAACTGCCCGTCGAGGAACAGCGCGGAGGTATAATCCTCCATCGCCAGCGCATTGCGCAGCAGGCGCTGGTAGGAGAGGCCGCGATTGTAGAGCGCCAGCGCGCGGAGCTTGGCCGACATCGCATCGATCCGCAGCGCCGCCGTGTAATCGTCGATGGCGAATTCATGCTCGTTCAGGCGCTGATAGGCGAGGCCGCGGTTGAGCAGCGCATTGGCGAGCACTTCGGGCTCGAGCGCGCGGGATTCGATGGCTTTACCATAGGCCGAAACCGCCGTGGCCGGGTCACCGGACTGGAGCGCCTGATAGGCCGCCGAGACGAGCTGGTTTTCGGCGGTGGCAGCGGCTGCCACGGTTGCCGCCGCACTTGCGGCAAGAAACGCGGAACACACCGACGCGAGCAGAACAATGCGGAACTTCATGACCTCGGATCATGCTGGTTTAGGGTTAAGAACGTATTTCCGGAACGGCCCGCGTTGGTTGAAGCGGAGTTAACAGCACTCCGCGCCTGTGTCGTTTTTGGACGAAACAGGGGCATGATCGCGAGTTGACGAAGCGGCTGCGGACTGCCAAGACTAGGGGGTGCGTGGTGCCCGCCAGCCAGACGGAGGGTGGGCCTAACAGGGAACACGGTGAGGATGACCCAATCGGGGCCGGCTCCGTGACTGCCCCCGCAACTGTGAGCGGAGAGGGCTTCGGCGCAAATGGCCACTGGGCAACCGGGAAGGCCGCCGAAACTCAAGGACCCGCAAGTCAGGAGACCTGCCACGCACAGGACTTAACTGGTCACCACGGAGGGTGTTCATGACCGCTCGTATTTTTTCCGCTTCCTCGTCCTCGGCTTCGCAGCGCCTGTCAGCGGGCCTTTCCCTGCTGTTCATCGGGCTGACGCTCACCTTCGCGGTGGGGCTGTCCAACGTGGCCGTCGCGCACAATACCGCGCACGATACGCGCCATGCCATCGGCTTCCCCTGCCACTGAGCAGCGGACCACTCACATGACCGGGCGAGTGATCCTCGCCGCGCTCCTGGCAGGGATCGCGGCCGGACTTATCATGGGCGCCATCCAGCATCTGCGGCTGACGCCCTTCATCATCCAGGCCGAGGCATTCGAAGTGGCTGGCGCTGCTGCCGAGCCTCACAGCCACAGCCATGGCGAAGCGGATGACGGCCACGCCCATGACCACGCCCATGACCACGCCCATGACCATGGCGAAGGCTGGGCACCGGCAGACGGCTGGCAGCGGACCTTCGCCACCACGCTCACCGCCGCGATGACGGGTGCGGGCTTCGCGGCGGTGCTGGCGGCCTTCTCCCTTCTCTCAGGCATTCCGATAACCAGGCAGAATGGCATGTTCTGGGGCCTCTGCGGCTTCATGGCGGTGACATTGGCGCCAGCCATGGGCCTGCCGCCGGAGCTTCCCGGAATGCCCGGCGGCGATCTCGTGGCGCGCCAGATCTGGTGGATCGGCACCATCGCAGCGACGGGGGTGGGCATCTTCCTGATCGCGACGCGGAGCGAGGCCTGGGCGATTGCGCTGGCGATTGTCGTCATCGGCCTTCCCCACATGATCGGGGCGCCCGGGGCTGTCAGCCTCGAAAGCGCGGTGCCGCCAGGGCTCGCCGCCTCCTTCGCCGCCAACGCCATCGCCGCCAACGCCATCTTCTGGCTGCTGATCGGCCAATTCCTCGGACTGGCGCTCAACCGCGCCGCAAAGGACGTCTACGCCACATGAGCACTGAAAAGATCCCCGCCACCGTCATCACCGGCTTCCTCGGTGCGGGCAAGACCACGCTGATCCGCAACATGCTGGAGAATGCCGGCGGGCGGCGCATCGCCCTGATCATCAACGAGTTCGGCGATGTGGGTGTCGATGGCGAGATCCTGAAAGGCTGCGGCGTGGAGTCCTGCCGCGAGGAAGACGTGATCGAACTCGCCAATGGCTGCATCTGCTGCACCGTCGCGGATGACTTCGTGCCCACCATGAAGAAGCTCCTCGACCGCGCCGACCCGCCCCAGCACATCGTGATCGAGACATCAGGCCTGGCGCTGCCACAGCCCCTGGTGCGCGCCTTCAACTGGCCCGAGATCAAGTCGCGCGTGACCGTGGATGGCGTCGTCACCGTGGTCGATGCCAAGGCACTGGCCGAAGGCCGCTTCGCCGATGACGAGGAGGCGCTTGCCGCACAGCGCGCCGCTGACCCTAACCTCGACCACGAGAACCCGATCGAGGAACTCTTCGAGGACCAGCTTAACTGCGCCGACATGGTGATCGTCAACAAGACCGATCTTCTCGAGGCCGTGGAGCACGCGGCAGTGACGGAGGAGCTGAAGTCCAAGGTGCGTACCGGCACCCGCCTCGTTCCCACCCGCCACGGCAAGATCGAGGTTGCCGCACTTCTCGGTGTGGGCGCTTCGGCGGAAGACGACATGCATAACCGCCTCTCGCATCACGAGATGGAGGGCGAGGAGCAGCATGACCATGACGACTTCGTCACCTTCATCGTGTCTCTCGGCGAAGCGGCCAACAAGGCCGCACTGCTGAAGCGGATCGAGGACACGATTGCCGCGCATGACATTCTGCGCATCAAGGGATTTGCAGATGTGAATGGTTCGCCCGCGCGGCTGCTCGTTCAGGCTGTCGGCCCGCGCCTCAACAGCTATTTCGACCGGCCGTGGAAAGCCGGCGAGCGGCGCGGCACCGAACTCGTGGTGATCGGCGAGAAGCAGATGGACCGTGACGCGATCACCGCCATGCTGCGGGGCTGATGCATCTCCTCGCCACGACATCGGGCGTGATCGACGGCGGCTCGGAAGCCGTCGACCTCGCGCAGAGCCCGGCCGATATCGTGGTGCTCTCCGCCGCCGGTAGCGAATTGGCCTCGCTTGCACGAGCACACGACAAGAACACCTGTTCCCTAAGGCTCGCCAGCCTGCTGCAGTTGCAGCACCCGATGTCGGTTGATCTCTACATCGAGAAGACGCTCAGCCACGCGCGCCTCATCGTGCTGCGCATTCTGGGTGGTGCGGGTTATTGGACTTATGGGCTGGAACAGGTGGAGGCGATGGCGCGGGAACGCGGCATCCTGTTTTGCGTGCTGCCGGGCGATGCGCAGGCGGACCCCGAGCTGACGCGCCGCTCCACCCTGCCCTCGCAGCAATGCGAGCGCCTGCGCCAGTATCTGGTGAGCGGCGGCACGGAGAATGCCGGCGGCTTCCTCGCCTATTGCCGCCACATCATCGATGGCGGGCAGGCGCCTTCGCCAGCGCGCCAACTGCCCAAGGCCGGGATCTACCGCACCGAAGCGGGCGCGCATCAGGCCGTCATCGTCTTCTACCGCTCCGTCCTCGAAGGCGCGCAGACGGCGCCCATCGACGCACTTGTCGATGCGCTGAAGCTACGTGGACTCGGCGTCAAGGCCTTCTACGTCGCGAGCCTCAAGGACCCCGCCAGCGTCGCCATGCTGGACCAGGCCCTAAGCAGCCCGGACGTCATCCTAAACGCCACAAGCTTTGCGGTTGCGTCCGGCGGTGGCGCCGATCCGCTGGCCGCCTGCGATTGTCCCGTGCTGCAAGTCGTGCTCTCCGGTTCATCCGAGGAAAGCTGGCGCGGCTCCGCGCAGGGTCTCGATGCAAGAGACCTCGCGATGAATGTGGTGCTGCCGGAACTTGATGGGCGCATCATGTCCCGCGCCATCTCCTTAAAGGCGGACAGCCAGTGGCATGAGGCGACGCAATGCAGGATCGTCACCTATCGCGCGGTTCCGGACCGCGTGAACTACGTGGCTGATCTGGCCGCGAACTGGGCGAGGCTCCGCCAGACACCCGTTGCCGAGCGCAAGGTGGCAATTGTTCTCGCCAACTACCCCAACAAGGACGGCCGCATTGCCAATGGCGTGGGCTATGACACGCCAGCCAGCACTGTGGCGATCCTTGAAGC
>JBEILC010000227.1:0-4683 GCA_040379425.1 Hyphomicrobiales bacterium
ACCCGCGCCATCGGCGGCGTCGGCGAGGACATGATGGGCGACTGGGTCATGCAGCGACTGCATCATTTCGGCGTGGATACCGGCATGATGCAGCACAGGCCGGGCTGGAAGACGTCTTCCTCGATCGTCACCACGCGGGCTGACGGCTCGCGCCCTGCACTCCACATGAAGGGCGCCACCGGCACCTTCACCGTGGCTCCTGAGGATTTCGGCAAGGCTACGGACGCCAGGGTCCTCCACCTGGGCGGCGTCGGCCTCATGGATGCGATGGACGGCGAGGCCAATGCCATGCTGATGCGCCACGCCAAGCAGGCCGGCTGCATCACGACGGTCGACATCTTCGCGGGCTCCGCCGAAGACCTCCCGGATGTCGATGCCGTGCTTGCCTATACCGACTATTTCATGCCCTCCATCGAGGAGGCCCGCGCCCTCTCCGGCCTCGAGCATCTGGAGGATTGCACCCGCTTCTTCCATGACCGTGGCGTTGCCTGCTGCGTCTTCACGCTGGGCAGCGACGGCGCCTATTACAGCCACACGGATGGCACGCGCTTCCGCATCCCCGCTTTTGACATCCAGGTCAAATGCACCTGCGGCTGTGGCGATGCCTTCGACGCGGGCTATGCCGTTGCCCTCTGCAAGGGCTTCGACCCCGAGACATCGGTGCGATTCGCGCAGGCCACCTCGGCGCTCAACGCCACCGGGCTCGGCTCCCAGGCGGGTGTCGAATCCTTCGAGCACACGCTGGACTTCATGCGGAAGACGCCGACCCGTCGGTAAGCCTGCTCATTTTCCATGCTGCGGCGGGACCATTCCTCCCCCCCACCGCCACTGGGCCTTGGAGGTTTCCACTTCCAAGGCCATTTTCTTCGCACCAGGACCGGTTGGAACTGGCGCAAAGGCACCGGCTGCTGATATAAATGTTCACCATGGAAAAGCCGAACTCACCCAGCGAATTCAGCGATGACCTGAAGACCAAGGTCGCCTGGCTCTATTACATGGAGGGCATGACCCAGGACGAGATCTCCAAGGTCCTGGGCCTCAGCCGCTCGCGCGTGCTGCGCTTTCTGGCCAATTCGCGTCAGACCGGCATGGTGCAGATCCGCGTCACCACCAAGCTCAGCTATTGCGTTCAGCTCGAGCGGGCTCTCGAACAGAAATACGGGCTGGAGCGCGCCATCGTCGTTCCCAAGCCCCAGGACGCCGGCGCCACCCAGGACATCATCGGCGCGGTGCTCGGCGGCTACATCAACGAGATCGTCACCGAGAACATGACCATCGGGCTGGGCTGGGGCAAGACGCTGAGCGCCAGCCTGCCCAGCATCGAATATCGCGAACCCGCGGGCGTCAGCGTCATGTCCATGCTGGGCGGCCTCACCCGGGTGAGCGGCGTCAACCCGTCTGAATTCGCCTGGCGCCTCGCGGACCGCCTGTCGGCGGAATGCTATCTCATGGCGGCACCCGTCTTCGCGCCGGACGCGCGCACGCGCGATGCGCTGATGTCCCATCCCGGCATCCAGGAAATCTTCCGCCGCGCCGCGCGCTTGGACCTTGCCATCATCAGCGTGGGTGACCTGTCGCCCTTCTCCACCGTCTCCGAATATGTGCTGCTCGAGCGTGACGAGCTTGCAACGCTCCAGGCCGCGGGCGCGGTGGGCGATGTCTTGTGCCGCTTCATCGATGCCGACGGCAACGTGATCAAGCACCCGATCAACGAGCGCGTCGTCGCGGTTGATCCCAAGGACCTGCGCGGGGCGCGCAAGCTCGTTCTGGCGTCTGGCGGCTGGCAGAAGTTCGACGTGATCCGCGGCGCGCTCAAATTCATGAAGCCGCATGTTCTGGTGACCGACGAGCTCGTGGCGGAGCGCCTTGCGGGCGAAACCTCCTAGGCCTCAGAGGCCAGGGTCTCGGCAACCGTCTCGTTGACGATCAGGATCGCCGGCTTCAAAAGCTTCAGCGCCGCGCGGATCACTTTCAGCTTGTGCCATCCACCGGACACCAGCACCACGCTGCGGGGGGTGTGGAGATCGGCCGGATTGACCGCCAGCACGCGGTCATTCACCGGGTGGCGCACGATGCGGCCCTCCTCGTCCACGAAGTGGCAGAGCACATCGCCCACCGCACCGGCGGCTTCCAGCGAGGCGATTTCGGGCCGCGTCAGCAAGCCATATTCATAGAACACCGAATTGGGCGTGAGTGCGCCGACCGACACGATCGCCATGTCCAGCGAGCGGGCGCGGGAGAAGATTTCCGCGATGCCCGAATGCGCCATGAGCGATTCCCGCGTCGGCCTGTCGGGCGCGAAGACCGGTGCCGTCAGCAGGTGGCATTCGGCATTCAGCCGGTCGGCCACGCGCCAGGCGAATTCAGACGGGTTGACGCTGCTCACGCGCGTGAGGCCGCCCAGCAGCGACAGCACGCGGATTCCTTCCGGCGTGCGCGGCACGATGGCGGGAAGCGCGTTGCTCAGCGTCTTGCCCCAGCCGAGCCCGATGGTGGCGTGACCCGTGACATTGCGCGAGATGTAGGCGCCCAGTTCGGCCCCGAGGATCGTGCTGATCTGGGCGGGGTCCTGTGGCTCCGGAATGACGATGGCGCGGGCAAGCTTCCAGCGCGCCTCGAGCGCGCGCTCGAGCGCGATGCACTGGGTGAGGTTGGTGGTCACGCGGATCTGGACCGTGCCATCGTGCCGTGAGGCCGCAAGAATACGCAGCACGCGGGACCGGTTGAGGCCGGTTTGCGCCACGATCTCGTCCTGCGTCATGCCCTCGATGTAATAGAGCCAGGCGACGCGGGTCTTCATGTGTTCCGGCGCCACGCCGTAAGCCATGGTTCACCTTCATCTCAACTGACTGCGGTGTGGCCGGGAGAGTCCCCGCAATGCCTCCTGCGGCTGTGGCGAGTCTCTCCCGGCTCAGCGCCGGCGCTAAGCCTGTTTCAGGTGATGTTGTAGATGCGCCGGGCGTCAGCCTGGGTGGCAATCGGCCTTCCCACCTCGCGCGCGATCTCCTGCACTTCCTGCAGCAGTTCGAGGTTGGTCGGGTTGCGGTGCGGGCTGTAGTGCAGCTCGAGGCCGGTCTTCACATGGCCGCCGAGTTCGATCGTGCGGCGCACCAGCGGGCGGTAGTCGTAATCGCCCTCGCCCCAGATCGAGATGAACCACGGCAGCTTGTGCTTGGCCTGCGCGATCATGTCGAGATAGTAGTAGAGGCTCTCCAGCGAGGGCTCCATGCCGCAGGTGCCGATGGGCTTCTCCGAGGTCAGCCCATATTTGCCGACAAAGTAGAAGTCCCAGTTGGTGCCCTTGGTGAACATGCCGCGATCCACATAGTGGCGGGCGACGCGCAGATGGCCGGGCTCATAGACGCCCCAGATCATGGCGATGTCACGCTTGCGGCAGAATTCGACCTGGCGGGCGACCTGCGTCAGGTCCCAGCCGTAGGCGCGGCCCACGGCATTGCCCTTCTCGTCCTCGTCGATGACGAACTGGTCGATGCCGGTGTCGACCACCGCCACCTGCACATTGGCGTGCTTGTTGAGGTAGTCGACATGCTCGAGGCCGCAGTCATTGGGCGCCACGAGGAGATTGTTGCAGGTCGTCGGATACCAGATCATGCCGGGCCTCGCCGCCAGGATGCGCGACCACGGGATCATGTAGTCGTCGAAGGCGGCCTTGCCGAGCAGGTCGAAATTCGTGTTGTGAACGTGGATGGCGGTCGCCCCCGCATCCCAGCAGCGGATCGCATCCTCTACCACCTCGTCATAGGTGACGGGCGTGTTGGGGTTCATGCGCTTGGTACGAACACCGTTCTGGTGCGACTCGATCATGACGGGATCGTCCCAATTGGGCTTCATGTCAGCATATTTGTCCAGAGCAGTTGCCACGTCTTTTCTCCCTTTGGTTGTAATTTGTCCTTTTTCATCCGGCGCGCCGGAGGAACCCGAATGCTCAGTCGCAAGTAATTTCAGGGTCCTTGAGAAGGTGGCGCAAAAAACTGCCTCGGACCGCGCCTTGAACTGTGCTGAACATTTACACGAGTACCAGACAGAATGTGCAGAAGAAGTGGATATTTGTCAAATGGAAAGTATGATTGTTCAGATGCCTTCGCTAACCTGTGCGCTGTCGGCGACAATCTCGGCTGGATGTCCGGGACCGTGATGGGACGCAGTCATACGCCTTTGAGCACATGTTTCTGGGCGGTCTACCTTGTCAGCAGTCAGACGAACGGCATGTCTGCAGCGCAGTTCCAGCGCCAGCTTTGGCTGTCACGCTATGAGACTGCCTTTGGCCTTCTTCACTTCCTCCCATGCCACTTCCTTCATCTCCGAGATGCTGGAAACGCTGGCGAGCGCATTGATGGATGTGGTAGCCTTCTTCATGGTGTTGCTCTCCATTTAGGATTGAACAACCCAAGCCTACGGCTCGAGGAGAGTAACGCCAACCTCACTCCGAATTTCTACATCGACCGGGACATCCCCACCAGCCTTGGCATTTTCAACATGAGTCTGCGCAATTCTGGTTTTGAGAAGTAATGGGAGAGAAGGTTTCGCTAGCAGGCTGCTGAAAAACGCACAATCATGACCTGATTTTTATGTTTTTCTTTTACGGCGTTGGGGGATTTGGCGTCGGAGCCCTTCTGGGTTGCGGATGCGGGTGCCTTGGGGTACCGGCTGTGGGCCAGTCAG
>JBEILC010000228.1:0-4661 GCA_040379425.1 Hyphomicrobiales bacterium
ACATCATGACCGCTAAGGTGATGACCTGCGAGCCCAATGATTCCGAGGCGGAACTCATGCAACTCATGACGGAGAACCGCATCCGCCATCTGCCTGTCGTCTCGGGCGGCCGTCTCGCTGGCATGATCTCGATCGGAGACGTGGTGAAGCTCCGCATGGAATCGATCGAGCGTGAGGCGGAGGAGATGAAGACCTACATCGCCTCGGCGGGCTGAGATCAGCCGCGCTCGCCGTCGATGAAGATGAGCCTCTCGCCGTCTACCTTGCGGTAGAAGCAGCTGCGCCTGCCGGTGTGGCAGGAAACACCTTTGCCCTGCGGCTCCGCCTTCACCTGCAGCACATCCTGGTCGCAGTCGGTGAGGATCTCGATGATCTTCAGGAGTTCGCCGGAGGTTTCGCCCTTCTTCCACAGGCTGTTGCGCGAGCGGCTCCAGAAATGCGCCAATCCCGTCTCCTGCGTGAGCCTGAGTGACTCCGCGTTCATGAAGGCGAACATCAGTACCGTGCCGTCCCTCACGTCGGTCACGATGGCCGGGATGAGGCCTGAGGCATCGAAGCGCGGCGTGAAGCCGGTCGTCTCCTCGATGGCCCCCGCCATCTAGAGCGAGAAGCCGGAGGAGGGGGCGCGCACCAGTTCCATGAAGCGCGCCTGCATCACCGGGTTGGACTTGAACTCGCCGGTGAACTGCGTGGTGATGGTGGCGACGTTGCGCTTGCCCACGCCGCGCATGGACATGCAGGTGTGCACCGCCTCGACGAGCACCGCAACACCGCGCGGGTTCAGCGCATCGTTGATGGAGTTGGCGATCTGCGCCGTCATGGTCTCCTGCGTCTGCAGGCGGCGTGCGAAGATCTCGACCACGCGTGCCAGCTTCGAGATTCCGACGACGGAGCGCGTCGGAAGGTAAGCCACATGCACGCGGCCCACGAAGGGCGCAATGTGGTGTTCGCAATGCGAATTGAACTCGATGTCGCGCAGCATCACGATGTCATCATAGCCGCCGACCTCGTCGAAGGTACGCGAAAGCGCCTCGGCGGGGTCTTCCTCATAGCCCGAGAAATACTCGCGGAAAGCCTTGGCCACGCGCCGCGGCGTATCGAGCAGGCCCTCGCGGTCCGGGTTGTCGCCGGCCCAGGCGAGCAGCGTCCGCACGGCGGCCTCCGCCTCTTCCTGGCTGGGGCGCTTGCCGGGCTTCGCCGGGATCTTCTTGATGACTGCGTCCATAATCCTGACTTTACTCTTCTTGCGGGTGCTTGCACCCGATGATGTGCGGCCCCCATATCATGGCCCGGTCCCCGATGGCAAACCGGCAGGCGCTGGGCTATCATGCAGGCCAACAGGATAACGGAATGATCAACGACATCTACAACCGCAAGATTCTGGGTTTCGCGGCAGATATTCCCCGGTTGCAACGCTTGCCCCATCCGGACGCGACGGCTGTCGCCCATTCCCGCCTCTGCGGCTCCAAGGTCACGGTGGACGTGAAGATGGAGAATGGCGCAGTCAGCGATTTCGGGCATGAGGTGAAGGCCTGCGCGCTGGGCCAGGCCTCGTCCTCCATTATGGCCCGCCACGTGGTGGGCTCAACGCCGGACGAGCTCCGCGCCGTCCGCGACCAGATGTACCGCATGCTGAAGGAGGAGGGGCCGCCCCCCACCGGCAAATGGGCCGATCTCGAGGCGCTGTTGCCCGTGCGTGATTTCAAGGCCCGCCACGCCTCCACGCTGCTGACTTTCGATGCCGTGGTCGATGCCGTGGGCCAGGCGGAAGCCAGGCAGACGGAAGCCGCGCATGGCTAAACCCATCCGCGCGATGGACCTTGCCCCCCGGACCGGCACCATCTACCCGCCGCCCTATGCCGTAGCGCTTGCGGGCCGCGCCAAGCGGGCGCTGGGTGATGCCTTTGGCCTCAGCCAGTTTGGCGTAAACCTCACGGTGCTCGCACCGGGCACGGCCAGTGCAGAGCGCCACTGGCATGAGAAGGAGGATGAGTTCGTCTACATCCTCGAGGGCGAGGTGGTGCTGATCGACGATCAGGGCGAGCATCTCCTCACGCCTGGCATGTGCGCGGGCTTCAAGGCCGGCGATCCCAACGCCCACAAGCTGGTGAACCGCTCGTCTTCGCCCGTCACCCTCCTCGAAGTCGGCACCCGCAGCGAAGGCGACCGCGCGCATTACCCCGAAGCCGGCATGGCCGCCGAAAAGATCGACGGCAAGTTCCGGATCACGAGGAAAGACGGGACGGCCTGTTAACGTCTTCTCACACCCTCCCATTCCTCGCCCCCGCGCCAGCGGGGGCGAGGGGGGAAAACGGAAGCCCCTTGACCCGTAACCGCCTCCGCTACATATAAGCCCCATGGACATCTTCTGCGAGCCGCACAATGGTGTCATGAACCGCATCGGCCGAGAGCGCAGCTGGCCGCCATCAGGGCGCGCGGAGTATGAGACAGCCACAGGCCCCAACGGCCATCTCCTCATCGGCGATCCGGCCCGCGTGGCGGAGCGCATCGCCGCACTTCATCACATCTTCAAAAATGACCGTGTCCTGATCCAGATGGCGATTGGCGCCGTGCCGCACAAGCAGCTCATGCGCGCCATTGAATTGCTCGGCACTGAGGTTGCACCTCGCGTCAAGGAGGTGCTCCAATGACCCTTCCCCACATCCCCGATCCAACCCCCGGCGATCACGCCGCAGCCGACTCCATCGAAACCGTCATCGTTCCTCGTGCCCGTGACCTTGGGAACTTCGAGGTGCGCCGCGCGCTGCCCTCAGCCCAGCGCCAGATGGTCGGCCCCTTCATCTTCTTCGACCAGTTTGGCCCGGTGCTGATGAAGGCGGGGCAGGGCGTCGACGTGCGCCCGCATCCGCACATCGGGCTCGCCACCGTCACCTGGCTCTTCGGCGGCGGCATCTTCCACCGGGACAGCTTAGGGTCAGAACAGTCCATCTCGCCCGGCGAACTCAACTGGATGACGGCCGGCAAGGGCATCGTGCACTCGGAGCGCACCGCGGCGGCGGATCTCGCGCGGGACCGCAACGTCTTCGGCATCCAGAGCTGGGTGGCGCTCCCCAAGCATCATGAGGAAACCGCCCCCGCCTTCGAGCATGTGGCGATGGACCTGCTGCCCTTGATCGATGACTGCGGCATCAAGGCCCGCATCGTGGCGGGCTCGATCTATGGCGCCACCTCGCCGGTGAAGACCCATTCGGACCTGTTCTACGCCGACGTGCAATTGCAGGCCGGAGCCGCACTGCCCCTGCCGGTGGAGCATGAGGAGCGCGGCGTCTACATCGCTGAAGGAGAAATCGAGGTGGCGGGCCAGCGCTTCGAGGCAGGCCGGCTGCTCGTCTTCCGGCCAGCTGATGCCATCACGCTCCGCGCCATGGCCAACGCCCGCCTCATGCTGCTGGGCGGCGAGCCGATGGATGGCCCCCGGTACATCTGGTGGAACTTCGTCTCCTCCTCGAAGGACCGCATCGAGGCCGCCAAGGATGACTGGAAGCACGCGCGCTTCGCCATCGTGCCGGGCGACGAGAAGGACTTCATTCCCCTTCCTGACAAATCGTTAAGCTGAAACGCCCCGATCCTGACTGCAATACTGGCCGAAGCTGGCAGGGGAACTCATGGACTGGTTTGGCAATCCGAATTTCGCAATCGCGCTCGCGGTGTGCTGCGTGGCGGCGCTTTCGACCGTCATCGGCAGCCTGTTCGTCATCTTCTCCAAGGAACCGAGCCCCCGGCTCCTCGCCTTCGGCCTCGCCTTCGCGGGCGGCGCCATGGTCTATGTCTCCCTCGTCGAGATCTTCTGGAAGGCGGAGCAGGGCTTCGTCCAGGTCCATGATGAGAAAACCGCATATATCTTTGCAACGCTCGCCTTCTTCGCGGGCGCGCTGCTGCTGATCCTGATGGACCGCTCGATCCCCAATCCGCACGGCGCGATTTCCTCAGCCAATGGCGAGCATAACCACATCAAGCGCGTGGGCCTCCTCGCCGCCTTCGCCATCACCGCGCACAACCTGCCCGAAGGCCTCGCCACCTTCCTCGCCACGCTGGAAAATCCGGTGGTCGGCATCCCGCTCGCCGCGGCCATTGCCATCCACAACATCCCTGAGGGCGTGTCGATCGCCATCCCCGTCTATTACGCAACAGGCAGCAAGAAGAAGGCGCTTCTCGCCACATGCCTCTCGGCCCTTGCCGAACCGGCGGGCGCTCTCATCGGCTACGCGATCCTCACGCCAAGCCTCTTCGCCATCGTCTTCGGCATGATCGCGGGCGCCATGGTCTTCCTCGCCCTCGATGAATTGCTGCCAACAGCCAAGCGCTACGCACAGGGCCACGAAACCGTCTACGGCATCGGCTCCGCAATCAACACCTTCATCACCCATCACCCTCACGACCAGGACCAGGTGAGTTACCACCTGTTGATTGGTGAGGACGGTCAGGTGGTCGAGACCCTGGATCCCCGCCAAGCGCGCCTTCGGTGCCGGCTATTCAGCCTTCAAGGGCCGTTGGGACGTGACCAACCCCAACATGGCTGGATCGGTGAACAACTTTGCCTTGCACCTCAGCCTGGAAACACCTCTGGATGGTGAGGATGCCGACGCCGGACACAGCGGTTACTCGAGTCTTCAATACGACGCTTTGGCGGTCGTTCTTGC
>JBEILC010000229.1:0-4655 GCA_040379425.1 Hyphomicrobiales bacterium
CCGGCGGTGGCGCGGGTCTTCAACCTCGCCAAGCAGGACACGGCGGGCTTCGAGACCTATGCCCGCCAGATCGCGCGGCTGTTCGAGGCGCAGCACACAATCCTCGAGGATGTGCTGGACGGGCTCTTCCACATCGCCAAGGCGGACAATGCCTTCCACCCCGGCGAACACGGCTTCCTCAGGGAGGTGGCCCGGATCTTCGGTTTCGATGACAAGGACTTCGCCCGCATTCGCGCACGCCATGTGACCATGGCGGATGATCCCTACCTGATCCTCGGCCTGACGCGCGCGGCCAGCGAAGAGGAGATCCGCCGCCGCTACCGCGAGCTCGTGCGCCAATATCACCCGGACCGCCACATCGCGGCAGGCATGCCGGAGGAGATGATCGGCATCGCCACCGCGCGGCTGCAGAAGGTCAACGAGGCCTATGACCGGATCATGAAGGAGAAGGCGGCGTGATCATCTCGCCGCTGGCGCACCGGTTCATTCCCGCCGCCAACAGCGAGCCGCGCCGCAATGGCCGCGCCATCGACATGCTGATCCTCCACTACACCGGCATGGCAAGTGCGCAAGCGTCCTGCGAGCTGCTGTGCAGCTCTGCTTCAGGTGTCTCCTGCCACTATCTCGTCGACGAAGACGGAAGCATCACGCAGATGGTGGGCGAGGAGCTGCGCGCCTGGCATGCGGGCGTCTCGTCCTGGAAGGGCGAGACAGACACCAATTCGCGCTCGCTCGGGATCGAGATCCAGAACCCGGGGCATAATCTTGGCTACCGCGATTTTCCGGAAATCCAGATGGCGGCGGTGATCGCACTCTGCCGTGACATCCTCTCGCGCCATGCCATTCCGCCAAGCCATGTGCTGGCCCATTCCGACGTGGCGCCGGGCCGCAAGATCGACCCCGGTGAGCGGTTCGACTGGGCACGGCTTCATGCCGAAGGCATCGGCCACTGGGTGCCGCCGCCAGAGGCCGATGCCTCACCGCTGAGTACAGAGGAGCTCCGCGAATATCAGTCACTGCTGCGGGACTATGGCTATGGCATCGAGGCCACGGGCGCGTGCGACGCGTGCACACTGGCGGTGACGGATGCCTTCCGCCGCCATTTTCAGCCCGCATTGACAGGCTGCCCTCCCGACCGCGCAGCACTTGAGAGTGTGAGGCGGCTGGTGGCAGGGCCTTTGCTTTCCTGAACGCCGTTACGGCTTCTTGCAGAGTTCCAGCAGGCTTTCGACATCCGCGTCGTAGAGCGGGAAGACAATCTCGGTGCCGGCGGCCTTTACGCTGAAGCGGTCCGCCGTGAGGAGTTGCGTGATGAGCGGGTGGCCGATCTCGAGTTCCGCCTCGATGCTGGAGACGGCGGATGAGCGGTTCACATCCACCTTGCCGCGGAAGGTGGCGCTTTGCGTGCCGGCCGTGATGGTCAGCGGTGCGGCCTTGTCCTTGGCCTGGGAAACCAGCCGCGTCGGCACGGGCAGGTAGAGATTGACCGCACCCTTGCCGATGCGGCACCACAGGCTGACGCCAACATCATCCGACTCCGGCACGCCGAAGATCAGGTAGGCGTCTTCCTCGCTGGCATCGAGCATCCAGTCACGCTCCTGGGCGTGGGCGGCGCTGGCGAGAAGGCCGAGCGCGAAGAGAAATGTCAGGCGATGCATCTTTTTGGGATACCTGCGGTTGGCGGGCTTCTGTACCCGCTCCCCGGTCAGGGGGGAAGGGCAAATCTCGGCAACAGCCATGGCTGAAAGTCATTGCGGCAGAGGCCCCTGAAAGATTATTCTCCAAATGTAATACAATTGCTGGGGGGAGTTTCCCTCCTGCCTTCAACCGGAACGGATGCCCTCCATGACTGCCTCTCTCATCATCACCAATGCCAAGGTCCTGACCATGGACCCGGCCCGGCCGCGCGCCGAGGCCATTGCGGTCTCCGGCAACAGGATCACGGCGATCGGCACGCATGCCGGGATCATGCGGGAGAAGGGTGCTTCGACGCGCGTCGCCGATGCGGGCGGCGGATCGGTCATCCCGGGCTTTGTCGAAGCACACATGCATCTTTTTGCAGGGGCGGCGGAGCTCGCCAACCTGCAGCTCTTCGGCGTGCGCGGCTTCGATGAGCTGAAGGCCAGGACCGAGGCCTACGTGAAGGCCAATCCCGGCGATGACCTGATCATCGGCGAGCAGGTGGACTACACGATCCTCGCGGGCGAGCCGCTGTCGCGCCACCACCTTGACCGCATCGTGAAGGACAGGCCCTTCATGGTGTTCTCGCCCGATCACCACACCGCCTGGGCCAATACGCTGGCACTTGAGATGGCGGGCCTCCTCAAGGGCGCGAAGCTCGGGCCCGGCAATGAGGTGGTGATGGCCGCCGATGGCCTGGCACAAGGCGAACTGCGCGAGGGCGAGGCCTTCTTCCCGGTGCGCGCGCTGTCGAAGAAGGGCATGCGCGACAGGCTGGGCCTCGTCACCGGGGGCGAGCCCGAGCCCTATCCCACCAAGGCGGAATTCGAGTCGGACCTCGATATCATGCGGCAGGGCCTTGCCCATGCGGCGCGCCATGGCATCACCTTTCTCCACAACATGGACGGCAATCTCTATACGCTCGAACTGCTTGAGGAGCTGCAGCGTCGGGGCGAACTGAGCGCGCGCGCCCGCGTGCCCTTCCACTTCAAGAACTTCATGGACATTGCGATGCTGGAGAAGGCGAGCCTTATGGCGGCGCGCTACAAATCCGGCATGCTGTCCTCGGGCTTCGTCAAACTGTTCGCCGATGGTGTCACGGATACGGGCACCGCCGTGATGGTGGACGACTATGCCGACCAGCCAGGCTGGAAGGGCGAGCCGCTGTTCGAGCCCGAACGCTTCGCCAAGATTGCGGTCGAGGCCGACCGGCGCGGATTGCAGATCGCGGTCCATGCCATCGGCGATGGCGCGGTCAGGATCGTGCTCGACGGCTATGAGGCGGCGCTGAAGGCCAATGGCCGGCGCGACTCCCGCCACCGGGTGGAGCATGTGGAGGTGATCCACCCCGACGACATTCCGCGCTTCAAGGAGCTCGGTGTCATCGCCTCGATGCAGCCGCCGCATCCGCCGGGCTGCCATGGCCTGCCGCTCGAACCCTATCTCACCAAGATCGGCGCGAAGCGCTGGCCATACGCCTTCGCCTGGAAGACGCTGCGCGCGGCGGGAGCCCGCATCGCTTTCGGCACCGACTGGCCGGTCTCTGACGTTTCTCCGCTCTGGTCGCTGCAATCCGCCATGACGCGCGGCCGCTGGAATGATGCGATGCCCGACAACCGCCAGAGCCTCCACGATGCGCTCCACTCCTACACGGCCGACGGCGCCTATGTGGGCTTCATGGAAGACAAGACGGGACGCTTGAAGGAGGGGATGCTGGCCGACATCTGCGTGCTGCCGGTGGACCTTGAGGCGACGGACCCGGGGACCTACAAGGAGATCACGCCGCGCATGACGGTGTGCGACGGGCGTGTGGTGTTCGAGGGGTAGGGGCGATTACGCCATTGCCATTCCGCCCCCAAGCGCCTAGGTCTCCCTCCGCCAGCTGGCTGGATGACCGCTGCCGCTAGGCCCGAAAGGGTGCGGGGGAGGAAAGTCCGGGCTCCATGGAAACACGGTGCCGGGTAACGCCCGGCGGGGGCGACCCCAGGGACAGTGCCACAGAAATGATACCGCGGAACCGGGTTTCGGCCTGACGCAAGGGTGAAATGGTGCGGCAAGAGCGCACCGCGGCCTCAGCAATGAGGCTGGCATGGCAAACCCCACCGGGAGCAAGACCGAATAGGGGCGACGCGGCCTCCCCACAAGGGAAGCCAGGGCTGTTTCCGGCCCAGCCGCCCGGGTAGGTTGCGTGAAGCGTCCGGCGACGGGCGTTCCAGATGAATGGTCATCCAACGCGGGTCATTCCGCGAAGACAGAACCCGGCTTACAGGCCGGCTGGCATTATCCCTTTGTTAAGCAGGCACGCGGCAATGTCGGCTTGAGTCTTAACGCCTTGTTCACCCTGAGTTTTGGTCCGCCGATGGCCGCCGCCCAACCCAGTTCAGCCCCGGCCCATGTGCCCGTGATGCTGGCCGAAGTGCTTGATGCACTGGAGCCTGCCGACGGCCGTACCTATATGGACGGCACCTTCGGCGCGGGCGGCTATACGCGCGCCATTCTCCAGGCGGCGCAGACCCGCGTCATCGCCATTGACCGCGACCCCTCCGCGATCCGCGCCGGCGCGGCACTGGCCGAGGCCCATGCCGGACGGCTCACCCTCATCGAAGGCCGCTTCGCCGGCATGGAAAGCCTGGTGGGCGAGGCGCGCATCGATGGCGTGGTGCTCGACATCGGCGTCTCCTCCATGCAGATCGACGAGGCCGAACGCGGCTTCTCCTTCCTGCGCGACGGGCCGCTCGACATGCGCATGGCGCAGTCCGGACCCTCCGCGGCGGATGCCGTCAACCGCCTGCCGCAGGAGGTGCTGGCCGACATCATCCACATCTATGGCGCGGAGCCGCAGGCGCGCGCCATCGCACGCGCCATCGTGGCGACACGCGCCGAAGCGCCGATCACCACCACCATGGGCCTCGTCAAGGCCATCGAGCGCGCCACGGGAAGGCCGAGGCCCGACAAGATCCACCCGGCCACACGCA
>JBEILC010000230.1:0-4650 GCA_040379425.1 Hyphomicrobiales bacterium
AAGCCACATGGCAAAAGGCCGGAAAGCTTCTCGACCTGTTCGCTCCCGAGGAATGCACAAACGACCTCAGAAACTCAGGATATGCTTCCGTCTAAAATGAACGTGCTCTAGCCCGAGCAACTGAGGCCGAGACTCGATGCCCTGATGCAGATAATCGTGCGGACCCGCTTCGAGGTGGGCGAGGAAACGCTGCGTGTCACGCCGCTGTGCGGCTACGCGGACGTGAACGATGGAGAGAACGCGCGCCTTCTGCGGCAAAGAGCACAGGTGGCACTTGCCCATGCCTTGGCGCACCTCGACCTCCGCCCCATGGGGTTCGATCCTGGCATGATGGAGACGCCACCGTCGCAGCGCGGGCTTGTGAGGCGCTTCAGGGATTTCCTCGAGCCATTGCGCTTTCCTGTGCAGGTGGTGGCAAGTTACATTCTTGGCTGGTTGGTACCCTTATGGCTGCTCGTACTTGCCTACAACTGGGGGCACGATGTCAGCTATTACGTTTATCTCGCGCTCGTCGTGCTGCTGTTGACGACCGCGGTCTGTTTTTGGATCGAGGGTTTCACGGCGCTGATCCGCAAGGATCCGCCGGAGTTGACGGATGGCAAGTACGGGCCCATGTCCGCGATCATCGCGGCCTATCTGCCGAACGAAGCGCCCACCATCGAGTCGACGATCGCTGCCTTCCTCTGGATCGACTACCCGGCTGAGACCCAGATCATCTTGGCCTACAACACGCCTTTCGACATGCCGATCGAGGACCGCCTGAAGGAAATCTCCGCCAAGTATCCGCGCGTCACGGCCTTGCGCGTCGAGGGCAGCACGTCGAAGGCGCAGAACGTCAATGCGGCGTTGTCGATGGTCGCCAGTCCGGTAACTGCGCTCTACGACGCGGATCATCAGCCGGACCCTGACTGCTTCAGGCGCGCCTGGCGCTGGATCGCGTCGGGCGCCGATGTGGTGCAGGGCCATTGCTACATCCGCATCGGGGCTGCCTCCTGGGTGGCGCGCATGGTGGCCGTCGAATTCGAACTGATCTACGGCGTCTCCCATCCGGGCCGCGCGCGTCTCCACGGTTATGGCATCTTCGGGGGCACCAACGGTTTCTGGCGGACCGACCTGCTGCGCGAGATCCGCATGCGCGGCAGCATGCTCACGGAGGACATCGGTTCCTCCGTGCGCGCCGTGTCAGTTGGGCACAAGATCGTGTCCGATCCATTCCTTGTCTCACGCGAACTGGCGCCGACAACGCTTTCGGGCCTGACCAACCAGAGGCTCCGCTGGGCGCAGGGCTGGTATCAGGTGGCGCTGAAGCGGCTTATCCCCGCCATGTTTTCCCGCAAGATGAGCCTCCGGCAGAAGTTCGGCATGCTGAACCTGCTGGGCTGGCGCGCGGTATTCCCGTGGGTGAGCATGCTCATGTTCCCCGTCATCGCCTTCTGGATGTGGCGGGAGGGTTCGATCTATGCGGTGGAGTGTTCATCCCGATCTTGGTGGTGATCACGCTGTTCATCTTCGTGACGGGGCCGGGCCAGCTCATCTTCGCCTGGCGGCAGGCTGATCCCGCAGATGAAGCGGCATCCCGGCTGGTTCTGGAGCTACCTCTTCATGTCGGTCCTCTTATACGCGGGCTACAAGAACATCATCGCCCGCGTCGCCAACATCAAGGAAGTGCTGGGCGAGCGCGTCTGGCGGGTCACGCCCCGGTCGTGAGGCCGGTTTTCATCTGAGCCACTCCGGCAGCCACTCGCCATGCGCGGCGAGAAGGTCATCGACGAGCGACCAGATCTGGTCAAGGTCGAGTTCAGCCGCGGTGTGCGGGTCCAGCATTGCCGCGTGATAGACGTGCTCCCGGCTTTCCTTCATCAGTGCCGCGACAGTCAGTTCCTGGACGTTGATGTTGGTACGCATCAGCGCGGTCAATTGCGGCGGCAATTCACCGATGAAGCTGGGCTGGATGCCGTTGTGATCGACGAGGCAGGAGAGTTCCGCCGCGCAGGCTTCGGGCAGCGAGGTGATGCAGCCATTGTTGCGCAGGTTGCCGTAGATCACCGAGGGCTCGCCCGTCCAGATCGAGTTGACGATGGATGAGGCATATTCGTTGGACGCCTTGACCTCGATGCGGTCTGCCTTGCGGTAGGCCTCGGCCTCGGACGTCCAGCGCTCCACCTGCTCGATGCAGCGCTTGGGGTATTCATCGAGCGGGATGCCAAAGCGTTCGATCAGGTCCTCGCGGCCCTCCTTGATGAAATAGGGCGTGTACTCGGCGAAGTGCTCCGAGCTTTCGGTGACAAAGTAGCCAAGCCGCCTCAGCATCTCGTAGCGCACCTTGTTGGGGCAGCGCGCATTCCAGTGCGAGGGCTTGGGGAAGCGGCCTTCCTCGTAACCCTTGAGAAGATCGGGGTAGAGGTTACGGTAGCTGCCGTCCGGCTTGCGGTGCTCGAAGGCCAGGTAGAAGGCCATATGGTTGATGCCTGCCGCGCGGTAGCGGATCTCCTCCAGCGGAATGTCGAGGTCGCGCGCCAGCTCCCATGCGGTGCCCTGCACCGAGTGGCAGAGGCCGACCTGGCGGATCTCGGGATATCTCGCGGCGATGGCCCAGGTGTTGATGGCCATCGGGTTCACATATTGGAGCACCACCGCCTGCGGGCAGACGGCGCGCATGTCCTCGCAGATCTTCCAGAGATGCGGAACAGTCCTTAAGCCCCGCATGATGCCGCCGACACCCAGCGTATCGGCAATCGTCTGGCGCAGGCCGAAGCGCTTGGGTATCTCGAAGTCCGTCACGGTGCAGGGCTCATAGCCGCCGATCTGGAAGGCAACGACGACGAAATCCGCTTTCTCCAGCGCACGCCGCTGGTCGGCATGGGTTTCGAGCTTCGCCTTCACACCCAGCGTGTGGATGAGCTTGCGGGCGACGAGTTCGGACTCGGCGAGCCGCTTGGGATCAATGTCCATGAGCGCGATGGTGGCCTCACGGAGGGCAGGGCGCATGAGGATGTCGCCCACGATGTTCTTCATGAAGACGGTGGAGCCTGCGCCGATGAAGGCAATGCGGGGAGCGTGTGTCATGGGAGGCAAACTGTCCCCGGGGCTCCCCGAAATCAATGAGCGATGCCGGAAATTGCTTCCGGGTTCGTAAGGTCAGGCGGCCCTGGTGATCCGCTCATAGCTCTCGCGGAAGGCCGCCGGGCTCTTGGCAAAGCGCTGCGCGAAGGCGGCGTAGAAGCTCGACAGCGAGTTGAAGCCGCAGTCGAAGGCAATGGTGGCGACCGGGCGGTCGGTGGCGATCAGCATGGACTGGGCCATGTCCAACCGGTGCCTGGTGATCGCCTGCTTGATGGTCAGGCCCATCGCCTTCTTGAACAGCGCCATGGCATAGTTGGGGTGAAGGCCGGCGGCTTTCGCCACATCCTCCGCCGATATGTCCTCCAGCGCGTGCTCCCCGATGAACTGCGCCATCTTCTCAACCCGCAGGGCGCGCTCATGGTCATGGCCCTGGTGGCCATGGACTTGGGCCTGCTGGGCGGTTTCCCGCAGGTCGCGCCAGCCCTCCCGGTCCAGGCGGCGAACGCGGGCGCTGAGTTCGCTCTTCACGATCTCGTCCAATTGCGAATCGGCCTGGGAGAGGTCCTCCCGCCATTGCAGGAACATCTCACGGTCATATGACTTGACGTCCGTCGCCTCGACCACCGCGCCACGGAAGATCGAGGAGCGGAGTTCGCTGAGCGTGGGGAGCTCGAGGAAGGACGCCATCGGGACATAGAGGACCACGAAGCGCGAGCCTGGCGCACAGGCCGTCACCTGATGCGGGATCATGCCCCAGAACAGCGCAAGCCGCCCTTCCGTCAGCGTGATCACACGGCCATCGAACCAGTAGGTCATGCTGCCCGACAGCACGAAATTGAACTCTACCTGGCTGTGCATGTGGGGCCGCGGCATGGGATGCACCACCAGCGTCGAACCCGCGCAGAAGCGGTGATCGCCGAACACCACCAGCGGATGCCCCTTGTCCGCATCCGGCAGGGCGGAAACGCTTTCGTCCCGATATTGGGCCATGGTGCTTAGAAATCCGGAAGGTATTGGGTTAAATTCGGTTGAAGCTTGTCAATTTTCAAGACCATGGTCAAGCATCCATGCGGCAAAAGAAAAACGCGCCGCATGACGACGTCAAACGCCGCCATGGTGGCGGCGATGGGAGGAACATCGATGAAGATTGTAAAGGGCCTTTTCGGCCTCGGTTTTGCTGCGGCGCTTTCGGTTTCGACCGCGCTGGCGGGTGAACTCGTCATCAACTCGGACCAGTCCGATCCCGCGCCAAAGAAGGCGATGGAAGAGCTGATCGCCTATTTCCAGGCGAAGCACCCGGACATCAAGGTCAAGTGGAACAACTTCGACCATGAGGGCTACAAGTCGGCCATCCGCAACTTCCTGACCGCCGATCCGCCGGATGTCGCCGCCTGGTACGCCGGCAACCGCATGGCGCCCTTCGTCAAGGCGGGCCTCTTCGACCCGGTGGACGATGTGTGGGAAGCCAACGGCTTCAATGAGCAATGCTGTCGAACTTGAAGACCTGCTGAAGAAGTATGGTTCATGGACAATGATTGAAAGTCTTGAACCTGAAGACGCAGGTAAGCTCTATAAGGTTCTCATAGG
>JBEILC010000231.1:0-4631 GCA_040379425.1 Hyphomicrobiales bacterium
CGAAGGATTTCTGCTTGCTGTCGCATTCGGTGATCATTTTCGGCCACAGAAGATTGGTCTTGTTCGTCACCGCCCGGCAGGACTGCTCCTCGATGGCCGCGACATCATTGGTGAGTGCCTCAGCGCAATGCAGCTGGATCTGCCTGTGCAGCTCCTGGTGGCTTCGGATGAAGGCGTACATCTGTTCCCGGTTTTTCCGGTCCTCCGGCGGCATCAATTCCTCATTGGCGGCCCGAGGACGGTGGACGGCGAAGTTGAGCTTGATAATGTCGTCATTGGCCTTGCACGAGCTCCCGGTCTCCCGGGCCTTGCCACTCTGCGACAGCCTGGTAGAGATGGATGCGATCGTCCGCTTTCCACCGATCTTCATCGAATGGCTCAGGATGGACGCATAAAGTTCCGCTGGCGTCTTTCCCTGGACTTGGAAGTACTGCGTGTCGTTCGTGAATTCAATATCAGCCTGGGCGGGCGCACTGAAAAACAGGAGCATGACAGAAACAGCGGCGAGGACATTACGATTCATGAATAGACTCCCGAAGTCGAAGTATTGATGGCGCCATGTTGCCAGCCTCTCTCTTTCGCATGCCATTGCCAGGCCGTCGCCATGATGTGGTCGATGCCGCTGTTGCGTGCATGCCAGTTCAGCACGCTGTTGGCCTTGCGGACATCGGCGATGAGAACGGCAGGGTCACCTTCCCGGCGGGCGGAGAACCGGTGAGGCACGGGTCTTCCTGTCACCCGCGCGGCCGCTTCAATGATCTCGCGCACACTCACACCCTTGCCGCTCCCCAGGTTGAGGACGCCTGAGAAGCCGCCCCGCATGAGTTGAAGGGCGGCCGCCATATGCGCCGCCGCGAGATCGTCGACGTGAATGTAATCCCGGATGCAAGTGCCGTCAGGCGCCGGATAATCCAGGCCGAACACTTCGAGCTCCGCGAGATCACCCTCAGCTGCCATCAGGGCGCGCGGGATCAGGTGCGGTTCGGGGTCGTGGCGTTCACCTGTCTCACCCGCAGGATCGCAGCCGCAAACATGCAATAGCCTCTCATTCGACCTGGTACATAGATCAGGTCAAGACGACTTGCGCACGCGCATAGGTGCCAGCAAGTGACATGAGGAGAGAAGCACCGCTCACCGCACCGATCAGCAGTGCTGTCTTGCGATTTGTCTTCCTCTTGTCAGTCGCGATCAACTCCGATACCGGGCGCGGAAGCGATGGTGGTTCATCGCAGACCAAGCAAGAGTCTCAAGCGCCTAACGTCAATCTAGGCCTACTGCCGAGGGCTCAGTCAATAAAAAACACAATCGATTACAACGCATCCAGATGTCGATTGATCTGGCGCAACCTTTTTCTCAACCTGTGGTATCAATCAGCAAGCGGACATATCTTCTGAGTAGTGCTGCGGTTGTCAAATCGGGACATCTATTCTATTATTTGAACGTGATCGTGGGTCAAGTTTCACTCATGCTCAGTACACAGAAAGTGGCCGGCTCACACCTTGTGCACCGGCATCGACTGGTCCTTTGGCACGATGGTCTTGCCGATGGGCCACAGCGCCAGCCCCGCGAGCTTCAGATGCGCCCACGCAAACGGGATGCCGATGATGGTCATGGCGAGCATCAAGGCGGTGATCACATGGCCCAATGCCAGCCACCAGCCGGCGAAGATGAACCAGACGATATTGCCGACAATGCCCGCGGGGCCCGTGCCGAAGTCCTCTTGCCCCGTGAGGCGGTCACGCGGGACAGCCGTGTAACCAAAGGGCATCAGTGTATAGAGTGCGATGTTGACCGCCGCCCTCGCCCAGGGAATTCCGAAGATGGTGATCGCCATGATTACTGCTGCGATGAGCCAGCCGAACGCCATCCAGGCGCCGCCCAGCAGGATCCAGATGATGTTCAGCAACAGCGACATGCGGGGTCCCTCCAGAATGACCGCACGTTATATGGGCAAGCATCAGCTCCTTCGCCACAACAATCGCACGCAAGCTCGCGGCGATTGACGGCGGAGTGAGGCGCTCCCATTCTGCCAGGCATGCGATTCATCCACACCGCGGACTGGCAGATCGGCAAGCCGTTCCGCAATTTTGGCGAGAATGAGAGCGTGCTCCGCCAGGCGCGGCTGGCAGCCATCGAGGCGATGGGACGGCTGGCGCGCGCCGAGGGCGCCACACACGTGCTGGTGGCGGGCGACCTCTATGACAGTGACGCGCCCGCCCAGAAGACCCTGCTCGAACCCCTCGAGCGGATGCGGAGCTTTCTAGGCGTCAACTGGCATGTGATCCCAGGCAACCATGATTATCACCGCGGCAACGGCCTGTGGGACCGCGCCCGGTCCCAGGGCCTGCCCGCCAATGTTGTGTTCCACCTGGCGCCGGAGCCGGTGGCGCTCGGGTCCGAAGCGGTGCTGCTCCCTGCTCCCCTTCTCCGCCGGAGCGAGGTGAGGGACCTCACTGAATGGATGGACAGCGCACCCTCCGCCGCGGGCCTGCTTCGGCTTGGGCTGGCCCATGGCTCGATTGCCGAATTCGGAGCGGAAGGCGAGGCGAAGAACCCCATTGCGCCAGACCGCGCGCAACGCGCGGGCCTGTCCTATCTGGCGCTCGGCGACTGGCACCGGACGGTGAAGGTCAATGCCGCCACATGGTACGCCGGCACACCGGAGCCTGACCGCTTCAACAGTCAGGAGGAAGGCAAGGTCCTGCTCGTCGACATTCCGGGCCCGGGCGCCCCGCCCGCCGTCAGGGAGATGCGCACCGGCGCTTACCGCTGGCTTGCCCGCAGCGAGGTCCTGGCGCATGGCGAAGACCTGCCCGGCCTTGAGGCGCGGCTTCGCGGCGAGGACAATCTGTCGAGCCTTCTCCTCCGCCTCAAGCTCTCGGGCGCCGTTGATCTCACCGCGCGCGCGGGTCTGGAGCAGCGCCTTGCCACGCTCGAGGCGGCAATGTTCTGGCTGGAGACGGACCTCACTGGCCTTCACATCCGCCCCACGCCGGAGGATCTTGAGAAGATCGACTTTCAGGGCGTGCTGCGCGAGGCCGCCGAGCGGCTCCGTGCGGAGGTGGACGACGAGGCCGCAAGCCCCGCAGACCGCCGCCGCGCGGAGGAGGCCCTGGTGCAGCTCTTCCTGATGACGCGGGACAGCTTGGAGCGGGCGGCATGAAGCTTACCCACGTCGCCGTCGAAGGCTGCGGCCGCTTCGCGAAGCCGGCGCGGATCGAGGGGCTGGGGCCCGGCGTCAACATCCTCTCCGCCAGCAACGAGGCGGGAAAGTCGACGCTGTTCCGCGCCATCCGCACCTGCCTGTTCGAGCGCCACTCCTCCACCAAGGAAGAGATCGCAGCGCTTGCCACCGAAGGCCTGTCGCTTCCGGTCATCATCACGGTGGGCTTCGAAAACGGCGGCAAGGCTTACGAGATCCGCAAGTCCTTCCTCAGAAGCAAGTCGGCCAGCCTCTCCTGCGACGGCGTGGAGACGGCACGCAACGCCGAAGCCGACGAGGAGGTGTGGAAACTTCTCGGCATCGAGCCAAGGTCAACGCGTGCGCTGGATGAGGCGGCCTATGGCATCCTCTGGGTGGCGCAGGGCCACTCCTTCAACACGCCAGAGCCATCGGAAGGGGCGAAGAGCGCACTCAACACGGTGATCCAGCAGGAGGTCGGAACGCTGGTCGGCGGCGAGCGGGCGAGGCTGCTCCTCAACAGCGTCAGTGAAGAGCTGGCGAGATACGTCACCAAGACCGGTCAGCCGAAGTCCGGCGGCCCCCTTCATGACGCGATATCGGCGAGGGAGAAAATCACGCAGGACCGGCTCGATGCCGAAACGCTGCTGGATGACCTGCGCAAGCGCCTCGACCTGCTGGACGAACAGCGCAAGGCCTATGCCGCAGCCAGCAATCCCTCGTCACTTGCCGCACTCAAGGAACAGCTCGATGCGGCGCGGACGAGCCTGACGGAGGCCGAGACGGCGGCCGAAGCCATCCGCCGCCACGAAGGCGAGGAGATGCAGGCGCGGCAATGGGCAGCGGCCCAGCAGGAGAAGGTCAGCCAGCTGAACCGGCAGGCCGGCGAGATCGGCGCCGCGCGTCAGCGCCTCAAGCAGCTTGACGCCGGACTCGCGCCGCTCGATGATCAGCATGATCAGGCGGGCAAGTCCCTGCATGATGCCACCGCCGCCAAGGCCGGGCGCGAGGCGGAGCTTGACCGCATCGCGGCGCGCCTCGCTGAACTTCAGCGGATCGACGCCATGGCGCGCATGGAGGCAAAGCGCGCCGAGGACGAAGCCCGCCTCGGCCTTCTCACCGGCCTGCGCCAGCGCATCGCGGCCAATGATGCAGCCCTCAAGTCGCATAGCGTGGATGCCGCTGCCATCGAGGAACTGGAAGCAGCGGAGCGCGACGAGGCTCGCATCTGTGAGGCAATGGAGGCCGGTGCCGCGCGCCTCGCAATCGAGGCCAAGCCCGGTACCAATGTCACGCTCAATGGAATGGCCATCACGGGCAATGCAGCCAGGGCGGTCACCGAACCCTTGACCATCGCTGTCGGTCCCGATGTAGCGATCACCATATCTCCGCCGCCGGTGGCGCTGGATGCCGCGTCCAGCAAACTCTCCAAAGCGCGCGCAGTGCTCTC
>JBEILC010000232.1:0-4555 GCA_040379425.1 Hyphomicrobiales bacterium
TCACGGCACCCCGGCAGTCCTCGGGAACGGGCGCGAGGCCCGCGATCACTTGCATTCCATACCCTTCTTACGTCCAGGCGAGGTCATGGACGGTTGCGGCGATGCGCGCATGGGGCACCAGGGCCCTGACCTGGGCCTCGACCACATGGAGCCCCTCGCTCGCATCGGTCACCCCTTCTGCAACAAGAAGGGCTGCAAGGCCATAGTCCGCTGCGCCCCTGATGTCGGTTTCAGGGCCGTCGCCGATGGCCAGAACCTCGTCCTTCGCAATGTTCCGCCCCCGGAGGCGGGAGGCTTCCGTCAGCGCCAGCTCATAGATGGGGGTGAAGGGCTTGCCCGCCATCAGCACCTTGCCGCCGAGGCCCTCATAGGTCTCCGCGAGCTTGCCCGCGCACCACAGGATGCGGTCACCCTTCTTCACGATCTTGTCCGGATTGGCGCAGATCATCACAAGATCCCGCGCCCGCATCTCGGCCAGGAGAGCGTCATAATCCGAAAGCTCGTCGTTGAGGTCATCGACGAGGCCGGTGCAGAGCACGGCATGGGCCTCCGCAAGGGCCACGCGCCTGACACCCGTACCATCATAGATCGAATGATCGCGCTCGGCGCCGAGGTGGAACACCTGTCCCCCGCCATGGCGCTTCATCAACTCCTGCGTCACGTCGCCCGAGGTGACGATCACATCATGCGACAATGGATCGACCCCGATCTCGAGAAGCTGGCGCTCCACGCCAAGCCTGCTCCGCGGCGAGTTGGTGACAAGGATAACGGTGCCGCCCCTTTCCCGGTGCCGCCTGAGGGCTGCAACCGTCAGCGGGAAGGGCTTCACCCCATTGTGGACCACGCCCCAGATGTCACAGAACCAGACGGGATAGGCTTCAGAAAATCGCTGCATGGAAGATGGGCTGCCTTGCCTCTCAGGCGGCGCTGGCGCCGCGCACCGGCATGGCGGCGAGGCCTGCGTCACGGCGCACCTTGCGCGGCGGCGCGAAGAAGGCCCCGTGGCCGAAGCGCGCGCATTTGCTGGCGGCGGAGGCCTGCTGCGGCGTGTCGATTCCGCCCACGATGAGCTGGATCTGCATGGCGCGCGCATATTGCACGAATTCGCGCCACACCTCGCTGGGGCCGTTTCCGGAATCAACCGCATGCGGCGGGAAGTTCAGGAAGCGCACACCGAGCTGGCGGAGTGCCGCAAGATCAAGCCCGCCCAGATAAACATCGCGCAGCGCCAGCGTGGCGCTGAGCCGGCCGAGCCGTGCCAGATTGTCGATGCCCGACGTATCGAGCTGGCCCAGATCCTCCTGGCCCAGTTCGAAGACCATGCCGTTGGCGACGTCCGAGTCCTTGAGGAGGAGCGAGATGATGCTGTCCGCCTCGCCGCGCGAGCCCAGCGTCGAACGGCCCAAGGGCACGAAGATGCGGAGGCCCGGGTTCTTGAGGCGGAGGCGGCGCAGCACGGGCGTCACCAGCCGCACCATATGGGCATCGAGTGCGGGGCGCATGCCGCCGGCTTCAGCCTTGATCATCAGATCGTCATGGGGCACCGCGTTGCCCCGGCTGTTGGCGAGGTTGATCAGCGCCCGGTAGTGCGAGGTGCTGCCGGAAGAGAGTTCGATCACCGGCTCGAGCAACAGTTCGATGTGCTCGGACTCGGGCCGCGGGGCCTCGGTGCGGGGCGGCGGGGCGGCTTCGCTCTTGCCGGTCATCGCCTCCTTCACCTCATGGCGCAGCGCGCCAAGATCCGAGATAAGGCGGTCGACGCCGGGGGCGGGCTTGCTCACCTCGCGCTCAACCTCGCTCAGGCGGGCGGCGGCGCGTTCGGAGCGGCCGAGCAGGTCGCGCAGCGTCTCCTCATGGCTGAACAGCCAGTCCTCCATCCGGGAGAGCTTGGACATGATGATGATGATGGCGGTGGCGAGGACGCAGAAGGCGAGCAGCAGGATGGCGCCTGCGACGATGGCCATGCTGGAGCCCGCGAGCATGAGCATGTACCCCGCGATTACGATCGCGGCGATCGGAAAGATGGTGATCCCCAGCATCACCGGTATCATGTGGCGTGACATGCTCGCCTTGATTCTTGTCGCCTTCGGTGAATCATATGCCAGAAGCCGGAGCCGTTTCAAAGCATCGGGAGCCAGGCGCTGGGGAAAACCTTGACCTGTGCCCAAAATGCAGCGGGGCCGGAACGCTGTTCCTCTCCGGCCCCGTTTCGTTCCGCCGGTTGCCGCCGCCTCAGGCGACGGAGGCGAGGATCTTCGGCATCTTGTCCGAGAAAATCTCGTCGATCTGATTCTCGTTGATCATCAGGGGCGGCGAGAGGGCAATGGTGTCACCGGTGATGCGCACCATCATGCCCACGTCATGGAAGCCGTTCTCCATCGCCTTGTAGGCGCGAAGTCCGGGCGAGCCCTCGACCGGCTTGAGGTCGACCGCGGCGACGAGGCCCATGGTGCGGATGTCTTCGACGAGCGGGTGGCCCTGGAGCGTGAAGGCGGCATCCGCCCAGACGTTCTCCAGCTTCTTGGCGTTCTCGAACAGCTGCTCGTCCCGGTAGAGGTCCATGGTGGCGACACCGGCGGCGGCCGCCATCGGGTGGCCGGTATAGGTGTAGCCGTGGAACAGCTCGATCACATGGTCCGGACCGTTCATGAACGTGTCGTAGATGCCCTGCCGCACCATGCAGCCGCCCATCGGCACGGTGCCGGAGGTGACACCCTTGGCGAAAGTCAGGATATCCGGGGTAACACCGAAGCGCTCGGCGGCGAAGGCATGGCCCAAGCGGCCGAAGCCGGTGATAACCTCGTCGAAAATCAGCAGGATGCCGTGCTTGTCGCAGATCTCGCGCAGGCGCTTGAGGTAACCCTTGGGCGGCGGCAGCACGCCGGTCGAGCCCGCCATCGGCTCCACGATCACCGCGGCAATGGTGGAGGCATCATGCAGCGCCACGAGCCGCTCGAGCTCGTCGGCCAAATGCACGCCCCAGTCCGGCTCACCCTTGGTGAAGGCCTGTTCCTTGCGATTGTAGGTGTGCGGCAGGTGGTCGACACCGGCCAGCATGGCGCCGAACCACTTGCGGTTGGCGACCATGCCGCCCACCGAGATGCCGCCGAAATTCACGCCATGATAGCCCCGCTCGCGGCCGATGAGCCGGGTGCGGCTCGCCTGGCCATTCGCACGGTGATAGGCGAGCGCGATCTTCAGCGCCGTATCGGCAGCCTCGGAGCCCGAGTTGCAGAAGAAGGCATAGTTCAGGTCGCCCGGCGCCATGGTGGCGAGCCTGGAGGCGAGTTCGAACACCTTGGGGTGGCCGAACTGGAAGGTCGGCGCGAAGTCGAGCTCCGCGGCGGATTTCTGGATCGCCTCGACGATGGGTCCACGGCAATGGCCGGCATTGGAGCACCAGAGGCCGGCGGAGCCATCGAGGATCGGGCGGCCGGTCATGTCATAGTAATGCATGTCCCTGGCCCGCGCGATCATGCGCGGACGCTTCTTGAAGGCGCGGTTGGGCGTAAAGCCCATCCAGAACGGCTCCAGATTGTTGGGCGAGGGTTCCCAGGCGGTGGCGCCTTCGAGATTGAGCGGCTTGTTCATGGGGGTTGTCTCCTGCGGACGATGGACTGTGATAGCAGAAAGGCAACCGGCAGGGAAATGCACCAGCTTTAGGCGTTGCCGGGGGCCAGACCTCCGCACATTCCCTGAGCCGTCATCCCGGCGAAGGCCGGGATCCAGCTTTCGCCGGGGTCACGGAATCAGGGTGTAGCGCCGGCCGCGACCCTCCACCCCGCCAGCACCGCCCCGTGCTGCCGCCGGAGCGTTTCCCGCAGCTCCGCCATGCCCATCGCCTCCTCCTTCACGAAGACGATGAAGTTCATATTGGTGTTGTTGAAGATCACCTCGCCGAGGCTCGCCGCATCGGCGTCCCTGCTGAGGAGGCCCAGCGCCTGGAGCTTTTCCAGCAATTCGCAGGTCTGCCGCGCCAGTGCCACGTCGAGCGCGGCGTAGGTCTCCCCGAAGGGGCTCGAGGGCTGGGTGGTGGAGATCGCCATGGCCTGCCGCCACATCTCCTTCGAGAGATAGCTCAGCGAATGCTCGACATAGCCGCCCACCAGGGCATCGACGGCCTCCTCCGCATCAGCGGGCGGGCTGGCGATGACGGATTCGCCGTTCCGCAGCACCTCCTCGACCTCAAGCGAGACGATGGCCACCAGCAGGTCGCCCTTGTTGCGGTAGTAATTGTAGATGGTCCCGATCGCCACTTCGGCGGCGGCGGCAATCGCCTCCATCTTCACGTCCTCATAGCCCTGCTCGCGGAACAGCCGGGTCGCCGCCTCGATGATGCGGTCGTGGCGGATGGCTTTCTGCTTCTCCCGGAGGCCTGACATGGCAGCACTGTGCCGGATTTTTGGAATTGACTCAACTTTGTAATTGGTTCAATTTTTCGTCAAACAGGGAGAAACGCAAATGACCAGGACTTTCACGCGCCGGCTTTTCGGCGCATCGCTGGCCGCCATGGCGCTCATGGGCTCTTACGCAACTGCCTCCGCGGCGGACCTCA
>JBEILC010000233.1:0-4534 GCA_040379425.1 Hyphomicrobiales bacterium
CTGATCCCGTTCAACCCCTGGCCGGGCACGGACTACCAGTGCTCGGACTGGAAGACGATCGAGGCCTTCGCCGCCATCCTCAACCGCGCCGGCTACGCCAGCCCGATCCGCACCCCCCGCGGCCGCGACATCCTCGCCGCCTGCGGCCAGCTCAAGAGCGAGAGCGAGAAGATCCGCGCCTCCGCCCTCCGCAAGGCCGGCCAGGACGCGGCGTAGGGTGTGCCGGTCACTCCGGTTCCGAACCGGGCGACAGATACCAGATCTCCGGCCTGCAGGATTGCCCCTGAAATGCTTCTGATTCCCTGCGGAGTTCGCGCATGTCGAGCGGCACAAGAGCTGCCCATGGACCAGAACTGCCGAAGGGACAGGCAGCTCGAATGAACCAGCCTTGTTGCCCGTCGGGGACCCAACAGCCTTCGTCGGAATGGCATCACTTCGAGCCAGAGTGCGCCACTTGTTGGGACGAAGCGGTCAATCCCGGACGCGATACCGAATGGCAGGTCTCGCCGGAAGGGGACACGACCCTGCTGGGAAGCGCATGTTGCGCCTATCCAGGGATCGCTTCCTGAAAGCCGATCTGCAGAAACCGGTGGCACGGTGGTCAATGAGCCGGCCGTCTGATGGCTGCGCAACGTCCCACTTGTTTACCGTCACAGTGCAAGGAAAGAGACCTGAAGGAGCTGGCAATCAGGCTTGTGGGTGAGCGGTCTGGAAACAGCCTTCAGTGGTCGATCGCGTAGCCCGCTACCAGGTCCGCCACGATCTCGAACGGCCGCCTCGAGCGCTGGGCGCGGGCGACGATCCATGCGCCCTCAAGCGCAATGAGCAGCCCCGTGGCAGCGGTTCTGGGATCGCGCACATTGCCCAGTCTTGCCGCGTGACTTTCGGCGCGAGCAATCCAGTCAGCGAAGGCAGCCTTGCTTGCGGCTGCCAATCGATCCGAGCCCGGAACAGTTTCAAGCAGAACCGAAGTGATGGGGCATCCTTCGGTATAGTCGCTACGCTCAAACCAGTCCCCAATGGCTTTCACCAGGGCACGCGCGCCGTCTGCAAACGATGCGGAATCGGCGAACGCGATGTCGATTCGAGCACTCACCGCATCGCGTGCCTGCGCCATGGCTGCTTCGGCAAGTTGCTCCTTGCCGCCTGGAAAATGGTGGTAGAATGAACCCTTGGGCGCTTTACTGACCTCCAGCAGCTCAATGAGACCCGTTCCATGATAGCCCTTGCGCTGGAACAGCTGCACGCCAGCGGCGATCATTCGGTCACGGCTAGGCTGGAGAACCGTCTCCGGCATCTTGGGACTCTTTCAGACGACTGATTGGCGATTTGGATTTCCCCTTGACCACCTAGCACCGGCTGATCATTATGGCGACCGGTCTAGTGAATCTTGCGGGAGATCCGCTTGGCCGACCGCCTTGCGCTTGCGCGTCAAATCCTCGCGTCGCAGGCCTTTGTTACTGTGGTCGGCACTGAAGTCATGGCTTATGGCGAAGGCATGGTCGAACTGCGGATGAGACAGAACGAACATGATCGGTGAAAGACGGGTCGCTGGAGACGGATCTCGGGCAAGACCAGCAGTCACAACAACTTGAAGGGATAAGTTTGAGCATGTCGGATCAAGGCCTCGTGACAGTGACCTTCCAGGATCACATCCTCCATATGCACGTCGATCGGGCAGCCAAGCGCAACGCCTTTACGCCACATATGCTGCAAGAGCTTGGGCGTGCGTTCAAACGACTCGATGAGGATCCAGAGGCATGGGTGGGTTTGCTGACATTCGCCGGCGCACACACGACCTCTGGTCTGGATCTGCCAGCCTTTCTACCGGCCATGCAGAGTGGGACGCCGATCTTCGACGACACCATGCTTGATCCGCACGCGCTTGAGCGGCCGTGCAGGAAGCCGGTCGTTTGTGCTGTCCAGGGTGTGACCTACACCATCGGCATTGAGCTGATGCTCGCTTGCGACATCACCGTGGCTGCATCAGACGCGAAGTTCTCTCAACTGGAGCCAGCCCGCGGAATCACCCCGATGGGGGGGGCGACGTTGCGCTTTGTGGATCGCGCGGGCTGGGGCAACGCCATGTACCATTTGTTGCGATGCGACGTTTTCGATGCGCAGCGCGCAAAAGAGATCGGCTTCGTGCAGGAAGTCGTTGAACCCAACCGCCAGGTTGAACGCGCACTGGAGATCGCGGCCGAAATCGCCAGGAATGCCCCATTGGCGATACAAGCTGCCAAGAAGGCCGCGTGGGATGCGGTCATGATCAATGCCAGGGCCGGGGTGGATCAGCTTGTTCCCAACCAAATGGCCCTGATGCAGACTGCAGATGCGATGGAAGGTGCCATGGCCTTCATGCAGCGCCGCCCGGCGGAGTTCAAAGGTCGGTGATGTCCGGGCGTTCCATCCGGGATGGCTTGCGGCGACACAAGATCGACGGTCGCCCGGATGCCTGCGGCCACCCTTGACCAGAAGACATTGACATTCATGCAGAATCCGGGGGCGTTGCTCGCTTGGCCAACGATCGCGCTGACGGTAGCGCTGCCGGGTGCCTGCTGGACAGTCGGTATCCTGGAAGCAACGGGCTCCATGGCGCTTTGGTTGACGATCCTGGTCAGCGCCGCCTTTGCCTGTTGTGCCTGCACGCGGTTGCACGAGGCGTCGCATGGCCATGCCGGACACGGACCGCAAGGAGGTCTTCAGCAGCATCCGGGCAGCCCTCCGTGCAGCGTTCAATGCCGACAGACCATCGCCTGTCTGGTGGATCCGTTTTCGTGTGACTGGCGCGGGATCAGGGGGATCACACGGCGGCGCGCTGTCGATCCTCGATCTGCTCGATAGCGGCGCATTCACCGCCCGACATGCAGCCGATATCCGCGCCAATCGAGCAGGACCATCGTCTCAAGCGTGGAAATCGTCGTCGAAGCGAAACCTGCCCTCACAATCGGACATGACACATGAGCAGCACGATTTCATCGCGAAACATTGATCGAGTAGAGATCATAACCATCGAACGACCCGACCGGCGCAATGCCGTTGATCTGGAAACGGCCCGGGCGCTCATCAAGGCATTCAAGGATTTTGATCAGGACGATGGCGCAGACGTTGCGATCTTGACGGGCGCGGGTGGAGCCTTCTGCGCCGGTGCTGATCTGCAGGCGTTGGCCGCGGGCGAGCGCAAACCGGTCGACCCAGATGGCGATTTTGCGCCGATGGGGCCAACGCGGCTGCGGCTGGGCAAGCCGGTGATCGCTGCGATTGAGGGTCATGCCGTTGCCGGCGGAATGGAGTTGGCGCTCTGGTGCGATTTGCGCGTGGCTGGCGCCTCCGCCGTGATGGGCATTTTCAACCGGCGCTTTGGCGTTCCGCTGGTCGATCTGGGAACGATCCGCTTGCCACGATTGATCGGCCATGGACGGGCCCTGGACCTGATACTGACGGGTCGGCCGGTGGCCATGGATGAAGCCCTGTCGATCGGACTCGTCAGCAGGGTCGTTCCGGATGGTGAGGCTCTGACGGCGGCCTTGGCGCTTGCGGCGAAACTGTCCGAGTTTCCGCAAACCGCCATGCGCAATGATCGCATGTCAGCCGATGAGCAGTGGGGCCTCGATTTTGACGCGGCCGTGGCCAACGAAGTTCGGCTGGGGCTTCACACGATCAGGAGCGGTGAAACAATGTCTGGCGCAAGCCGCTTCAGCGGCGGGGTCGGTCGTCATGGCGAAGGTGTATGAACCTGGTATGGGCACCTCAGGGTCACCGACGAGGCACCGGTCTGCATGTCATGCCGTTGTGCTGTTCAATCGCAAGACATGCGCTCACAGAGGCGATCATCGGGTCAATCGAAAGCCCGGATGCCGATCTCGGTAAATGGCCTGCAGGCAAACGAACGAATGGTCGCACCCCCCCTTTCGCGCTCAGGAGCAGCCGTCCGGAACCACCCTGCCCGCAGTCATGAGCACGATCGGTGCGCGATCCCGAAATCAAGAATGGCGGCGTGTCGGGGAACCGGACGTTCAATGCGGTGAACGTGAACGTCCGGACCCGGGCCGGCAACCGAAATCACCCTGCTCAGGCGGCAGGAGGCGGCTATTCGAGGCTCGCTTCCTGAAGCCCACGTCTCGGAAAGCGGCCCCGGGTCGGTCTTTCAGAGCGCCTCGGCTGTCGTGCTCTTCTACCTTGAGGACCGGCCTGATCAAGCCGCCGGGGCGGGCGCAAAGCCCTTCAACGTGCCACGACTTGGCAGTTTCGGGAGTGTCGTCACCCTCGGGCTCGTCCCTGGGGTGACGGGCTTTCAGGGTCATGACCTCGGCCGCCGGTCCGACCCCGCAGCACCGGGTGTCGCACCCCCGCCGATTTCCCTTGTACGCGACACCGCAGCACCGCACCGTCGAGGGACAGTGAGGGAGGCGGCGTGACGCGGGATCTCAAGGTCGGTCTGGGCATCGCCGCCGGCGTCGCCGGTCTGGTGATCGGCTTCCTGATCCTGTTCCGCGGCCTCGTGCCCATGGTCCTGTCCGCGCGCATCAGCGGC
>JBEILC010000234.1:0-4528 GCA_040379425.1 Hyphomicrobiales bacterium
CAGATGCAGCGCGCAATCGGTGTGGAAGCCCACACGCTGCTTCTCGACGGTCACATGGGCATGGACCGAGCCATCGAAGAATTTCTGCTGAATCAGCTGAAGGCGGCTCTCGATGTGCTCACGCAAGGCGCCGCCGACATCGAGGTTCTTACCAGTGACTTTGATCTGCATGGTCGTCGCAAATACCCCTGCTTCGCCCGTGCACTACACATGGGCGTGTTTGCCTGACACGTCAACAGTCTGTCGGTGAAGCGGGCGGAACCTAGTCGAGGGGGACCCCCCAGTCAACGAGTTTGGCGGACGCTGACCCGGCGCTCCCTGCGGCGTTGCACGGAAGAGGGAATTCCCAATTCTTCCCGATACTTGGCGACCGTTCTCCGGGCCAGTTCGACGCCCATCGCCTTGAGTTTCTGGACGATGGTGTCGTCCGGCAGGACCTCCTCGCCCTCCTGGCCGATCAGCTCCCTGATGCGGTGGCGGACGGCCTCGGCCGAATGGGCATCGCCCTCCGCATCGGCGGAGGCGATGGCGGTGGTGAAGAAGTACTTGAGCTCGAAGATGCCGCGCGGGGTTGCCATGTATTTGTTGGAGGTGACGCGGCTTACCGTCGATTCATGCATCTCGATGGCGTCCGCCACGGTGCGCAGGTTCAGCGGGCGGAGGTGCTGGATGCCGAGGACGAGGAAAGCATCCTGCTGGCGCACGATCTCGCGCGACACCTTCAGGATGGTCTTGGCGCGCTGATCGAGGCTCTTCACCAGCCAGGTGGCGTTGGCCTGGCATTCGGAAAGATAGAGCTTGTCCTCGCTGCGCGAAGCAAGCGTCGATACGCGGGCGAGATACTGGTTGTTGATGAGCACGCGCGGCAGCGTGTCGGTGTTGAGTTCAACGATCCAGCTTCCCTCCGGCGAGGCCCTGACGATCACATCGGGGATCACCGGCTGCACCATCTCCGAGCCGAAGGCGGCGCCAGGCTTCGGGTTCAGGGCACGCAGTTCCTGGACCATGTCCTTGAGATCGTCGATGTCAACGCGGCAGAGCGCCTTGAGCGCCGTGTAGTCGCGCCGCGCCAGAAGCTCCAGATTGGCGACGAGCGCCGCCATGGCGGGATCGAACCTGTCACGCTCCTTGAGCTGCAGGCTGAGGCACTCCTTGAGATCGCGCGCGAAGACGCCAGCGGGGTCGGAGGCCTTGAGCCGTTCAAGCACGCGCTCCACATGCGCGAGCGATGCGCCGAGCGTCTCCGCCACGCTCTCCACGCCCGAGGTCAGATAGCCGTCCTCGCTCAGCATGCCGATCAGGTGCTGGCCGATCAGCCGGTCGGCGGGATCCGTCAGCAGAAGGTTCATCTGGTCCGTCAGGTGCTCGGCCAGCGTGGGCTGGCGGCTCAGCGTGGCGGCAAAATCATTGTCTTCGGAGTTGAGAGAGAGTGCTCCCTGCGGCCGCAGCGAGGACCAGCCCGAATCCTGGGCGCCCTGCGCCACGCGGCTCTCGGCATCGGCGCGGGCCTCGTGGGTGTAGACATTGTCGAGTTCGGTATCGAGGGTGCGCATCCGCTCCTCCGCACCCGTGTTCGCTTCCAGCGCACTCACCATGTCGGCCTGCTCGGCGGGCGGTGCGCGCTCCGCCAGGATCTCGCTTTTCTCGTCGCGTTCCAGCAGCGGATTGCGCTCGAGTTCGAGGTCGACGAAGGCCTGGAGCTCGATGTTCGACATCTGCAGCAGCTTGATCGCCTGCTGCAGCTGCGGCGTCATGACCAGGGACTGGCCCTGGCGCAATTCGAGCCTCTGGTTCAGCGCCATGGCGCGTCCGCGGGGTTCACAGGCTGAAGTCGGCGCCGAGGTAATAGCGGCGCACGTCGGGGTTCGCCACGATCTCCGAAGGCGTGCCTTCCGTCAGGACCTCGCCCTCATGGATGATGAGCGCCTTGTCGATGAGTTCGAGGGTTTCCCGGACGTTGTGATCCGTAACAAGCACCCCGATTCCCCGAGAGGTGAGCTGTCGCACCAGCTTGCGAATATCACTGATCGCAATCGGGTCAATTCCGGCGAATGGCTCGTCGAGGAGCATGAAGTCGGGGTCGGCAGCGAGGGCGCGGGCGATTTCCACCCGGCGACGCTCGCCGCCAGATAATGCAACAGCCGGCGAATTCCGGAGGCGGGCAATGGAGAACTCATCAAGCAACTCACGCAACTTTTCTTCGCGCTTCTCCCGCGAGCCCTCGGTCAGCTCCAGGACGGCGCGAATGTTTTCCTCGACGGTCAGGCCGCGGAAGATCGAGCTCTCCTGCGCCAGATAACCAATCCCAAGCCTTGCCCTTCGGTACATGGGCAGGTGGGTGATTTCCGTGCCATCGAGGCTGATCCGGCCGCTGTCGGCGGCAATCAGGCCCGTGATCATGTAGAACACGGTCGTCTTGCCGGCGCCATTGGGTCCCAGAAGTCCCACAGCTTCACCGCGCCTGACGGAGAGCGAGACATCGCGCACCGCCGGACGGCGCTTGTAGGACTTTCTTAAGCCCTCCACCACCAGCCCGGCACGTGCTCCGGCCTGCTCCCTGGCGCCCGTCTGCGGAATCTGTGCCCGCCGGGGCGCCATCTTGGAAGCCAGCCTTTCCGTCACAACGTCTTCGTCACGCGCCAATCGAATGTCCACCAAATAGATTTAATTTTACCTAAGGCCTCGCATGTGCAGTCACTTCGGCAGGAAACTCCCCTTTACCCGGCCGCCGGTCATCTGGATCTTGTCGGTATTGAGATCCGCGCGCAGTTCGCTGCCGCTCAGAACGGTCGTGCCCTGGACGAGCTTGACCGAGCCTCCGACCACCAGCTTGTTGGTCTGCGGGTTGAATCTTGCCCAGTCGCCGGTGATGGTCTCGCGCGGGGTCTTGATCGTCACGTTGCCCCTGGCATCGAGTTCGGTGGCGTCGGTCTTGGTCGTGCCGTCGGCCTGCTTCACCTCCGCATAGGTGACGGTCAGCGCATCGGCCTTGAGGTTGGTGGTGCCCCGCGTCGCATCGACGGCGCCCCGGAAGATCGCCCTCTTCTCGGCGTCGAGGATTTCCATCTCGTTGGCGGCGATGTCCACGGGCGTGGGTTCACTGGCCGTCTGGGCGCGAAGCTGCCCGGCGTTCATGAGCACGAAAACCGCTGCGAGGGCGGCGGCGAACCTGATCGTCATGGATTTACATCTCCCTTGGCCTGTGGCGCGTCAAAGCGTGCCTTGACGCCATTCAAGAACAGAATTCGCCGGCCGTCATCGGTTATCTGCAGTCCGTTGGCATTGACCGTGCCCGTGCCGAAATCGACGGCAACCGGCCCGTCCGAGGTCAGGCGCTTTTCCTCGACCACCACATTGGCCCGGTCCATGCGGGCCTTGAAGCGGTCCTGCTGCTCGAGAAGGACGTTGCCCGTGAGGTCGAGCTTCTTTGTTTCGGTGTCATAGAGGCCGGTTTCGGCGCTGATCATGTATTGGGCACCGGCCGGGCGGCGGAACACGCCTTGGGGCGCCTCGAGGTGAACCAGCGTGGGGGTCGCATCATCCTGCCAGCCGCGCCGTGCCGTCACCTCATAGGGTTGCCGCTCGGTATCGAGGCCTGACACGGTCGAATCCGTTGCCGAAGTCTGGTCGGCCTGGGCTTGCGGCTGCGGCTTCGGCTCCTCCGGCAGCATGGCCGTGAAGAAACCCGCCTGCGCCATGAAGGCCGCGACGAAACCGGTCCCCAGGGCGGCCGCGCCCCAGGTCATGGCCCTGGCGAGGCCTGCCCGGCGCAGCGCTTTTCCGGCCTGGTCAGTGGGCGAAGACATCGTCCTCGGTCCAGCCCGCGAGATCGAGTGCGGCGCGCGTCGGAATGAAAGCGAAGCAGGCCCTGGCGATCTCCTCCCGGCCCTCGCGGGCCAGCATCTGGTCGAGCCTGGATTTCAGTTCGTGAAGATAGATCACGTCCTGCGCGGCATATTGCTTCTGGGGGTCGGACAGCACGTGGGCGCCCCAGTCCGAGCTTTGCTGCTGCTTGTTGAGCTCGATACCCAGGAGTTCCTTGATCAGGTCCTTGAGGCCGTGCCGGTCGGTATAGGTGCGGGTGAGCTTGGAGGCGATCTTGGTGCAGTAAAGGGGGGCCGCATCCACCCCAAGGTAGTGCTTGATCACCGCCACGTCGAAGCGGGCATAGTGGAAGATCTTGGTGACCGACGGATCGGTGAACAGCGCCTTGAGGTTGGGCGCGTCATAGCTCGTCCGGTCAAGCTGCACGAGATGCGCATTGCCGTCGCCGGACGACAGCTGCACCAGGCAGAGCTTGTCCCGGCGGGGAACAAGGCCCAGCGTCTCGGTATCGACCGCGACCGACGGCCCCAGATCGAGGCCGCTGGGCAGGTCGCCCTTGTAAAGCTTGACTGCCATTCAGAGGGCCCCGCCACTTGCCTGTTCTTGAGGGATGGTGCCCAGAAGAGGACTCGAACCTCCACGCCTTTCAGCGCTAGTACCTGAAACTAGTGCGTCTACCAATTCCGCCATCTGGGCAGGCGGG
>JBEILC010000235.1:0-4464 GCA_040379425.1 Hyphomicrobiales bacterium
ATACGCCGTGAACGTGGCGCCGCCCGTCTCGGCAAGGATCTTCGTGATCGCTGCGGTCAGCGACGTCTTGCCGTGGTCAACGTGGCCAATCGTGCCAATGTTGCAATGCGGCTTGTCGCGGTTGAATTTCTCTTTGGCCATCGTCGCTTTACCCTGTTGGCCGCCTCAGCGGCATTCACGATTCAAAACTTTGGAGCGGGTGAAGGGAATCGAACCCTCGTATTCAGCTTGGAAGGCTGCTGCTCTACCATTGAGCTACACCCGCCCGGAAAACCGGTGTCCGAAACTCCTCAACCCTTCATGGCGCCGACCCCAAGCAATGGTGGGGGAGGTAGGACTCGAACCTACGAAGGCGAAGCCAGCGGATTTACAGTCCGCCCCCTTTGCCGCTCGGGACACTCCCCCGTGATACCCTGCAAAGGGCAAACCACTTGCTCAGGCCCAACGCCAATCAGCCCGGGGGTCACCCGGGCCGCTTGGTGGGCCGCGTTATGCAAGGGTTGCCAGGTCAAGTCAAGGGAATGATTGCACCCGGGAGGGCCGGAACGGCGGCCGGGCGCAACCCGCCACCAACCGGACTTAACGCCTTGAAACAACTTTCGAATGCAGGGCCGAGAAGTTTTCTGCACAAGCCATTGACGTTGAGGGGCGATCGCGCTTCCCTGAGCCCATGGACCTGATTACGACCACCGAATCGCTTGAACACCTCTGCACGGCCCTCGCGGGCGAAAGCTTCATTACCGTCGACACCGAATTCATGCGGGAATCGACATACTGGCCCGACCTGTGCCTCATCCAGGTTGCCGGCGAGACAGTGCATGGTCTGATCGACCCGCTCGCCCCCGGCATCGACCTCAAGCCGTTCTTCACATTGTTGAACGACTCCGGCGTGCTGAAGGTGTTCCATGCCGCCCGGCAGGACATCGAGATCATGGTGCACAGGGCGGGCGTGGTGCCGCACCCGGTGTTCGACACGCAGATCGCCGCCATGGTCTGCGGTTTTGGAGATCAGGTCGGCTATGAGGCGATCGTCAGGAAGCTCGCCAAGGCGCAGATCGACAAGTCCTCCCGCTTCACTGACTGGTCGCGCCGTCCCCTGACCGAAAAGCAGCTTGCCTATGCCCTGGCCGACGTCACGCACCTCCGCGTGGTCTACGAGGCCCTGAAGAAGGAACTCGACCGCACCGGACGCGAGCACTGGCTGCGCGAGGAAATGGACATCCTGACCAATCCCGCGACCTACCGGACCGAGCCCGAGGATGCGTGGAAGCGCATCAAGGTCCGGCTCCGCTCCAAGAAGCAGCTGGGCGTGCTGGCCGAAGTCGCCGCCTGGCGCGAGCGCGAGGCGCGGGAGAAGAACGTGCCGCGCTCCCGCGTGCTGAAGGATGACGCCATCGCGGAAATCGCCGTCCAGTCGCCGCAAACGCGCGAGGCGCTGAACCAGCTCCGCGCCTTGCCCAAGGGCATGTCCTCCTCCCGCGTGGGCGACGCCATCCTCAAGGCCGTGGCTGCGGGCCTGGCGCGCGACCCCAAGTCCCTGCCCCAGCCGGACGACGGGCGTGATGAGATGAATGAGGCCGCGCAGGCCGCGGCGGAAGTCCTGAAGCTCGCGCTCAAGGTGGTCTGCGAGCAGGAGGGCATAGCACCCAGGCTCGTGGCGTCCAGCTCCGACATCGATGCGGTGGCCGAAAGCGACACGGCGGAGGTTCCCCTGCTCCACGGCTGGCGGCGCGAGCTGTTCGGCAACCTCGCACTCGCCATCAAGCGCGGCGAGGCAGTGATTGGCTTCGACAAGGGCAAGGTACGCGTGCTCGAGGCGGCGCCCTCCATCAAGGCGGCGGCGGAGTAATCCTTACCCGCCGATCATCACCTTACCCGTGCGGCCCATTTCGGCGGCCAGCGATAACAGGCGCTTCTCCACCCGTTCGCCCGAGAGGTCCGCGAGCTTGCGTGGCAACTTCAGGATGAGCGTCTTGTTCTCGCCCAGCCGCAACTCGATCTTCGGCAGCATGCCGGGCATGGCCGCGGACAGGATGTAGGCCAGCCTGAACATGCTCGAAAGAAGATGCGCGCGCTGGTGGTCCTCATCGCCGAGGATCCGGTTCAGCCCGTCGCCATCCTCGCCGTCGCCGTCATAGCGGTAGAACACAGTCAGTGCCAGGAACACGCGGCCCGGATGATCAATGCCGACGAATGCGGCTTGCGAGATCATCGAGAGGGAGCGTTCCGCGCGGTAATCCGGGTGGGCGCGCCAGCCGATGTCTGCAAGCAGGCAGGCGGCATAGCGCAGCCGCCGCTGGCCCTCGGTTTCGGCGAGCTTGCCGGGGCCGAAGATCTGGTCCGTCCAGTCGCACAGCTCAAGCTCATGCTCGGGCGAGCGCGCATAGCGGCGCGTGAAATCCCAGCAGGAGGAAAGCAGCGCGTCGCTCGCGCGCTTGCGGGTCGGGAGCTTCGAGTAGAGCAGCCCTTCGCGCACGCCGTAGACCGAGATCTCGACAGCGTCGGGCTGGGCATGATGCAGCAGCCGCTCCAGCACCAGGGCGCCGAAGGGCATGGTATCCGAACGGCTCTTCGAAACCTCGCGGATCTCCTTCAGAGAGACGGGCGAGAGATGGGCGACGAGTCCCGAAAGTGAAAGCGCCTGCTGCCGTGTGAGCCGGTAGCAGTGCAGCACGTGAAGCGGATAATGGCTCTGCGCCATATGGAGCTTGGCGAGATTTCGCCATGTGCCGCCCACCGCATAGAACGTGCGGCCCGCGAGCAGCTTCAGAATGCCCGCCTTGGCGAAGGCCTCGTCGATGATCTCCCGCGCCTTGTCGATCGAGCCGCCGGAAAGATCCATGAGGCGCAACGGGCCCAGCGGCAGGGTGATGCCCTCCCTGAGCTTGCCGTCCTTGATGTCAATGAGTTCGAGAGAGCCGCCGCCGAGATCTCCTGCGACTCCGTCGGCGGAGGGGATTCCGGCGATGACGCCGAGGGCGGCATAGCGCGCCTCCTCCTTGCCCGTCAGCACCTTGATGCCGGAACCCAGCGCCTTCTCGGCGCGTGCGATGAACTGGGCGCCGTTCGATGCCTCGCGCGCGGCAGCGGTTGCAACCGCATAGACATGCTTGGCGCCGATCTGGCGGGCAAGTGCCCTGAAGCGCTTCAGCGCCGCAATGGCGCGCGTCATGCCATCGTCCGGCAGCCTGCCCTTGGTGGCGACACCGCGGCCCAGGCCACAGAGAATCTTCTCGTTGAAGATCGGCGATGGCGAGCGCCGCAGCCCATCATACACAACCAGGCGGACAGAATTCGAACCGATGTCGACAACGGCGACAGGACGGTATTTGGGGGGTTCGGTTCTGAAACCCTTGTGCCAGCTCACGTCTTCGCCTTGGCCTTCTTCTTCAAGCGCTCGATGATCTCGGGTGGCACATTACCCGCCTGGGAGCGTCCGCGTCCAGAGAGGGAGGGGTTCTTCATGAAATACTCATGCGCGTTGAACGGCTCTTCGTCAGGCCCCGCCACGATACGGCGCGACGTGCCGTCCGCGAGAAGCTGCCAGCTCTGCTGGTTATCCATCATGTTGGCCATCATGATCTGATCGAGAATCTGGTCATGCACCGTCGGGTTCTCGATGGGGATCAGGGTTTCCACGCGCCGGTGCAGGTTCCTCTGCATCCAGTCGGCAGACGAGATGTAGACCTTGGCGCGGTTGTGCGGCAGGGCCTGACCGCCGCCGAAGCATACAATACGCGAATGCTCGAGGAAACGGCCCACGATACTCTTCACGCGGATGTTGTCCGAGAGACCGGGAACGCCGGGTCTGAGGCAACAGATGCCGCGCACCACGAGGTCGATCTGCACACCGGCCTGGCTTGCGCGATACAGCGCATCAATGATGCCGGGATCGACGATCGAATTCATCTTCGCCCAGATCTGAGCGGGGCGCCCCGCCTTCGCATGCTCGATCTCCTCGTCGATGTGATCGAGCAGGCGTTGCTTCAGGTTGATCGGCGAGAGCGCGATCTTCTCAAGGTCCTCGGGCTGGGCATAGCCCGAGATGAAATTGAACAGCCGCGCGGCATCCCGCACCAGCGCGGGGTCGCAGGTGAAGAAGGAGAGGTCCGTGTAAACCTTGGCGGTGATCGGGTGATAGTTGCCGGTGCCGAAATGCACATAGGTGCGCATGGCGCCCGACTCGCGCCGGACAACCATCGAGACCTTCGCATGGGTCTTGAGTTCGATGAAGCCGAAGACCACCTGCACGCCCGCGCGCTCAAGGTCCCTCGCCCACTGGATGTTCGCCTCCTCGTCGAAGCGCGCCTTGAGTTCGACCAGCGCCATGACGGATTTTCCCGCCTCCGCCGCCTTGGCAAGGGCCGCGACGATGGGGGAGTCCTTCGAGGTGCGGTAGAGCGTCTGCTTGATCGCCACCACATCAGGGTCGTTCGCCGCCTGCAATACGAACTGCACGACGAC
>JBEILC010000236.1:0-4442 GCA_040379425.1 Hyphomicrobiales bacterium
CGGGGCAATCGGCCCATCGACCGAGCGGAGCATGGGGCCGATGAAGATCTTGTCGGCCGGTTTCAGCAGCTCATATCCGCCGTCCCGGCCGCGCCGGCTGGTGATGTAGCCCGCGGCCTTGAGGCTCAGCAGGATCTGCTCCAGGAACTTCCGCGGCAGCTTCTCCTGCTCGCAGAGCTGGCGGATCTGCAGGCCTTCACCGGGCCTTGCGCGGGCGAGGGCGACCACGGCCTTGAAGGCGTAACGGGCGCGTTGGGAGATCATGTCCAGAGAGATAGTCGTCAAATGGGGGTATTTGCAAGGCCGGGCCTTGCCCCGCCGGTCACGCCGGTGTTAAGGACGGTCGCCAATCTTCCCCGCGAGTCCCATGCAGTTTGAGAGGTTGGCACATGCCGCGCCAGATTCCTGAATATCTCACTTTCGACGATGTGTTGATGAAGCCCGGCGCATCCTCCGTGCTGCCGGCCCAGGTGAAGACGGCCACCCGGCTGACCAGGACGCTGAAGCTCTCGATCCCGATCATTTCCGCTGCGATGGACACGGTGACGGAGGCGCGCCTTGCCATCGCCATGGCGCAGGCGGGGGGCCTCGGCATCATCCACAAGAACCTGGAGCCCCACGAACAGGCCGACCATGTGCGCCAGGTGAAGCGCTTCGAATCGGGCATGGTGGTGAACCCCGTCACCATCGCGCCGGACGCCACGCTGGGCGACGTGCTGAAGCTCAAGGAACGCTACAGGATTTCCGGCATTCCGGTGGTCGATGCATCAGGCCGCCTCGCCGGCATCATCACCAACCGCGACGTCCGCTTCGCCACTGACCTCAACATGAAGGTGGCGGACCTGATGACCAACGAGAACCTGGTCACCGTCAAGACCGGGGTGGACCGCGTTGAAGCCAAGCGGCTGTTGCACAAGTACCGCATCGAAAAGCTCATCGTGGTCGATGATGATTACAAATGCGTGGGCCTCATCACCGTGAACGACATGGAGAAGGCCGCCGACCATCCTCTGGCCGCCAAGGACGAGCAGGAGCGCCTGCTCGTGGGTGCGGCGACCGGCACGGGTGACGCGGGCTTCGAACGCGCCGAAATGCTGGTCGATGCGGGCGTTGACCTGATCGTGGTCGACACCGCCCATGGCCATTCTGAAAATGTCATCAAACAGGTCACGCGCCTCAAGACGCTGTCCAACAAGGTGCAGATCGTGGCGGGCAATGTGGCAACCGCCGAGGCCGTGAAGGCGCTGATCGATGCGGGTGCGGATGCCGTCAAGATCGGCATTGGCCCCGGTTCCATCTGCACCACCCGCGTCGTCGCCGGTGTTGGCGTGCCGCAGCTATCCGCCATCATGGAATCAGCCGAGGAGGGGGTAAAACAGGGCATTCCCGTCATCGCCGATGGCGGCATCAAGCTCTCGGGCGATCTCGCCAAGGCGCTGGCCGCGGGTGCGGAAGTCGCCATGATCGGTTCGCTTCTGGCGGGTACGGACGAAAGCCCGGGCGAGGTTTATCTCTACAATGGCCGCAGCTACAAGGCTTACCGCGGCATGGGCTCTGTCGGCGCCATGGCGCGGGGCTCGGCGGACCGCTACTTCCAGCAGGAGGTGAAGGACAATCTGAAGCTCGTGCCCGAGGGCATCGAGGGTCAGGTGCCCTACAAGGGCCCGGTGGGCGCTGTGCTGCATCAGCTGGTGGGCGGGCTTCGCGCCGCCATGGGCTATGTCGGTGCTGCCGGCCTCGCAGAGCTTCGCGAGCGCGTGCAGTTCATCCGCATCACTTCCGCCGGCATGCGCGAGAGCCATGTGCATGACGTGATGATCACGCGCGAAGCGCCCAACTATCAGCGGCAGGGTTGAGCGTCATGACCATCATACAGTGGCTCCTGCTTCCGGCCTTCATCCATGTCGGCCTCATCTATCTCGTCGCGGCGCGCATGGGTGGCGCGAAGCGGCGCGCGATCCGTGCGGGGCTGGTGAAGATTGGCGACGTGGCGCTGGACAATACGCGCTGGCCGGAGGACGTCCGCAAGATCAACAACAACTACAACAACCAGTTCGAACTGCCGCTGCTGTTCTACGCCATCCTGCCGTTGCTTTTGCTGCTTGTGAAAGTGGATTGGCTGCAGGTGGCTCTGGCCTGGGCCTTTGTCGCGAGCCGCATCCTGCACAGCATGATCCACACGGGATCCAACGCCGTCATGCGGCGCGGCGGGGCCTTCGTGATCGGCTTTATCGCCGTTGGCCTCATGTGGGCGTGGTTCGGACTGCGCCTGTTCGTGATCGGATAATCCATGCGCCTTGCGGGCCGCGTCTCCGCGGCGATCGACGTGCTGACCGAGACCTTCGAGCGGCGCCGGCCTGCCTCCGAAGCGCTGAAGGACTGGGGCAAGGCGCACCGCTTCGCGGGCTCGACCGACCGCCACGCCATCGGCACGCTGGTCTATGACGTGCTCAGGCGGCGGAATTCGCTGGGCTTTCGCATGGCAGAGTCCACGCCCCGCGCGCTGGCCCTGGCAGGTTTGCGAGATGTGTGGGGGCTTTCGCCCAACGCCATCGCGGCTCTCGCGGAAGAGCAGCATGGGCCGGGTGCGCTGACGGCTGAGGAGCTGAAAGCGCTGGCGCGGGATGTCACATCGATGCCTCTGCATGTGCAGGCGGACATACCTGAATGGCTGACACCCTCCTACGAGAAGGCCTTCGGCCAACGCGCCGCGGAGGAGGGCAGGGCGCTGGCGGAGCGCGCACCCGTCGATCTCCGTGTGAATACGCTGAAAGCGGACCGCGCGAATGTGCTCGATGCACTTTCCCGCTTCGGTGCGGTGGAAGGCCCGTGGTCGCCCCTCGCAGTGCGCATTCCCGCAACCGGCCCCGACACGCGCAACGCCAATGTGGAGGCGGAGCCCGCCCACGGCCTCGGCTGGTTCGAGGTGCAGGACGCTGGCTCGCAAGTTGCGGCGCTTCTTTCGGGTGTTGAGCCCGGAATGAAGGTGGCGGACATCTGTGCGGGTGCCGGCGGCAAGACGCTGGCGCTGGCGGCCCTCATGAAGAATGAGGGCAAGCTCGTCGCCCACGACCTCGACCGGTTCCGGCTCCGCCCCGTCTTCGAGCGCCTGACGCGCGCGGGGGTGAGCAGTTGCGAGGTGATCTCGGCGCAGGACAAGGGCAAGCTCGAGGCCGCCGGCCCCTTCGACTGCGTGGTGATCGACGCGCCATGCTCAGGCAGCGGTTCCTGGCGGCGGAAGCCCGACGCGAAATGGCGGCTGACGCAAAAGCAGTTCGACCAGCGCATCAAGGACCAGGCGGTGGTGCTGGAGAAGGGCTACGCGCTCGCAAGGCCCGGCGGAACCATCCTCTACATCACCTGCTCGGTGCTGCCGGAGGAAAACACGGACCAGGCCGCGGACTTTCTGCAACGCCACCCGGATGTGCGGATCGTTCCGTACAAGGAGCAATGGTCGCGGACGATCGGCGGAGCGGTGCCGGAGTCTGCCGATGGCGCGCCGGACACGCTGGTTCTTACCCCTGCACGGCATGACACAGATGGTTTCTTCGTGGCGGTGATGCGGAAGGGCAGGTAAGCGGCGGATGAGGGCCTCTCACCGCGTGACGGACGCTACCCCATCTTCCGCGCCAGAAACCTGGCCATCGCACGGAGCGTTTCTTCGCTCACATGGTGTTCGATCCCTTCGGAGTCGATGCGGGCGGTTTCCTCGGAGATGCCCAGCGCCAGCAAAAATCTCTCCACGATCTTGTGCTTGCGCCGGCCGTCCTCCGCCATCTTCCAGCCGTCGCCCGTCAGGAAGATTGAGCGGTAGGGCTCCTGTGTCACGAGGCCTATCTCCTGCAGGCGCTTCAGCGTCTTCACCACCGTGGCGTTGGCGACGCCAAGCCTCATCGCAACGTCTGATCCACGCGCCTCGCCCTTTTCGTCGATGAGGTCGGCGATCAGCTCCACGTAATCCTCCGCCAGTTCCGACTGGTGGTCGGACCTGATCCGGCGGAAGGCCGCCGAGCGGATCTTGGCGGTGCCCGGCTTCTTCGCCCGCGTGGCCACGATGGAACTCCTCTGAGGCCTTCCGAATTAACCCATTGCCAAAGGTTTAGCCAATGCTAAACTTCGGTTCATGCGGGAGGATGCCATGACGGCTGCCGAACAGCGCGCGGATGAAGCGGGCTGGCGGCGCGCGCGCGGGGAACCGCCGCTGGTCGACGTCTTCCGTTCCATTCACGTGGCGGCCAAGGGCTCCGTCTTCCGCCGCGCCATGGCCTTCGTGGGGCCGGGCTACCTCGTGGCGGTGGGCTACATGGACCCCGGCAACTGGGCCACCTCCATCGCCGGCGGTGCGCAGTTCGGTTATGCGCTGCTCGCCGTGGCGCTGATGTCCAACATCATGGCCATCATCCTGCAGTCGCTGTGCTCGCGGCTCGCCATCGGCTCAGGGC
>JBEILC010000237.1:0-4437 GCA_040379425.1 Hyphomicrobiales bacterium
TCGTCGAGGCGCTGCATGCGGCAGAGCGCATGCTGGGCGAGGGCGGGCGGCTCGTGGTTGTCACCTTCCATTCGCTCGAGGACCGCATCGTGAAGCGCTTCTTCGCGGCGCGGGCGGGCAAGCTTCCCTCGGGCTCGCGCCACCTGCCGGAGATGGCCCGGGGGCCTGAACCCTCTTTCGACCTTCCCTTCAAGGGCCATGTGGGCGCCAGCGATGAGGAGGCCGCGCGCAACCCGCGTGCGCGCTCCGCCAAGCTCCGCGCCGGAATCCGCACGGCGGCTCCGCCCATGCCGGAGATCGCGGACGAGATCGGCCTCAGCCTTCCGCACGGGACGCGGCACTGATGCACAAGTTCCTCAACTTCATGCTGGTCGTGACGCTGCTGGCCTCGGGCTTCGTGCTCTATTCGCTGGAGCATGAGACGCGCGGCCTCGAACGCGAGATCGCGCGGCACGAAAAGGGGATCGCCGAGGAGATGGAGAACATCCGCTTCCTCAATGCCGAATGGTCGAGCCTCACCAGGCCGGACCGGCTCCGCGCGCTGGCCGAACAGCATCTGGGACTCTCGACGCTCAAGGCCAAGCAGATCGTGAAGCTCGAGGAGATCGGCGCCCGGGTGCCGGCCGAACCCGTGATCAAGCTCGAAGCCGAAGGCTCCGACCCGATCGGCGCCATCATCGACAAGATGCAGAAGCCATGAGCCCAGAACGCATCGAAGACGCTGCTCCCCCACGCCTCGCCGGGCAGAACCGCATCCGGCTCATCGGCATGTGTTTTATCGCGGCCTTCCTGGCGCTCGCGGCGCAGCTGACACGGCTCACCATTTTCCCCGCCGATGACGGCGGCAAGCCGCGCATCGAGTTGGAGGACCGCCTGCCGCGCCCCGATATCGTGGACCGCAACGGCGTGCTGCTGGCGACCGACGTGGCGGTCGCCTCGCTTTATGCCGACCCGTCCAAGATCATCGACATCGACGAGGCCATCGAACTCCTCACCGCCACGGTGCCGGACCTCGACGCCAAGGATCTCCGCCGCAAGCTCACCTCGCAGAAGCGCTTCGCGTGGCTGAAGCGCCAGGTCTCTCCGGAAGAGCGCGATGCGGTCTACAACCTCGGCATTCCCGGTGTGAGCTATGTGAATGAGCGCCGCCGCGTCTACCCGCAAGGCCGCCTCGGCGCGCATGTCGTGGGCTATGTCGACCTCGACACCAAGGGCATCGCCGGCATCGAGAAATATCTGGACGGGCAGGGCGCACTTTACACCGCCTCGCTCGCCGAACCCGCCGAGCACCGCACCCAGCCCGCGCAGATGTCCATCGACATCCGCGTCCAGGCGGCGGTGATCGACGAGATCTCCAAGGCCATCGCCAAGTTCAGCGCCATCGGCGGCGGCGGCATCGTGATGGACATCACCACGGGCGAGGTGCTCTCGCTCGTCTCGCTGCCCGACTTCAACCCGAACCAGGAGAACAAGAACTTCTCCAAGGACCAGCAGAACCGCATGACGAGCGGCGTCTATGAGCTGGGCTCGGTCATCAAGGCGGTGACCTTCGCGATGAGTTTCGACTATGGCGCGGCTGATCTCACGACCATGTATGACGCGCGGTTTCCCCTGGTGATCGGAAGGCAGCGCATCAACGACTTCCACGCCCAGCGCCGCATCATGAGCGTGCCGGAGGTGTTCACCCATTCCTCCAACATCGGCACCGCCAAGATGGCGCTCGATGTGGGCCTCGAACGCCACCAGGAATTCCTGAAGCGCGTGGGCCTCTTCGACCGGCTGCAGACCGAGCTTCCCGAAAGTGCGAGGCCGCTACTGCCCAAGCGCTGGAGCCGCATTGCCTCCGCGACGGCGGCTTTCGGTCACGGTTTCGCCGTCCAGCCTCTGCAGGGTGCGGCGGTGGTTGCAGGCCTGCTCAATGGCGGACACATGATGACCCCCACGCTGCTGAAGCGCAGCGAGGAGGAGGCCATGGCCATGGCCCAGACCATCGTCAAGCCCGAGACCAGCGAGAATTTGCGCTATCTGTTCCGGCTCAACGGCATCAAGGGCTCGGCCTCCAAGGCTGATGTCATCGGCTACCGGGTGGGCGGCAAGACGGGCACCGCCGAGAAGGTGGTGAACGGGCGCTATGCCAAGGACAAGCGGCTCGCCTCCTTCATCGGCGCCTTCCCGATGGACAATCCGCGCTATCTGATGCTCGTCATGCTGGACGAGCCCAAGGCGACGCCCGAGACCTATGGCTTCGCCACCGCCGGCTGGAACGCCGTGCCGACGGCGGGCCTCATCATCGAGCGCATTGCGCCGATGCTGGGCGTGGCGCCGGTCTTCTCAGCCGAGGACCTTGAGAAGCTCGCCAAGCTCGAAGAAAAGAACAAGGACTGACGGCCCGATGCGGATGACGCTCAGCCAGTTGATCGCAGGGGACGCGCAAATTCCGGTGGGCGCGGAGAACATCACCGTCGATGGGCTGACGGCCGACAGCCGTGCGGTGAAGCCGCGCTTTCTCTTCGTGGCACTGCCGGGAACGGCGGTCGACGGCGCACGCTTCATCCCGCAAGCGATTGCCGCTGGAGCCGTGGCTGTGGTGGCCGGACCAGGCGCCGAGGCGCCGGGTGTTCCGCTCATGACCTCGGATGATCCCCGCCGCCTGTTCGCACGCATGGCGGCGCGCTTTCACGGGCGGCAGCCCGGCATCGTGGTGGCCGTCACCGGCACCAGCGGCAAGACATCGGTCGCGACCTTCGTGCGCGAGATCTGGACCGCCATGGGCTTTCGCGCCGCGAGCCTCGGCACGGTGGGCGTCGTCTCGCCGTCCGGCGCCATGGAACTGGAGCACACCACCCCTGACGCGCTGACGCTGCAGGAGATCGCCGCGCGGCTGTCCGCCGATCGCGTCGATCATCTCGCCATCGAGGCCTCGAGCCACGGGCTGGACCAGCGCCGCCTCGACGGACTGCGCATTGCCGCGGCGGGCTTCACCAATCTCTCGCATGATCATCTCGACTATCATGCAAACCTCGAAGACTATTTCGACGCCAAGATGCGGCTGTTCGAGGTGCTGCTGGCGCCGGGTGCGGCTGCCGTGATCAATGTGGACAGTGAGCGCGGGGTTGAGGCCGCACGCCGCGCCCGCGCGCGGGGACTCGACGTGTGGACCGTGGGCGAGGCGGGCGAGGCGATCCGCATCATGAGTGTGGCGCGCGAGACCTCGGGCCAGCATGCCGCCATCGAGATCACGGGACGCATCCATACGGTGGACCTGCCGCTGGTGGGCGACTTCCAGGTGTCCAACGCGCTCATCGCGGCGGGCCTCGTGCTCTCCACCGGGGGTGACGAGAAACTGGTGTTGCATGCGCTGCAGTCGCTGAAAGGCGCCAAAGGCAGGCTGGAATTCGCCGGGCGGACGAAGGCGGGCGCGTCCGTCTTCATCGACTATGCCCACAAGCCCGATGCGCTGGAGAATGCGCTGTCATCGCTCAGGCCCTACACCCAGAACAGGTTGCATGTCGTCTTCGGCTGCGGCGGCGACCGGGACCGGGCCAAGCGCCCGATCATGGGCGAGATCGCCACCAGGCTCGCGGACAAGGTCTATGTGACGGATGACAATCCGCGTACGGAGGATCCCGCATCGATCCGCGCCGCGATCATGGCGGCGGCTCCGGGCGCCATCGAGATCGGCAGCCGTGCCGCTGCGATCCGCACGGCGATCGCGGCGCTGGACGCGGGAGATGTGCTGATCGTGGCCGGCAAGGGCCATGAGGAGGGGCAGAAGATCGGAAAACAGATCCTGCCCTTCAGCGACCATGAGGCCGTGAAGGCCGCCTTCGAAGGACGGGATTATCATGGCTGAGGCCTTGTGGACGGTTGAGGAATTGCTGAAGGCCACGTCTGGCCGCCTCCATGGGACCGTGACGAAGCCCCTGACCGCGGTGTCGATCGACTCGCGCGCGGTGAAGGAGGGCGACATCTTCATCGCCATCAAGGGCGAGAGGCATGACGGGCATGACTTCGTCGCCGGCGCGCTGAAGGCGGGCGCGGGGCTTGGCGTCGTCTCGCGCGTAACACCTGACATGATCGCCGCCGGACCGGTGCTTGAAGTGGCGGAAGACCCGCTGCGGGGCCTTGAGAACATGGGCCGTGCCGCTCGTGCGCGCTGCCACGGGCAGGTCGTGGCGGTGACGGGCAGTGTGGGCAAGACATCGACCAAGGAAATGCTGCGCGTGGCACTCTCGGCATCGGGTGCGACGCATGCCTCGGCGGCCTCCTTCAACAATCACTGGGGCGTGCCGCTGACACGTGCCCGCATGCCACGCGAGACGGCCTTCGGCGTGTTCGAGATTGGCATGAACCACGCGGGCGAGATCACGCCGCTCGTCGGCATGGTGAGGCCCCATGTGGCGATCATCACGACGATCGCCGCGAGCCACCTTGGCA
>JBEILC010000238.1:0-4318 GCA_040379425.1 Hyphomicrobiales bacterium
CCCTCGAAGAACTTGGCGACAGCCTTCATGGCGGGGATCAGGGAGCCCAGGTGGATCGGAATGTCCTGGCCCTGCAGGATCATCTCCGGCTTCGCGTTGAACAGCGCAGTCGAATAATCATGCGCCAGGTTGAAGACGGAGGAGCGCGCCGTCTTCTCCAGCGACAGGGTCATCTCGCGCTGCGTCGTCTCGAGCACGCCCCTCACCACCGAGAGGGTGATGGGGTCCACCTTGGGCTTCTGCCCCGCCTTGCGCTTCATGGTGCTTACCGCTTCGCCTGTTTCCACGCCGCCGTGAGGATGGCCGTGCCGAGTGCCACTTTCAGCACCTCAGCCGGAATGAAGGGCATGAGGCCCAATGCGATTGCCTTCTCCGCACCGAACAGGTTTGCCAGCCAGCCGAGGCCAAGCACGTAGATGACGGCGACACCAGCGAGCAGCATCAGGAGAGCCGAGACCACCGTGCGGCCATGGCCCTTGTCGGCAAGGTAGCCCACTACGACGGCCGCTGCGAGAAAACCCGCCAGATAGCCACCCGTGGGTCCAGCCATGTAGGCGAGGCCAGCTCCTGTAGCAAAAACCGGAGCGCCTATTGCACCAGCGGCAAGGTAGCTCAAAAGCGTTGCACCGGCCAGGCGCGCGCCAGATGTGGCGCTGATCATCAGCACCACGAGCGTCTGCAGCGTCATCGGCACAGGCCAGAAGGGCACCTGCACCTTAGCAGAGATAGCGAGCAGCACGACCCCGAGGCCCACAAGCAAAGCCTTGTGCAGCAGTTGCGACTTGGGCCAGACCGTCGAGAGAAGATTACCGTTCATGTTCATGTTCATGTCCCTTAGAGAGCTGCCTTGATCTTGTCGTAGAGCTTCGCCTGGTCCTTGCGGGCCTTGAGCGCCTCAGCCATCGTCACTTCCACGAAGCGCGCCGGCGTGTGGGGCTGCAATTGCCCGATCAGATCCATGTCGGCGGAGATCACGGTACCAACCATGAAATATCCGCCACCAGAGACCGCGTCACGGTGGAGTACGATCGGCTCCGTGCCGCCCGGCACCTGGATCGAACCATAAGGATAGCAGGCATCCACGATGTTGGAAGGGTCGGAGCCTGCGCCAAATGGCTGGTCGCGCGGCACGAATTCCAGCGCCTTGCCGCCACGGAAGCGGTAACCGATGCGGTCCGCTTCAGGCGCTACCTTCCAGGTGTCATCGAAGAAGCGCTTGCCCGCCGCTTCCGTGAGGCGATGCCAGTAAAGGCCCGGAAGCATGCGAAGCACTGCAGGCATTGCGGTCACCCGGCGCAGCTTCTCGGGGATGGTGCGGCCTTCCTTAGCCGCCCTGCCCTTGCCGACCGGCAGCTTGTCACCCGCCTCAAGCTTGCGTCCCTTGAAGCCGCCGAGAGCACCCAGCGTATAGGTCGAGCGCGAGCCCAGCACGACCGGAACGTCGATCCCGCCGGAAACGGCGATGTAAGCGCGCGCCCCCTTCTTGAGGAAGTCGAAGGACAGAGTCTGCCCCTGCTTCACCTTGAAGGAGGTCCATGTCTCGCGCGGCTCGCCATTGACGCGGGGCGGCAGTTCGGCACCCGTCACAGCAACCGTCGCGTCCTCGGTGAACTGAAGTTCGGGGCCCATGAACACGGCCTCGAGCACGGCAGCACCCTCCTTGTTGCCGACGAGGAGGTTGGCCGCCTTCAGCGCCAGCCGGTCCATGCCGCCCGAAAGAGGAATGCCGATGTTGTAATATCCGGGCCGCCCCAGGTCCTGCACCGTGGTCGAAAGGCCGGGCTTGATGACTTTAACGGCCATTGAGCGCCCCCATCAGCTTGGCGTTGTAACCATCCATGTCCTTCTTGAACTCGTTGAGGTCGAAGGTCACGTCCTTGATCTTGAGGTTGAACTTGCCCTTCCCGACGGCGGCGACCGTCGCGTCATATTCCTCACGGTCGATGGGCTTCCACTTCACGATGTCGCCGGGCCGGAACAGGCACATGAACTCCTTCAGGTGCTTGATCTTCTGATTGGGGTCATAGATCGGCACTGGCGTGATGCCGAACATCTGGTAGCCGCCGGCGCCACGCACCGAATAAATGGCGCCGAAACAGCCGCCATGGCCCACCGTGAGCTTCGGCGTATCCGTCCGTGGACGGAGATATTTCGGCGACTGGATCTGCCGCTTCCGGTCCACCATCTGGTACAGGAAGGGAAGCCCCGCCACGAAGCCCACCATGGAGACGAACCAGGGTGCACCCGAATGGGCCTTGATGAAGCCGTCGACGCCGTCGAGGTTGTTGATGCGCGCGGTGTACTCGATGTCGGTGGACGTCGGGTCCTGGTGGCGCTCACGGAAGCGCATCAGCGTTTCGTGCGTCCACGGATCATTGTAGAACACCGGGATCTCGATGATGCGGGACTTGATGACGGGCTTGGCCTTGGCGGCTGCCTTCTCGATCGCCTTGATCTCCTTCAGCATGTCGGAAGGCTTGATCACGTCGGGATCGAACTTCACCTGCATCGAGGCGTTGGCAGGGCAGATCTCGGTCACGCCCTTGATCTTCGCCTTCTTGATCGCCGTCGCCATGGACAGCGACTTGAAGAAGGCTTCGAGAGACATCTCCTCGTCGCACTCGACGAAAATGTGCTCGTCGCCCCCATAGGAATACCGCGTCTTCATCTCAGCGCCGCCCTCCGTTAACTGTTCAGCCTGTGTGCATTGGCCTCGAGCCAGGGCTCGAGCCAGCGCGTGTGGAAATCGGCCCGGCGGACATTGTCATCCGTGGCCAGCAATTGGTGCAATGGCTTGGTGGTGGAAAGCCCCTGCACGTCGAGTTCGTCAAGCGCCCGCGCCATGCGCGAGATAGCGGCCTCGCGCGTCTCATCCCACACGATGAGCTTGCCAAGCAGCGAGTCATAGAAGGGCGGCACCTGATAGCCCTGGTAGAGCATGGTGTCGAAGCGCGTTCCAGGCCCGCCGGGAATGCGAAGCCCCGTCACCGTGCCGGGTGCGGGCTGGAAGTTCTTGGCCGGATCCTCGGCATTGATGCGGACCTCGATCGAATGGCCCTTCATCGTCACCTGGTCCTGCGTGAGGGACAGCGGCGCACCGCCCGCAACCCGGATCATCTCGCGCACAAGGTCGATCCCGGTGATCATCTCCGTCACCGGATGCTCCACCTGAATGCGGGTGTTCATCTCGATGAAATAGAAGTGATGCTTCGCATCGTCATAGAGATATTCGAGCGTGCCGACGCCACGGTAATTCACAGCTTCCGCCAGCGCCACGGCGGAGGCACAGAGCTTCTCACGCACGTGGCCCGGCAGCACGGCGGAGGGCGCCTCCTCCCACACCTTCTGGCGGCGCCGCTGCAGCGAACATTCGCGCTCGAAGCAGTGGATGGCGCGCTTGCCGTCGCCCAAGATCTGCACCTCAATGTGGCGCGCGCGCTCGATCACCTTCTCGATGTAGAGGCCACCATCGCCGAAGGCGGCCTTGGCTTCCGCCGAGGCCTGCGGCATCAGCGTTTCGAATTCCGCCATGTCATGCGCGATGCGGATGCCGCGCCCGCCGCCGCCGGCCGCGGCCTTGATCATGATCGGGAAACCGATGGCGAGCGCTATGGCCTTGGCATGTTCGGGATCGTCCACGCGCCCGTCGGAGCCCGGCACCACGGGAACGCCCGCAGCCTCGGCGGCCACGCGTGCTGCCACCTTGTCGCCCATCACGCGGATCGCATCGCCCTTGGGGCCGACGAAGATCAGCCCTGCGGCTTCCACCGCATCGGCAAAGCCCGCATTCTCGGCCAGGAAGCCATAGCCGGGGTGCACGGCATCAGCGCCCGTATCCTTTGCCACCTTCAGGATGTTCTCGATGTTGAGATAGGATTTCGCGGCATGCGGCGGGCCGATGTTCACCGCCTCGTCCGCCATCTTCACGGCGAGCATCTCGGCGTCCGCTGCCGAATGCACCTGAACTGTCTTGATGCCAAGCTCCCGCGCCGCGCGGATGATGCGCACCGCGATCTCGCCGCGATTGGCGATGAGGAGCTTCTTGATGGTCATCCTTACGCGATCTCCGCCAGCGGTTGGCCCGCCATCACCGGCTCTTCGTTCTCGGCGATGAAGGTGATCTTGCCGGCCGCTTCGGCCTTCACCTCGGTGAAGGACTTCATCACCTCGATGAGCCCGATGACATCGCCCGTGGCGACCTTGTCGCCGTCATTCTTGGAGGCGGGCTTGTCCGGGGCGGGCTTGCGGTAGAAGGTTCCGGGAAGGGGCGAGAGAAGCTGGGCCATGGTCTGTCCTCGTGTCTGGAATGTCAGGCAGC
>JBEILC010000239.1:0-4313 GCA_040379425.1 Hyphomicrobiales bacterium
CACGGAGATGTGGAGCGGGCAAGGCGCGCCGGGCCTCAAACTCGCCTCATTCCCCCGCGATGCACCGGGCAAGAGATGGTCATAATGAAAACGAGTTCCTGGTTCCGGGCGATGGCGGCGGTGATGGCGGTGATCACTGCCCTGACCGGTGTCTTCACCAGCGAAGCCTCCGCACAGAAGCGCAGCCTTCCGCTGATCCGCGATGCCGAGATCGAAGGGCTGCTCAGGCTCTATACGCGGCCCATCTTCAAGGCCGCGGGCATCAATCCCAAGTCGGTGAAGGTCTATGTGATCAATGATCCGCGCATCAACGCCTTCGTGGCGGGCGGGCAGCGGATCTTCGTCAACACGGGCCTGCTCACCCAGGCTGATACGCCCAACGAGGTGATCGGCGTTCTGGCGCATGAAACAGGCCACATCGCGGGCGGCCACCTGGCGCGCATGGGCGTGGAGATTGAATCGGCCAGCTACACCCAGATCATCGGCATGCTTGTGGGGCTCGCGGCCATCGCCGGCGGCATCGCGGCGGGAAGTTCGGAGGCGGCGCAGGCCGGACAGGGCATCATGGTGGGTTCGCAGGGCCTCGCCCAGCGCAACTTCCTCGCCTATGCGCGCGGCATGGAAGCTTCCGCCGACCAGGCCGCCCTGCGCTACCTCAGCGCGACCGAGCAGTCGGGAAAGGGCATGATCACCCTGTTCGAGAAGCTGGCGCGCCAGTCCATGGCAGCGCTGCAGAACGCCGACCCCTACGTAATGTCGCATCCGATGCCGATGGACCGCATCCGCAACCTCGAGGAGGCGGCGAAGAAATCGAAATTCTACACCGTCAAGGATTCGCCGGCCCTGGTGCTGCGCCATGAACTGGTGCAGGCGAAGCTGGCCGGTTTCAACGGCAGTACGCAGTCGGTGGCACAACGCTACCCCTCCACCGACCAGTCCATGCCGGCACGTTATGCCCGTGCCATCGCGCTGTTCCGCAAGGGCGACATTCAAAACTCCCTCCGGATCATGGACACCCTGACGGCGGAGTTGCCCGAGAACCCTTATTTCTGGGAGCTCAAGGGGCAGGCACTGCTGGAAAACGGCCGTGCCGCGGAGGCCGTGAAGCCGCTCGAGAGGGCCTTGAAGCTGCTGCCCAACAATGGCCTGATCCAGATCTTGATGGCGCAGGCCCTGCTCGACACCGACACGAAGGAGAACGCCAAGCGGGCGGTGAAGCTTCTGAGGCACGCGCAGCAGTCGGAGGGCCAGACGCCCGCCACCTTCCGCTATCTGGCCCGCGCCTATGGCAAGACCGGCGACATTGCGCGCGCCGAGCTCACCACCGCCGAGGCGGCTCTGCTCCAGGGCGACAGGAAACTGGCGATCGAAAAGGCCAAATCCGCGCAGAACCTTTTCAAGAAGGGCACCCCGGAGTGGACCCGCGCTAACGATGTTTTGACATTTGCCAGCCGTGATTGAAATGGACGCCCACCGCGTCTTCAGGCAATCTCACCCGGCTGAAAACAAGGACTCGACACACGCATGACACGTCGCCTCCAGGCCGCCGCCGCCCTGTTGCTCGCCTTCGCCCTTCCGGCCGCGGCCGAAAGCAGTTTCAACGACGCGCAGAAGGCGGAAATCGGCCAGATCGTCCGCGACTACCTCCTCGCGAACCCGGAGATCCTTCTCGAACTGAGCCAAACGCTCGACGCGAAGCAGAAGGAGGCCGAGGCCCAGCAGCGCGAGGTGGCCATGGCCGCCAACGCGGATCAGATCTTCCGCTCACCCCATGACCATGTGGCGGGCAACCCACAAGGCGATGTCACCATCGTCGAGTTTTTCGACTACAATTGCAGCTGGTGCAAGACGGGCTTCTCGGAGGTCGTGAGCCTCATCGAGCAGGACAAGAACCTGCGGGTGGTGCTCAAGGAATTCCCGATTTTCGGCGGCGATTCGGATTATGCCGCGCGGGCGGCGGTCGCCGCGCGCAACCAGGGCAAGTACTGGGAACTGCATTCCGCCCTGTTCAGCCACGAGGGCAAGGTCACCAAGCTTGTGGTGGACGAGGCCGCGAAGGCTGCCGGCCTCGACCTCGCCAAGCTCAAGACCGATATGGAGTCGCAAGAGGTGACCGACATCATCGGCGCCAACCGCACGCTGGCCCAGTCTCTGGCCATCAACGGCACCCCGGCCTTCATCATCGACACCCATGTGACGCCGGGCTACCTGCCGGCGCCGGACCTTCTGGCCGCTGTCCAGCAGGTGCGCGAGACGGGGGGCTGCAAGCTCTGTTGACGAGGCAAGCGCTGGCGCTTCCTTCCGCCAAGCAACCCGCCTATAAGCGGCGAAATTCGAAACGGACCCGGGCGGGCGCAGGATGAAGCCGATCTACATACTGAACGGACCGAATCTCAACATGCTGGGCCTGAGGGAACCGGCCGTGTACGGCACGGCGACTCTCGCCGGCATTGAGGCGCGCTGCCGCCAGCATGCATCCATGCTGGGCCGCCAGATCGAATTCAGGCAGACCAACATCGAGGGCGAACTCGTCACCTGGATCCAGGAGGCGCGCGAAAAGGCCATGGGCATCGCCATCAACGCCGGCGCCTACACCCACACATCGATCGCCATTCATGATGCGCTGAAGGCCGCCGATCTGCCAGCGGTCGAACTCCATCTTTCCAACGTGCACAAGCGCGAGGACTTCCGCCACCACAGCATGATCGCAGCCGCCGTCAACGGCGTGATCTGCGGCTTTGGCGCGGAGAGCTACCTGCTCGCCCTCTCGGCACTCAATTCCGTCATCACGGCAAACAAGAAGGGTTGACGAATGCCCCCGTCCAAGAAACCATCGGCCAAGACAGCTGCCCGCAAGGCTGCCGCGGAGGACCCGGAACTGGACCTCATCGCGAGCCTCGCCGAGATCCTGAACTCCACGGGCCTTACCGAGATCGAGCTTGACCGCGAGGGCACCAAGGTACGCGTGGCCAAGATGGTGACGGCGGTTGCCACCGTCGCTGCCCCGCAGCAGTCGCACGCGGTTCACGCCCATTCAGCTCCGGCAGTGGCCGATGTGCCGGCAGCTGCCGTCAAGGCGGCGGGCGGCGAGCCCCCCGGGACGGTGAAGTCCCCCATGGTGGGAACCGTCTATCTTGCGCCGACACCCGGTGCGTCCAACTTTGTCGAGGTCGGATCCGCGGTGAAGGAAGGCCAGACGCTGCTCATCATCGAAGCCATGAAGACGATGAACCAGATCCACGCGCCGCGCTCAGGCAAGATCACCCATGTCTTCGTCGAGAACGGGCGGCCCGTCGAATATGGCGAGCCCCTCGTGGCGATCGAGTAGGACCAGATGTTCGACAGGGTCCTCATCGCCAACCGGGGCGAAATCGCGCTCCGCGTGCTGCGCGCCTGCCGTGAACTCGGCATCCAGACAGTCGCCGTCCATTCCACGGCCGACGCCGACGCGATGCATGTGAAGCTCGCTGACGAGAGCGTCTGCATCGGCCCGCCGCCGGCGCGCGACAGCTATCTCAACATCCCCGCCATCGTCTCGGCCTGCGAGATCACAGGGGCTGAAGCCGTGCACCCGGGCTATGGCTTCCTTTCCGAGAATGCGCGGTTTGCCGACATTCTCACTGAACACGGCCTCAAGTTCATCGGACCCTCGGCGGAGCACATCCGCATCATGGGCGACAAGATCACCGCGAAGCTGACCGCGAAGGAACTCGGCATCCCCGTGGTTCCGGGCTCCGAAGGCGGCATCCCGGACGTGGCCGAAGGAAAGCGCATCGCCAAGGACATCGGCTATCCGGTGATCATCAAGGCCACCGCCGGCGGCGGCGGGCGCGGCATGAAGGTGGCGCGCACGGAGGCCGACATTGAGCTTGCCATGAGCACGGCGCAGTCCGAGGCCAAGGCCGCCTTCGGCAATGGCGATGTCTATATCGAGAAGTATCTCGAAAAGCCGCGTCACATCGAGATCCAGGTGCTGGGCGACGGCCAGGGCCGCGCGGTGCATCTGGGCGAGCGCGACTGTTCGCTGCAGCGCCGCCACCAGAAGATCTGGGAGGAAGCACATTCACCCGCCTTGAACGCGCACCAGCGCGACGAGATCGGCATGCGCGTGGCCCGCGCCATGGAGAAGCTCGGCTATGAGGGCGTGGGCACCATCGAATTCCTCTATGAGAATGGCGAGTTCTTCTTCATCGAGATGAACACCAGGCTTCAGGTGGAGCATCCGGTGACGGAGGCGATCACCGGGCTCGACCTGGTGCAGGAGCAGCTGCGCGTGGCGGCTGGCGCGGACCTCGCCTATACGCAGAGCGACA
>JBEILC010000240.1:0-4256 GCA_040379425.1 Hyphomicrobiales bacterium
CGCGCGAGGGATGAGCGCCACGCCCAGAAGCTCTACCAGGCGGGCGTCACCGAGGCGGTGCCGGAGACGGTGGAGTCGAGCCTGCAGCTGGGCGAGGCGCTGCTCGTCGAGACGGGCGTTCCCATGGGGCTTGCCATCGCCTCCGTGCATGAGCGGCGCGACAGCTTCAGGAAGCTCCTGGGACGGCCCAACCGCAAGGAGCAGCTCGAACTCGCAAAGCGCAGGTTGCGGCGGGAGCGGACGCTGGGGCCTTAGGAGACGCCCAGCTTCTTCTGCAGGCTGGAGCTTGAGGTGGTGTACTGGAACATCAGACGCTCGCCCGGATTCTTGAGCTTGAACACCTTCTGCGCCATGAGGGCTGCCTCATGGAAGCCGGAAAGGATGAGCTTCAGCTTGCCCGGATAGGTGTTGATGTCGCCGATGGCGAAGATGCCCTCGGCCGAGGTTTCGAATTTCTCGGTATCGACAGGGATCAGGTTCTCATGCAGGTTCAGCCCCCACTCCGCCACCGGGCCGAGCTTCATGGTGAGGCCGAAGAAGGGCAGCATGGCATTGCAGGCGATGTCGAAGCTCTGGCCATCATTGCCCTTGACGGTGGCCGCCGAAAGAATACCGGCCTCGCCCTTGAGGCCCGTGACCTGGCCTTGCGCGAACTGCATCTTTCCGGCTTCGACCAGCTCACGCATCTTCCTGACCGAGTCAGGCGCCGCGCGGAAATCGTCGCGCCGGTGAAGCAGCGTCAGGCTCTTGGCGATGGGCTGCAGGTTGAGCGTCCAGTCGAGTGCGGAGTCGCCGCCACCGACGATTAGAACGTCCTTGCCGCGGAGTGCTTCCATCTTCTTCACCGAATAGAAGACGGAGGAGCCCTCATAGGCCTCGATCCCCGGAATGGGAGGCTTCTTCGGCTGGAAGGAGCCGCCGCCCGCCGCAATCACCACGGCCTTGGCGCGGAAGACGAGCCCGCCATCGGTCTCGACCTCGAAATCGGCGTCTCCCAGCTTCTTCACGCCGGTGACCATGTGGTTGAAGTGGAAGCCGGGGTTGAAGGGCTTGATCTGCTCCAGCAGGCGGGAAGTGAGTTCGGCACCCGTCACAACCGGCAGGGCCGGAATGTCATAGATCGGCTTTTCCGGATAAAGCTCGGCGCACTGGCCGCCTGGCCGGTCCAGGATGTCGATCACCTGGCAGCGGATGTCGAGCAGGCCCAGCTCGAACACGGCGAACAATCCGCAAGGCCCGGCTCCGATGATGACGGCGTCGGTGGTGATCACGTCGGACATGGGAGACGACCCTTCATCAATTCATTGATACCAGTCATATTCGCGGGGCAGCACATCGGCCATGAAGGCTTCGAACTCGCTGCGCTTGATGGCCGCATAGGCCGCGGGATAGCGGGGGCCGAAATACGCGGCCATGGTGCTTTTCGAGATAGGCGGCCGGTTCGGCCGGCATTGTCATGATCGAGCTCTCTCTTGGCCAGCCTTCTTCAGAACTGCTTTTCGGGTACCTTCACGCGCAGGCCATCCAGCGCGTCGGACACCTTGATCTGGCAGGAGAGGCGGGAATTGTCGCGGACGTCGAAGGCAAAATCCAGCATGTCCTCTTCCATCGGGTTGCGCGCACCCGTCTTCTCCGTCCATTCGGGCTCGACATAGACATGGCAGGTGGCGCAGGCGCAGGCGCCGCCGCAGTCGGCGTCGATCCCTGGCACCATGTTCTTCACCGCCGTCTCCATCACCGACATTCCGGGAAGGCCGTCGACCGTCTGTTCCGTGCCGTTGTGCTGGATGAATGTAATCTTTGCCATGCTCTGTCCACCGATGGGCGTTCGTTTTTCCGAACGCCTTCTAGAGCATGATCCTGAAAAGTGGAAACCACTTTTGTGTCACCCCGGGACCGCCCCGGATCAAACCTGAGCCGGATAGGCCTTTCGGGCCTCCCGCTCGAAATCAGCCGCTGCGGCCCTCACGGCCTGCACGTGCAGCAACCTGATGTTGTCCCCCGCCCGGAACGGCATCGCATCGAGTTCCATCGCAAGGCTATGCAACCTGAGCGCGCCCATGGTGGCGGCCGAACCTTTCAGGGTATGGGTGGCGAAGTTCCAGGCGGTTTCGCGGTCCGCAGTCTCTAGCGCCTCCAACATGGCGGGGATCTGGACCAGGAACAGCTCCAGAAGCTCCGCTGCAAGCTTCTGATCTTGCATGGAATATTCGCCCAGAAACGCATGGTCGAAAACCGCTAAGCGCGTCTGGCCGCGTCCTTCCCGCCCCGGCATGCTTCCCCCTCCCCTGTCCCCTCCGTTCATGGCCGGACGATAGGGCGAAGGTCTGACCGCGCGGTAAACCGGACAGGTAAACCTGCCATTGCCGTTCCCGCTGCAATCTGCGCGGTGGTCTTAACCATTCTTTTATTGTAGCACGGTGGGAGCCTCGTATCCGTTTCAATGGCAGGGCCCGATGGTCTATGTTGCAATTTGGGACTCCGCGCCAGGGACGGCGGGTTTTCCCGTCTCCGGTCATAAAAAAGCCGGGAGCGGGCACCAACCGGGCGAGGCAGAGCAGGCGGCACGCCGTGCCGTGAGTATGGGTCAAGTGCGGGAAGACTAAACATGGCAAACATCACCGAGACGCGCCGTTTCGACCGCCGCCAGGCTGATCCGGAGGTCATCCGGCCGGGCAGGCCGGCTGGCGAGGCACAAAGCGTCAAGGCACGCCCCGCCAACGAGAATGATCCCGGCACCGCCATGATGCTGGCCAGGCTCCGCCGCCGGCCCTCCTTCACGCCCTATGGCCTCGTTGCCATCATCATCACGGCCGTCTGGTCAGGCGGCTGGTTCTTCGCCAATGCCGCAACACTGAGCGCCAATGCGCCCATCGAGGGCAAGCTCCAGGCGCTCGCCCTGCTCTTCGTGCCGGCCGTGGTCGTGTGGTCGGCAGCCTATACGTTGTGGCGCGCCGCAGACATGCGGCAGGTGTCGGAAGCGCTCTATCAGTCCGCCATGCGCCTCGTGCGCCCGCAGGACGTGGCGACCGAGGGACTGACCACCATCGCCCAGGCCGTGCGCTCCGAGGTCGACCTCCTCGTCGGCGGCGTGGAGCACGCCGTGCAGCGCGCAGCCGTGCTGGAAGAAATTGTCCACAAGGAAATCGCCGCCATCGAGCGCGCCTTCGGCGGCAACGAGGAACGCATCCGCAGCCTGATCGCAGGTATCGAGAACCAGCGCTCCGCCCTGCACCAGGCCACGCTGCTGATCAGCAACGACACCAATCCGCTGGTTTCCCGGCTCGAAAACGGCACGAAGAACCTCGACGTCATCATGGCCGGCGCGCAGGAGATGATCGGCCGGCTGGAGGGCGGCCTGCGCGATGTCTCCGGCAACATCATGCGCGCCATGGACGACATGGCGGAACGCGCCAATTCCGCGGGCTCCGAGATCGGGGTGCAGACGGCGCACATGGAAGACGTCTCCGACCGCATGGTGGGCCAGATCCGCGAATTCGCGCGCCAGCTTTCGGCACAGATCGAGCAGATGCGGCAGGCCTCCGCAACGCTTTCCACCGAGACGGTCGATTTCAGCCGCTCGGTCGAGAGCATGGAGGCCAATGTTGCGCACAGCGTCAGGAACGCCATCGACACGCTGAGTGCTGTCCACCAGGACATCACCCGCACGGTGGAGCGCGCCAGCGTCACCTCGGCGGACCAGATCCGCCAGCAGGTCGCCGAACTCGCCGACATCGTGCAGAACACGGGATCGGGCCTCACCTTCCACCTGAAGTCCGTATCCGACGACATGGCAGCCCAGCTCGAGCGCGCCAGCACCGACACGGTGCAGATGATCGAGCAGAGCCGCGGCATCGTCACCCACGGCATGCAGCAGCTGGCCAGCGAATACATCGACAACCTCGCGCAGTCGCGTGCCGAACTCACGGGTTATCTGGACCAGTCCTCGGCCGGCATCGCTGCCGCGATCGACGAGGCGACCGTCAACGTCACCGGCCGCCTCAACGCGGCAGGCGCCCAGCTTCTGTCCAACCTTGACCACACGGCGGGCGAACTCCTCTCCGAGCTCGGCTCGATGAGCACCGGCATGTCCGGCCGCATCGAGGAGACGACCGGCCGCCTCATCGTCGAGATCGGTACGCGCGCCGAGCGCATCATCTCCAGGCTCGACGATTCGGCCGGAGGCGTCTTCGCCAGGCTGGACGAGCAGGCGGGCCTCGTCAGCAGCCGCGTGGAGGACACCGCCAACCGCATCC
>JBEILC010000241.1:0-4218 GCA_040379425.1 Hyphomicrobiales bacterium
CATCGCGGGGATTCAGGATGGTGGAGAGGGTGTGAGGGGCTGGCCACCACGTCAGGATTGAGCGCACCAGCTCATCTTTGCTTTCCTTAGGGTTACGATGAGCCAGAAATCCTCCGTTATTCAAATCGCCAGTTTGGTCCCATAGGTGCTGACGTCGGACATTGATGAGTGCGCCCAGCGCTCCCGGCGCTTCTCTGCCGGTCACGAGAGCAACGCACCGGAGCCTCGGACGACGAGCCAAGCGCCGACAGAAAGAAGGACTCCACCGGCGATCCGATACAGCACCGTCGCGTAGGCCGGGGAGCGCTGCACCATGGCGGCAGCAAGTGCCGCGTATGCCAGCTTGGGCACGGCCACGGCCACCATCATGGTCCCGACGAGCAGCAGGAGATCGATCAAGGTGGCCTGCTGAAGTTCGATGAACGCGGGGACGAAGGCGAGGTAGAAAAGAATCGCCTTCTGGTCGGTGAGCGTGATGCCCAGGCCCGCGAACATGCTGCGTAGCAGCGTCGTGCGCTGAGCGCCCTGCCACCGCAACGCCGGCTTCGTGCGGAGCGTCGCCGCCCCGTGCAAGAGAAGATACAGCCCACCGCACAGCGCGAGGAGCCATGCCCACCGCTCGGCCACCGACTCAATCCAGGCAAGACCGAACAGCGCCACGGCGAGATAAAGACCATCGCCCAGCAGTATCCCGACCGTGCACGCCAGAGCGGCTCTCCAGCCGCCGGCAACGGCCTGCGATACCACTGTCGCAACACTGACCCCCGGCAGCGCGGCAAGCGCCAGCATGGCGAACAGCATGGCGCTGAGGGAGACCACTGAGACTGTCACGGTGTCACCATTGCTGGCGCGATGGCACAGGTCGGCATGCCGGGTCAGCGCGAGCCCGGCGGTATGCGGGCCAGACGCTCGGTGAAGGCTGCGATGTCCTCGGGCGCATAGCTCAACGCGATCCGCCGCGTGGACGCCGGTCGCTGCGCGAGCGAGAGCCCCGCCCGCCACTCCGTCCGCGGCCGAATAGGCCGCGCTTGGAAGCCGCCGCCGCAATTCGGGCAGACATTCCGGAGTTGTTCTTCAACACACCGGGCGCAAAAGGTGCACTCATAAGTGCAGATCCGCGCTTCGACGGCGTCCGGCGGGAGGTCGCGGTCGCAGTACTCACAGTTCGGTCGCAGCTCGAGGGCCATCGCATCCTTTCTCACCGGCTTAGGGCTTCCCCTGCATGATGCAGCGCGGCTACCTTGGCTGCAATGACACAAAACCGACGATTTCCGCCACTAGCGCCGCATGCGGTCGAAATGCTCGCGTTCCCCGGCGTCCAGCTTCTGGACGTGACGGGTCCGATGCAGATCTTCGCGTCCGCGAACGAGGCCCTTGCGGCCCGCGGTATGCCGCATCGTTATGCTCTTTCGCTCGTCGCCAAGGAGCAGCTTGTTCTTACCTCGTCGGGGCTGGGCCTTGCCGCAACGTCTTTCCGGAGCGTGCGGCGGCCCGTGGACACCCTCATCGTGCCCGGCGGCGGAGGCGTCGATGCTGCGATGGCCGACCAGCGGCTGCTGGCCTGGATCCAACGCAGGGCCCGCGTGGCGCGCCGTGTCGTCTCGGTGTGCACGGGAGCATTCCTGCTAGCGAAGGCGGGCCTGCTCGATCGCAGGTCTGCTGCGACCCACTGGGCTCGTTGCGCCGAGTTGGCGCGCTGCTTTCCGTCGATCGACGTTCAGCCGAAGCCCATTTTCGTGCGCGACGGCCCGGTCTGGAGTTCCGCGGGCGTGACGGCGGGCATGGATCTCTGCCTTGCCCTGGTGGAAGAGGATGTGGGGCGGGACATCGCGCTCGATATCGCCAAGGATCTGGTGATGTTCCTGAAGCGACCGGGCGACCAAGCGCAGTTCAGTCAGGCACTCTCACTTCAACGCGCTGGGCTGTTTGATCAGCTCCACGGCTGGATCCGGGAAAACCTCGCTGGCGATCTATCCGTCCCGGCACTCGCCCGGCGCTGTGGCATGAGCGATCGCACCTTCAGCCGTCGCTACCGCGCCGAGCTCGGCTGCAGCCCCGCCCGGATGGTCGAGCAGATTCGGGTAGAGGCGGCGCAGGGATGGCTCGTCGACACATCCGACCCGCTCAAGGTTATCGCCGCGAAGTGCGGCTTTGCGAGCGAGGATGTCTTGCGCCGGTGCTTCCTTCGCCAGACATCCGTTACGCCGCGGGAATACCGGCATCTCTGGAGACGAGCACCCGATGCCGGGGGTGATTGAGCGTTAACTCTAGAGGGTGCGCTCCGCGTCGAGGGACCAGGCTGCTGCATGGCGACCAACTCCTACACGCGCTGGAGCGGATGTGGCTTGATGCCCGTGGATTTCGCCTATCGCCGAAAGAGACGCCCGTCCAGGACGATGAGCCCAAGCCCGATGAGAGCCATGCCGCTGACTTGGAGCGAAGATAGTCGCTCTCCGAGGAAGGTCGCACCAAGGAGGACCGCGCTGACGGGGATCAGCAGCGTGACCAGCGACGTGTTTGTCGCGCCGGCTGTCGCGATCAAGCGGAAGAAGATGATGTAGGCCAGCGCAGTGGAAAGCAGCGCCAACCCGATCAGGGCGCCCCATGTGGCGAGACCGGGCATGCCAAGCTGCCATGGCTTGTCGATAAGCAGGGCAAGCGGAAGTGCCATGCAAGCTGTGGCAGTGACCTGCCCGAATGCGCCCACGGAGGGCTCGATGCCCATGCGCTTGAAGCGCCGGCCAAAGGTATTCGCGAAGCCGTAGGACAATGCAGCGCCGAGGCAGGCCAAAACACCCCAGAGCGCGCCGCCAGCCCCCGACGACGTCTGTGCACCCACCAACACGGCCACCCCAGCGATTCCGAGTGCGATCCCCGTCAGCTTGTTCAGTGAAAGACGCTCATCGGCCGCGAGGAAATGCGCCACGAGGATCGAAAACAGCGGTGTCGTAGCGTTGATGATTGAGGCCAATCCGCTGTCAATGAACGTCTGGCCCCAGAAAATCAGCGTGAAGGGAAGAAGGTTGTTCAGGATTCCCATGCCACAAAAGGCCCACCAGGTGGCAGCAATGGTAGGGATCGGGGAGCCGCGCAGTCTGAGATACAGCCAAAGTGCGACGGCGGCGATGCCAACGCGCGAGAGCACGATCGTCAGTGGTGGGACCTCCGCAAGCGCGACCTTGGCGAAAAAAAACGAGCCGCCCCAGAGAAGGGATAGTAAGCAGAGGAGTCCCCACTCGCTGAGAAGAATGCGTCGGGTATCGGACATGCGAAGAGCCCTCGTGGGAGAATATGAATTCATAGATCGCGCATCGTGCCCGACTTGCCTCGCCGCAATCGGACCTCATCGTCTCAGGCGGCCCTGCGTGTGTTAAGGTCGACTGGGTGATGATCGACTCAGCGCTGTGGGAGAGGGCTTGGGCGGAGCGCGATCCAGCGTTCGACGGACGCTTCTTCGTTTGCGTCCGGACAACCGGCGTCTACTGTCGCTGCACCTGTCCGGTGCGCTTACCTTTCCGCCGCAACGTACACTTCGTCCCAAGCGCTGCGGCAGCGGAAGCCGCTGGCTTTCGGCCCTGCCTCCGATGCCGGCCCGAGACAACGCCCTTCTCGGCCGCATGGAACGGCACGCTCGCCAGTGTCACGCGTGCTTTCAGACTGATCGTGGAGGATGGTGCATTGGACGGCGACGACAGTACGGTCGAAGCACTGGCGAGCCGGTTGGGAATGACCGAGCGGCACCTACGGCGTCTGTTCGCGCGCCACCTGGGTGCAAGCCCTACCGCCGTTGCGCGGACCGCGCGCGTGCAGCGGGCAAAGCGCCTGCTTACCGATACGGACCTGCCAATGACTGAAATCGCGATGACGGCGGGATTCGGAAGTTTGCGCCGTTTCAACGCGGCATTCGCCGACGTGTACGGGCGCGCTCCGAGTGCAATGAGACGGAGATCGCAGAAGCAGTAAAGGCGTGCGCCCGACGATCCGCCTGTGCGCGGATAAGCGTGTCGCGCCATGCGAGACACGTCTCACAGACGCCAGCGAAGGTTGGAATCCGGTTCCCAACGCTACGCCAATTAAATCACAAGCTTGCGGATCATTCGCCAGCGGCCCGAAAATCCGCGGCTTTCATGCGGCCCCCATGCGGACCCCGCGCCAAACCCCATAACGGCCCGGGCTTACAGCAGCGCCGCGCAGCAACCCGCCCCAATTCGTGAAAGG
>JBEILC010000242.1:0-4217 GCA_040379425.1 Hyphomicrobiales bacterium
CACACTGCCTTCCCTCTTTCTGCCAAAGTAGTGCTAATCGTCTACTTGCCGGCCGTGGCCAGCTGATTATCCCGGCTCAAGCGGAAAAGCCCGGCAACCAGTGCCGTCAGCTACACCACGGCGAGGGGCATGATCTCTCCGTTCACTTTGTGACTTACTCAAACAGAGTTCTGGTATCAGAATGATCGAATCATGTCAGCGGCCTTCTCGGCGATCATGATCACAGGGCTTGCCGTGTTGCCGGAGGTAATCTGCGGCATGATGGATGCATCGATCACGCGAAGGCCACCAACCCCATGCACCTTCAGGTCCGGACCGACGACGGCCTTGTCGTCAGTCCCCATCTTGCAGGTACCTACCGGATGAAAGATCGTCGTGGCGATGTCACCTGCCTTCTGCAGAAGTGTTGCATCGGTTTCGAAGCTGGGGCCCGGCAGCCATTCTTCCGGGCGATACCGCGCGAGTGCTTTCGCAGTCATGATCTTTCGGGCCTGCCGGATCGAAGCAACTGCAATGCGCCGGTCGCGCTCGGTCGACAGATAATTCAGTCTGATCTCCGGCTGCGCATGCACATCGGGGGATACCGCATGAACATGGCCCACCGAGGTGGGTCGCAAATTACAAACCGAGACAGTTATGGCCGAAAACGGGTGAAGTGGCTCGCCAAGCCGATTGGTCGAAAGAGGCTGCACGTGATATTCAAGATCGGGCACATCGATCTCCGGTCCGGAGCGTGTAAACATCCCGAACTGACTAGGCGCCATCGACATCGGTCCTGACCGGGCAAAGAGATATTGCAGCGCGACCGCCGCCTTGCTCCATGGCCAGCGCACCATATCATTGAGTGTCCGCGCGCCATGAACCTTGAAGACAGTGCGGATCTGCAGGTGGTCCTGCAGGTTCTCGCCTACTCCCGGAAGATCATGCAGCGGCGTGATTCCCAGAGCCTGCAGGCGGGAGGCCTGGCCGATGCCGGACTGTTCCAGGATCTTGGGCGAGTTGATGGCGCCCGCCGCCAGCAGCACCTCGCGCGAAGCGTGTGCCTCACGGGTCACATCGTCCTTCAGCCAGCGCACGCCCTTAGCGCGGCGTCCCTCCGTGATAAGACTCGTCACATGCGCATGCGTCACAAGGCGCACAAGGCCGCGCTTCAATGCCGGCCGCAGGAAGGCCTTGGCCGTGTTCCAGCGCACGCCGCCTGACTGGTTCACCTCGAAGAACCCCGAACCCTCATTGTTGCCGTCGTTGAAATCGGCACGCGGCATGATGCCGAACTCAACTGCGCCCTGCTGCACGGCCGCGAGAATGTCCCACCTCAGGCGCTGCTTCGCCACGCGCCACTCGCCGCCCGCGCCATGAATGTCGCTCTCGCCGCCATGATGGGATTCGGACTTCCTAAAGTAAGGCAGCACATCGTCCCAACCCCAGCCGGTATTGCCCAGTTGCCGCCAGTGGTCATAGTCCGCCGCCTGGCCCCGCATGTAGATCATGCCATTGACGGAGGAGCAGCCGCCGAGGACCTTGCCGCGCGGATAGACCAGCGAGCGGCCGTTCAGACCCGGCTCGCTGGCGGTCTTCATCATCCAGTCGGTGCGGGGATTGCCGATGCAGTAAAGATAGCCGATGGGAATATGCACCCAGTGATAATTGTCGCTGCCCCCCGCCTCCAGCAGCAGCACGCGCGTCCGGCCGTCGGCGGTCAGCCGGTTGGCCAGCACGCAGCCCGCCGTTCCGGCGCCAATGATGATGAAGTCAAAGTCTCCGTCGAGGATCATTGTGCAGCACCCGCCATCTCGCGCCAGACAGGTTCCATCGCCCGCGTGATGCGGGTCCAGGTCTCGTAGCGTTTGTCGTAATGCGCCCGCATGCCGGCATCCGGCGCGAACCGGGCCCTGGCCTGCGTCATGGCGACCACCGCCGTCTCGTAATCGGCATGGAGGCCCAGGGCGAGTGCCGCACCGATGGCAGCGCCGAGCGCACCCGTTTCAGTGGCTTCGGCGACGGTCACATGCCGGCCCAGTCCATCCGCGAACATCTGCGGCCAATGCGCGGAGCGCGCGCCCCCGCCCGAGAGCGCCACGCGGTCGAAGCCGAGGCCAGCCTCTGCCAGCACCTCGACATGCCTGCGGTGCTCAAACATCACGCCTTCGAAGATGGCGCGGAGCAGATGCCCTTCTCCATGCCAGCCGGCGATCCCGTAGAAACCGCCGCGCTGGTGAGCGCCCATGCGGCCACCATAGAGGAAGGGATGAAAGTAAGGATCTCCAGCAGCGGGCCTTACACTGCCGACCGCCGCATTCACCGCTCCGAAGGGATCCGCATGATGGCTGCCGCGTTCGATGAATTCGCGCACATACCACTCGAGGTTCGCAGCAGACGTTGCCGAGTTCTCCATGTTGAGGAAGCGCCCGGCACCGAACTTCGACACCATGAAGACGCGCCGGTCAGCCGCTGCCCTTGGCGCGAAAACCTGGTTGATGGACCAACTTCCCACCACGATGGATGCATCACCTTGCTTGACGGCACCGGAGCCCAGGGCAGAGGAGACCACATCGAAATATCCGCCGATGACAGGGGTGCCAGCGGACAACCCTGTCGCCTGGGCGGCCTCAGCCGTGACGTGCCCCGCGATGGCCGATGGTTCAATGGCAGGCGGCAGGAGCGGCAGTGCATCCTCCAGCCCATAGAGTGACAAAAGCCCGGAGTCATGGGAGGCCTCGGGCAGGCGCATCAGGCCCGCGCCGGTCATGTCAGAGATGTCGCTGACGCGGGCCCCGGTCAGCTGCGAGGTCAGTACGTCCTTCGCGAACAGCAGCTTGCCGGCCTTGGCATAGATCTCGGGTCTGTGCCGCTTCAGCCAGGCCAGCAACACCGGCGTCTGCGCGGGCCACGGCCGCTGCAGCGAGATGGCCTGGATCGCATCGCCACTGGCGGCATCGATCTCGGAGGCCAGCGCGGCGGCACGTGAATCGAGAGACTGAATTCCAAGCAACGCCGCGCCGGACTTGTCAAGCAGGTAGAGACCATTGCCATGGCCCGCACAACCAACCGCCAGCACGTCAGCCGATGAGACACCCGCGCGCTGAAGACAGCCACGGATGGCAGCGCTGGCATTCTCCCAGAGCTCCGGCACGGAGCGCTCGACCATGCCAGGCAGGGGCTTATGGGTTGCGCCATCGAGCGCATGAAGGGCCACCTGCCGTCCAGAGGTGTCGAACAGCACCGCCTTGATGACGGTGTTCCCGGCATCAAGCCCCAGCAGGTAACTAGCCACGATTGTAGACGTCCCACGCGGCGTCTCCATCCGCGCCGTCATGGATCATGGCCATCAGCGCCCGCACCACCGCGCCCGGGTTTTCGTGCTGGTAGATATTGCGGCCATAGACCATGCCCTTCGCACCCTGTGCCAGCAGGGCAGCGGACTTCCTCAGCACGGTCTTCAGATCTTCCTTGCCGCCGCCGCGTACCAGAACGGGCACGCGTGCCGCTTCAACGACGCGGTGGAACTCGTTGGGGTCCGACGTCGGATCGGCCTTGATGATGTCAGCGCCCATCTCGGCCGCAAGCCGCACCAGGGTAACGATCTTCTCCGCATCGCCGTCAACCTGATATCCGCCACGCAGCTCGTTCGGCAGCATGACGAGTGGCTCGATCATGAGCGGCATGCCATAGCGGTGGCAGGCGGCGCGCACACGGCTGATATTCTCCACGCACTGGCGAAACATCTCGGGCTCATCCGGCAGCATGAACAGGTTCACCACCACGCAGGCCGCGTCCATCTCGAGCGCGCCGATGATCGGCTCCTCCGCGTTCTGCAGCATGGACCACATCACCCGATGGCGCGTGGCGTTGTAAGGGTTTCCCATGTCGAGCCGCATTACCAGGGCAGGCTTGCCCTTTTCGGGGCGTGATTGCAGCAGGTCGGCCTGTCCATAAGCCATCTGGATGGCGTCGGGCCTTGCCCTGATCAGCGCATCGACCACGCGCGGCATGTCCTCAAGGCCCACCATGAAGGAGGGTTCGTTGCACACCCCATGGTCAATGGCGACATCGAGGCAGCCTCCATTGGTGAACAGCCGGTTCATGCGTGCCTTCGGGCTGATCTTCATCATTCACTCCTCGAGAATAGCAGGGTTGACCCCGTGATAATTGACAAGTTCTGCCGCAAAGCTTGATATCTCGGACCGGATCCGCGCTGCGTCCCATCCTAGTATTCC
>JBEILC010000243.1:0-4158 GCA_040379425.1 Hyphomicrobiales bacterium
AATCTACATGGGGTTGGTTGCGTGAGTGTCAAGAGCCTGTCGAAGACCGGGCCATCCTGAAAAGCTCGCCGACCGCCGCCTTCAGCTACACCACCGATTGGGACACGATCCTGTTGAAGGTTGGGACCCCTTCGAAGAGCATCGCGTCCGCCAGCGTCTCAATGACGCCGATGGCATTGATCCGGCGAGCCACCCTGATTGCCAGGCACTTACAATTCGCCTGGTTCATAAAATGACGCTCAGGTCACATGGCCATCGCGATAACCATACAAGCGCTGCGCAGTCATCGCAGCACATGACGTTCATCGGCCGGATGAAGGCCGGGATGCCGGAGCCGGTCTTCGCAGGGATCCTGTCGGGCGCGATCGAACCATCGCTTTCAGCGGCCGAGTTTGCCTCCTGCCTTCGCGGCGTGACAGCGCAGGCGGCCTGAGCCGCCGGCCTCAGCTCGTGAGGCTGCCCCAGCAGCCGCAGCCGAGGATGGGGCCGGCCTTGCCCTGCTGAAGGAGCGCAACGCAAGCGGTGGCGCCTGGCGGCATCAGCCCTTCCTTGGGCAGCACGATGCGCGCCGCCTCGCCCTTCCACACGCCGGCAGGCACGAGCTTGCGCACGACGTTATTGTAAGTGACTTCGCGGCCCGCCATCTCGCCCTTCTCGATCTTCACCTTGGTCTGATCGATCACGGGCATAACCCAGAGCGTCGCCTCCTGGGTGGTCTCGCCCGCTCCGATCTCGATCACCATCTCCTTCGCCGTGTTGGCGATGTCGAGCGTGGCCGACCAATGCGCCTTGCGCGACTGTGAGAGCACGGCAAACACCTCGGAGCGCTGGCTCCCCACCATCGGCTTTTCGCCGTTGACGATCATCTGCGGGGTGAAGACATCCATGTCGCCCCGGGCCTTGGCATAATCATACTGGCGCTGGGAGAATTCAGGGCTGGCGAGCGTGTCCTTCCAGCCGAGATAGTCCCAGTAGTCCACATGGAAGGTCAGCGCCAGCACGCCCGGCATGGAGCGGATTTCGGACAAGAGCCGGTCCGCCGCCGGGCAGGACTTACAACCCTGGCTGCTGAACAGCTCCGCCACCACATCGATCTTCTTGCCGGCTCCGGCCTCGGCGGTCCCGCCAAGCCACACCGCGCCCAACCCTCCACCCAGTGCAAGGCAGTCACGGCGGGATATGGGCCTCGGGAACAACATGCCCCCTTATGAACCAAACGGCCCGCGAGCACCACTCACGAGCCGTACGGCAGGCTTCACGAATGCGTTTGAGCAGGGTCAGGCCGACCTTGCAAGGTTGCGGAGCACATAGGGCATGATGCCACCGTTCTTGTAGTAGTCGAGCTCATCCAGCGTATCGATGCGGCAGAGGACCTTGGCTTCAGCCTTGGAGCCATCCGCCCGGGTGATCTCAACCGTCAGCGCGGCGCGGGGCCTCAGACCCTCGGCGAGGCCCTTGATGGTGACCTTTTCGTCACCCTTCAGGCCCAGCGTCTGCCAGCTTTCGCCGTCCGCGAACTGCAGCGGAACCACACCCATGCCGATCAGGTTGGAGCGGTGGATGCGCTCGAAGCTCTGCGCCACGACGGCGCGCACGCCCAGCAGCTTCGTGCCCTTGGCCGCCCAGTCACGCGACGAGCCGGTGCCATATTCCTTGCCCGCGAAGATGACGAGGGGGGTGCCCTCCTCGGCATATTTCATCGCGGCGTCATAGATCGGCATGGTCTCGCCATCGGGGAAATGCTTGGTGACCCCGCCTTCGACACCCGGCACCATCTGGTTCTTGATGCGGATGTTGGCGAAGGTGCCGCGCATCATCACCTCATGGTGGCCACGGCGCGCGCCGTAGGAGTTGAAGTCGATCTTCTCGACCCCGCGCTCATTCAGATACTTGCCGGCAGGCGAAGCCGCCTTGATGTCACCGGCGGGCGAGATGTGGTCGGTCGTGATCGAATCGAGGAACAGGCCAAGGACGCGCGCGCCCTCGACGTCCTTCACCGGTGCGGGCGTCATGGTCAGGCCGTCGAAATAGGGCGGGTTCGCCACATAGGTGCTCTTCGCATCCCAGGTGTAGTTCATGCCCTTGGTGACCTTGATCTTGCGCCACTGCGCATCACCCTTGAACACGTCCTTGTAGCGCTTGGCGAAGGCCTTTCGCGTCACGTTCTTGCGGACGAAGGAGGCGATCTCCCTGGCGGAAGGCCAGATGTCCTTCAGGTAAACGGGCTTGCCCTTCTTGTCATGGCCGATCGGGTCCTTCGTCAGGTCCACGTTCAGCGAGCCCGCCAGCGCATAGGCCACGACGAGGGGCGGCGAAGCCAGGTAGTTGGCGCGCACGTCCGGGTTCACGCGGCCTTCGAAGTTGCGGTTGCCGGAGAGCACGGCGGCTGCCACGAGATCGTTCTTTCGCACCGCGTCCGAGATATTCTCCGGCAGCGGGCCGGAATTGCCGATGCAGGTGGTGCAGCCATAGCCCACCAGGTTGAAGCCGATCTTGTCGAGGTCCTTCTGCAGGCCGGAGGAGGCGAGATATTCGGTGACGACCTGCGAGCCGGGTGCGAGCGAGGTCTTGACCCAGGGCTTGGACGTGATGCCGGCCTTCACCGCATTGCGCGCCAGAAGCCCCGCGCCGATCATCACGCTCGGGTTCGAGGTGTTGGTGCAGGAGGTGATGGCGGCGATCACCACGTCACCATGGCCGATGTCGAAATTGGCCTTCTCGACCTTGAAGCGCTTGGAGCGTTCGTCCGCCTTCTTGAACTCCTCGGACATCACCTTGGCGAAGCCAGAGGCGGCGTTGCTGAGTTCCACCCGGTCCTGCGGGCGCTTGGGGCCGGCCATGGACGGGACAACGGTCTTGAGGTCGAGAGACAGCGTGTCGGTGAAGACGGGCTCTTCCGCCTTGGCCGTCCAGAACATGTCCTGCGCCTTGGCGTATTTCTCGACAAGGGCCACCTGGGCGGCGGGGCGCGCCGTGCCCTTCAGGTAGCTGATGGTTTCGGCATTGATGGGGAAGAAACCGCAGGTCGCGCCATATTCGGGCGCCATGTTGGCAATCGTTGCCATATCCTCGAGCGAGAGGTGCGCGAGGCCCGGCCCATAGAATTCCACGAACTTGCCGACGACGCCCTTCTTGCGCAGCATCTGGGTGACGGTCAGCACCAGGTCGGTGGCGGTGGTGCCCTCGGGCAGCGCGCCATCGAGCCGGAAGCCGATGACTTCGGGGATCAGCATGGAGATGGGCTGGCCCAGCATGGCGGCCTCAGCCTCGATGCCGCCAACACCCCAGCCCAGCACGGCCAGGCCGTTCACCATGGTGGTGTGGGAATCCGTGCCGACCAGCGTGTCCGGATAGGCATAGGTCACGGACTTGCCCTTGACCTTGCCGGTGCGCGTCCAGACGGTCTTCGCGAGATATTCGAGGTTCACCTGGTGGCAGATGCCGGTGCCCGGCGGCACCACGCGGAAATTGTCGAACGCCCCCTGCCCCCATTTGAGGAAGGTGTAGCGCTCGCCGTTGCGGTCATATTCGAGGTCGACGTTCTGCTTGAAGGCCTTGGAATTGGCGAAGAAGTCCACCATCACCGAATGGTCGATGACGAGGTCCACGGGGGCCAGCGGGTTGATCTTCTCCGGCTTCTGGCCCAGCGCCTTCATCGCGTCGCGCATGGCGGCCAGGTCGACGACGGCGGGAACGCCGGTGAAATCCTGCATCAGCACGCGGGCCGGGCGGAAGGCGATTTCCTTCTCGTCCTTGCCCCGGTTCTTCAGCCACTTGGCGATGCCTTCGATGTCAGCCTTGGTGACCGAGCGCCCATCCTCATGGCGCAGCAGGTTCTCGAGCAGAACCTTCAGCGAATAGGGAAGCCGCGAAATGCCCTTGAGGCCGTTCTTCTCGGCGGCCTTCAGGCTGAAATAGGTATAGGTCTTGGCGCCGACCTTGAGGGTCTTGCGGCACTTGAAGCTGTCGAGCGACATCGGGGCCTCTTGCTAGGAATGTGAGCCCGCACGCTATAGTCGTTTTTGCGCTGCGGCACCAGTTGAACCAAGGGTGAAAGCGGCAGGAAATCATCCACCGGCGTCATCCCGATGAAGGCGGGGACCCAGCTTTCCGCGCGGGACCATGCCTGAAGCTGGGCCCCGGTTTTCGCCGGGGGTG
>JBEILC010000244.1:0-4091 GCA_040379425.1 Hyphomicrobiales bacterium
ACTGCCTCGCCCCCGTGGCCAAGGTGCTGAATGACGGGATCGGCATCGAGAAGGGCATGATGACGACGATCCACTCCTACACCGGCGACCAGCCGACGCTGGACACCATGCACAAGGATCTCTACCGCGCCCGTGCTGCGGCCCTCTCCATGATCCCGACCTCGACGGGTGCCGCCAAGGCCGTGGGCCTTGTCCTTCCCGAACTGAAAGGAAAGCTCGACGGCTTTGCGATGCGCGTGCCGACGCCGAATGTCTCCGTCGTCGACCTCAAGTTCATCGCCAAGCGCAAGACGACCAAGGAAGAGGTGAACGAGCTGATCCTCAAGGCCGCCGCGAGCGGTCCGCTGAAGGGCATCCTCGGCGCCACGGCGAAGCCCAACGTCTCGGTGGACTTCAACCACGATCCGCATTCCTCGGTCTTCCACCTCGACCAGACCAAGGTGATGGATGACAATTTCGTGCAGATCCTCTCCTGGTACGACAATGAGTGGGGCTTCTCGAACCGCATGAGCGACACCGCCGTGCATTTCGGCAAGCTGATCGGCTGATCCCATGTCCCGGCCCCTCCTCGTCTCGCCCTCGATCCTCGCGGCCGACTTCGCGAAGCTCGGGGATGAGGTCTGCGCCCTCGACGAGGGGGGAGCCGACTGGATCCACATTGACGTGATGGATGGGCACTTCGTGCCCAACATCTCTTTCGGCTTTCCGATCATCGAGGCGATCCGCCCGGTCACGCGCAAGTTCTTCGACGTGCATCTGATGATCTCGCCGGTCGACCGCTATCTCGAGGCCTTCGCAAAGGCCGGGGCCGACGGGATCACGGTCCATGCCGAGGCCGGCCCGCATCTGGACCGGTCACTGCAGATGATCCGGGCGATGGGCAAAAAGCCGGGCGTGTCGCTGAATCCCGCGACACCGGTGTCCGTCCTCAGCCATGTGCTGGACCGGCTGGACCTGATCCTGGTGATGACGGTCAATCCCGGCTTCGGCGGCCAGGCCTTCATCCCCGCCATGCTTCCCAAGATCGCCGAGGTCAGGGAGATGGTCCGTGGACGGAACATTGACATCGAGGTTGACGGCGGCGTGACGCGCGCCAATGCAGCGGATGTGGCGCGCGCCGGCGCCAATGTGCTGGTCGCGGGCTCGGCGATCTTCAAGGCCAAGAGCTATGGCGACGAGATCCGCGCCATCCGGACGGCCGCGGCGAGTATTGCGGTCTAGGAATATCTTCTCCCGCTCAGCAGGAGAGGACGATTACCCTACGGCTTCTTCTCCACCCACTCCAGAAACGACTCGAACCACTTCGCCAGATAGCGCGCCGTTTCGGGGTCGGTGAGGTTACCCTCCGCGTCGAACTTCTCCTCATTGTGGTTCACGAAGACTTCGGGCCGCGGCATGGTGATCGCCTGCAGCGCCTGGAGGTTCTGGCGGAAATGATATTGCGAACGCGCCGTGCCGACGAACTGCCCGCCGCCCGCGCCGATGATGCCCACCCGCTTCCAGCGGAAGGGCGAGCCGCCGCGGGAGAGCCAGTCGGTTCCGTTCTTCAGCACGCCGGGAACCGAGAAGTTATACTCGGGGCAGGCAATCACGATGCCGTCGGCCGCGCGGATTTTCGCATCGAGCGCCTTCACCGCCTCGGGCTTGCCGGTTGCGGCCTCGTCATCCTCGTTGAACAGCGGAATGCCGTGGAGTGCCGCGATCTCCATGCTTACATGGGCCGGCGCCATGGATTGAATCGCACGCAGCAGCCCCGTGTTGGAAGATGCCTTGCGCAGCGAACCGCTGATGCCCAGTAGCTTCGTCATGCTGCCCCCTTGATCTCCTGGAATGCCGCGAGCGCCTTGTCGCGCGCCTTGCCGTGGTCGACGACAGGATGCGGGTAGTTCCGCCCCAGTTCAACACCCGCCGCATCGCGCACGAGGCGCGGCGCTTCCCACGGTTTGTGGATGAATTGATCCGGCATCCGCGCCAGCTCCGGCACCCATTTGCGCACATAGGCGCCGGCGGGATCGAACTTCTCGCCCTGCAGCACCGGGTTGAAGATGCGGAAGTAGGGGGCGGCATCCGCCCCGCAGCCCGCCACCCACTGCCAGCTCGCGGAATTGGAGCCGATGTCGGCATCGACGAGCGTATCCCAGAACCAGCGCTCGCCGTCTTGCCACGGAATGAGAAGGTCCTTGATGAGGAAGGATGCGGCAATCATGCGCACGCGGTTGTGCATGGCGCCGGTGGCCCACAGCTCCCGCATGCCGGCATCGACGATGGGGTAGCCGGTGCGGCCCTGTTGCCAGGCCTTGAGGCCCGCGGGATCATCCGTCCAGGGGAAGGCTGCGAATTCCGGGCGGAAGGGTTCGGTCGGAAGGGTCGGCCAGTGATGCAGCAGGTGATAGGAGAATTCCCGCCAGAGGATCTCTTTCAGGAACTTCTCCGTCGTCTTGGCCAGCCGGCCGCCGCTTTGCATTTCGGCGGTCCGCGCCGCGTGCCAGGCCTGCGCGGGGCTGATCTCGCCGAAATGCAGGTGCGGTGACAGCCTCGATGTCACGTCGCGGTCCGGCCGGTCGCGTTCGTCGGCATAATGAGCGAGGCCATGGGTGATGAAGTCCTGAAGCCGTTGGGCGGCGCCTTCCTCGCCGGGTGTCCACTGCGCCTCGAACGCTCCGGCCCAGTTGGGCCGTGACGGCAAGAGGCCCCAGTCTTCGAGGCGGTCGGACGCGAGCGCGCGCTGCCAGGGTGAGAAAGCAGGCACAGGCTTCAACCCCTTGGGTTCGCCCGCCGCGAAACACGACTTGGAGAAGGGGGTATAGACCCGGTACGGCTCGCCCGAACCGTTGCGGATCGCCTCCGGCTCATGCAGCAGGAAGCCGCCATAGCGGTGGCACGCCGCCCCCCGCTTTTCTGCCACGGACTTAACGCGCTGCTCGAGCGCACCTGACCAAGGGGCATAATCGCGCATGAAATGCAGTGCGGCTGCTCCGGTCTCCGCCAGAACGCTGTCGATCACCTGGTCGGCGGGGCCGCGCCGCAGCGTCAGCGGAATCTTCCGCCCGAGGCTCTCGAGGCTCCGGTTGAGCCACCAGCGCGCAGCACCGCCCATGCGCCAGTCCCCCGGCGTCACATCGTCAAGAATGTAGAGGAATATCAAGGGCCCGCGCGCTGCCGCTGCGGAAAAGGCGGCGTTATCGGCAAGACGCAGGTCCTGCCGTAACCAGTAGATCACGGGTGCAGTCATGGTGCCGGATACGTGCGCCGCACCCGCCGGATCAACCCATTTCACAGATGAGTGATTCCCTGCATCGGACGCGCCGCGGAAGCGTATCCGGACCGGGGGAGCTACCGTCATGCGCCGGCGATTTATCAGCTCCTCATCTAGAGCGGAATGATTCTAGATGGACCCATACCCGGCATTGTTGAAGTAGCTGGAGCATTCTTCTGCCGTGAAGTTGGGGAGGATTGATCCGATGCGCTGCCATGTGGCGTCCAGGGTTCTCTCCTTGGCCTTGCGGAGCAGGTGCTTGAGCTTGGCGAAGACCTGTTTGATGGGGTTGACATCGGGGCTGTAGGGCGGAAGGAAGAGGAGCCGTTCGCCAGGGGCCTTGATCGCGGCCCGGACCGCATCGCTCTTGTGCGAGCCGAGATTGTCCATGATGACGAGATCGCCGGGCTTCAGCGTGGGCACGAGGAACTGCTCGACATAGCGCAGGAAGCTCTCGCCATTGATCGGGCCATCGAACACGCAGGGCGCGGTGAGCCCATCATGGCGGAGTGCCGCGAGGAAGGTCAGCGTCTTCCAGTAGCCATGCGGCACATAGGCCTTGAGGCGCTCACCCTTCGCACCCCATCCGCGCCGCGGCGCCATGTTGGTCTTGGTCCAGGTCTCATCGATGAAGACGAGGCGGGAGGGCTCGATGCGGGTCTGATGGGACTGTCAGGAACCGTGCGAGTTCGGCTTCCTGCGCCGCTGGCAGTCAGTCTCTGCCTTACGGGATGGAGCGTAGACCTGCGTAAACGCTCCTAGAGCGGAATGAGGCTTGACGGAATCAGGAGGGATTCCCGGCGCATTGAAAGTGTGATTCAAACTGGCCACTGGG